>JAJTGK010000002.1 GCA_021297815.1 Planctomycetaceae bacterium
CGTCGGATCGCGCGCGCAGGCGAGCTCCGTCCGGCGGCGGCTGCGCCCGCTGCGGCATCGACCGTGGTGCAGCGCGCCGCGCCGATGCCCGCGATCGTCGCGCTTGGCGCCTCGACGGGCGGGCCTGCCGCGGTCGCCGAGGTGCTCGCCTCGCTTGCGCGGCCGCTGCGTGCGTGCGTCATCCTCGTGCAGCATGTCTCGCCGCACTTCGTCGCGGGATACTGCGAGTGGCTCCAGTCGAAGACGGGGCACCGCGTGCGCATCGCGCGAGCAGGCGATGCGCCTGTCGCGGACGAGGTCCTCGTCGCAGGCGAGGACCGCCATCTCGTGCTCACATCCGCAGGAACGCTCGCCTACCGCGAGGAACCCGCGGATCTCGTGCACCGCCCCTCGGTCGACGAACTCTTCCTGTCGCTTGCGCGGCACGCGCGCCCTGGCGTCGCGGCGCTGCTCACGGGCATGGGCCGCGACGGCGCCGAAGGGCTGCTCGCGCTGCGACGCGCGGCGTGGCACACGATCGCGCAGGACGAGGCGACGAGCGTCGTGTGGGGCATGCCCGGCGCCGCGCACAGGCTCGGCGCGGCCTGCGAGACGCTCGCCCTACCCGAGATCGGCCGCGCCGTCGCCGCGCGGCTCGCGCCACATCGCTAGCACCGCGGAATCCACCATGTCGAACGCCACGCCACAGCCCACCGAAGCCGCGACCACCGACCGTGTCCTGCTCGTCGACGACCAGGCGATCGTCGGCGAGGCCGTGCGGCGCATGATCGCCGCACAGGGCGCCTGCGAGTATCGCAGCGTGCAGGACCCGCAGCAGGCGGTGGCGGCGGCGCTCGAGTTCCGCCCGACCGTGATCCTGCAGGACATCGAGATGCCCGCGATCAACGGGCTCGACCTGCTCGCGCGATACCAGGAGCACGCGGGGCTCCGCGATGTGCCCGTGGTGATGCTCACGGGCAAGGAGGACCCCGCGGTGAAGGCCGACGCGTTCGCACGCGGGGCGAGCGACTATCTCGTGAAGCTGCCGCACCCCGTCGAGCTCGTCGCGCGCATCCGCCACCACTCGCGCGGCTACCGCATGGAGCTCGAGCGCAACGCCGCCTACGAGGCGCTGCGTGCGAGCGAGGCGCACATGAAGGCCGAGATCCAGCGCGCGGCGTCGTATGTGCGCTCGCTGCTCGACGAGCCGATCGACGGCGCGGTGCGCGCCGACTGGCGCTTCGTGCCGTGCGAATCGCTCGGTGGCGATGTGTTCGGCTACCACTGGATCGACGACGACCATCTTGCGGCCTATGTGATCGATGTGAGCGGCCACGGCGTCGGACCCGCGCTCATGGGCGTGTCGGCGATGAACCTCATCCGCTCGGGCTCGCTCGAGCGCCCGCAGCTGCTCGACCCGACGCGCGTGCTCGCGGCGCTCAACGCGGCGTTCCAGATGTCGCGCCACGACGGCATGTACTTCACGGTGTGGTACGGCGTGTACAGCCGCGTCACGCGCGAGCTCGCGTGGTCGGGCGGCGGCCACCCGCCGTCCTTCCTCGTGCGAAACGGCGTGCTGCGGCAGCTCGAGTCGACGACCTACATGGTCGGCGTGAGCGACGACTACGATGCGCCCACCGAGCGCGTGACCATCGAGCCGGGCGACCGCCTGTATCTCTTCTCGGACGGAGCGTTCGAGATCCAGCAGTCCGAGGGGCGGGGGATCTGGGGCCTCGACGCGTTCCGCACGCTGGTCGAGGGCCTGCCCGCGGAGGGCGTTCTCGATGCGGTCGTCGTCGAAACGAGGCGGATCATGGCCGAAGGGCGTGGCATCGCGCCCTCCGAGGCGGCCTCCGCGACATGGGACGACGATTTCTCGCTCATCGAGTTCCGCTTCAACTGAGGCGGCCCGCACGGCCGATCAACCCTGCCTACCCTTGCGCCCCCGCAGGGGATTGACGCGTTTCCAGAACCGTGAGGCAGCACATGAAGACCGTGGCGATCATCGGAGCAGGCAAGATCGGGCGCATGGCGGCGCACTTCCTCGCGAAGTGCGGCGACTACCGCGTGCATGTGGTCGATGCGCACGAGCCCTCGTGGCGCGAGTCGATCTCGGGTCTCGCGGGCGCGACGGGCGCGACGGTCGATTTCTCGAGCGCCGCCGACATCGACGCCGCGCTCAAGGGCGCGTGGGCGCTGATCTCGTGCGCGCCGTTCTTCTGCAACCCGCTCATCGCCGAGCGCGCGAAGGCCGCGGGCGTGCACTACCTCGACCTCACCGAGGATGTCGCGGTGACGAAGAAGGTGATGGACCTCGCGAAGGGCGCTTCGACGGCGTTCATCCCGCAGTGCGGCCTTGCGCCCGGCTACATCACCATCGCCGCGAACCATCTTGCGAAGCCGATGAGCGAGATCCACGAGCTCCGCTGCCGCGTGGGCGCGCTGCCGCGCAATCCCACGAACCAGCTCAAGTACAACATGACCTGGTCCACGAACGGGCTCGTGAACGAGTACTGCAACCCGTGCGAGGCGCTCGTCGACGGCAAGATCACGCTGCTCGCGCCGCTCGAGAACCTCGAGGAGTTCACGCTCGACGGCATCGAATACGAGGCGTTCAACACCTCGGGCGGCCTCGGCTCGCTCGGCGAGTCGCTCGCGGGCCGCGCGCGCAATGTGAACTACAAGACGATCCGCTACCCGGGGCACTGCAGGCTCATCAAGTTCCTGCTGCATGACCTTGGTTTCGTCGACCATCGGCAGGATCTCTGCGACATCCTCGACCGCTCGGTGCCGACGACGAAGGACGATGTGATCGTGATCCTGTGCGTGGCGATCGGCATGGAGAACGGCAGGCTCGTCGAGAAGATCGACGCGCGCCGCGTTCCCGCAAAGACGATCGACGGCAAGCACTGGACGGGCATCCAGATCACGACCGCCGCGGGCGTGTGCGCGGTGCTCGACCTGCTGAAGGACGGCAAGGTGCCCGAGAAGGGCTTCGTGCGCATGGAGGATGTGCGCTACGAGGACTTCATCGCGAACAGGTTCGGCCGCGAGTACGCGGTGTGACGCCGCGCGGCGCGGAGAAGCGCGTCACTTCGCCTTCGGGGCGTCGAGCTTCTTCACGCGCAGGTTGCGGAACGCGACACGGTCGCCGTGCCCGCAGAAGCCGATGTGCCCCTGCGTGCGCGCGAGGCCCTCGACCTTGCTGCCGCTCACGGTCTTGCCGTCGGGCGCGACCTTGTCGAGGTCGATGTCGACGATCACGACGCCGTTGAGCTCGATCTTCACGGTGCGGCCCCTCATCGTGATGGTCTCGCTGTTCCACTCGCCGACGGGCCTGAGCGCCGTCGCGGTCGCCGCGGCGATGCCGTAGAGCGAGCCGTGGTACTGCCACTCCTTCAGGCCCTTGTACTGCTCGGCGGTGTTGTCGAGGACCTGCGACTCGAAGCCGACATACGCGGGGTCGCCCTGCGGCGGGCAGCGCAGCGCGATGCCGTTGTTCGCGCCAGGCGTGAGCATGAACTCGAAGCGGAACTCGAAGTCGGCGTACTCGTCCTTCGCGAAGAGGTTCGTGCCGCCCGGCTGGCACACGATGGCGGGCGCGCCGCCGATCTCCTCGACCTTGTAGCCCTTCGTGTCGCCGACCCAGCCGTCGAGGTCCTTGCCGTTGAAGAGCGTCGCGAAGCCGTCGGACTTCTCTCGCGCTGCATCGACAGCGACGGACTTTGGCGCGACCGCCGCGGGAGGCGCGATCGCACAGGTGGCGGCGAGCATGGACAGCGCGGTCAGGGCGATGGTCTGCATGCGCGAAAGTGTACGGATTCCCCGAGGCGGACCGAAGGTGGCCATCGGTACCATTCCGTTTCCGCGGCCGTTCCGCGGCAGGAGAACCCATGCTGACCTCGATCGCACTTTCCCTCGTCGCGCTTCCGTTGCAGTTCGCCGCGCCCACCGCGCAGGAGGCGAAGCCCGCCGCACCCGCGGGCGCACCGCAGGCGGCACCGCAGCGCGGGAAGGCGCGTCCGCGCGCCACGGCGCAGGAGCCCGAGCGTGGCTACGCGGAAGGCCCTGCGATTCCGAAGCTGCGCTTCGCGCGCATCCTGCCCGAACTGCCGCTCGTGCGGCCCGTGCAGACGCTGCAGCACCCGAAGGACGCGACGAAGCTCTACATCGTCGAGCAGCCCGGGCGGATCCTCGTCGCCGACCCTGCGAAGGCCGACGCGAAGGAGGCGCCCGTCGCCCTCGACATCCGTGAGCGCGTGAACGATGGCGGCAACGAAGAGGGCCTGCTTTCGATCGCGTTCCACCCGAAGTTCCCCGAGAAGCGCGAGTTGTACGCGTACTACACGGCCGCCAAGCCGCGGAGGTCGGTGCTGTCGCGCTTCACGGTGGCCGAGGACGGGATGACGGTGGACCCCGCGAGCGAACAGGTCGTGCTCGTCCAGTCGCAGCCGTACTCGAACCACAACGGCGGCTCCGTGGTGTTCGGCCCGGACGGGTACCTCTATCTCTCGTTCGGCGATGGCGGTGCGGCCAACGATCCGCACCACTACGGGCAGGACATGTCGAGCTGGCTCGGCAAGGTGATCCGCATCGATGTGAACGCGAGCGCCGCGGACGGAACTCCGTATTCCGTGCCCGCCGACAACCCGTTCGTCGGCAAGCAGGGCGCGAAGCCCGAGATCTGGGCGCTCGGCACGCGCAACATCTGGCGCATGGCGTTCGACCCGAAGACGGGCGATCTCTGGGCGGGCGATGTCGGGCAGAACGAGTGGGAGGAGATCTCGCTCATCGTGAAGGGCGGCAACTACGGGTGGAACGCGCGCGAGGGATTCCATCCGTTCGCGGGCGGAAAGGGCGAAGGACCGTTCATCGAGCCCGTCGTCGAGTACCACCACCGCGAGGGCATGTCGGTGACGGGTGGCCGCGTGTACCGCGGCAATGCGATTCCCGCGCTGCACGGCGTCTACCTGTACGCCGACTTCGTGTCGGGCAACCTGTGGGGCATCCGCATGGTCGATGGAAAGCCGACCAAGCCGTTCGTCTGCGCCCGCAAGGGCGGCCTGATGATCGCGTCGATCGACGAGCTGCTCGACGGCACGCTCGTCGTGAGCGGGTTCGACGGCGGGCAGGAACGGAGCAACCCAGGCTCCTTGTGGGTTCTGCGCGCGGCGGAATGACGCCGTGGCGCGCCGCGCGTGAAACCGCCACAATGCGCGACGCATGGGCAAGCCACTCCGCTACCAGACCGCAGGTGAATCGCATGGTCCCGCGCTTGTCGCGATCGTCGACGGCTTGCCGAGCGACCTCGCGGTCGACGCGTCGCGCGTGAACGCGGAGCTCGCGCGGCGGCAGGGGGGCTATGGCCGCGGCGCGCGGCAGAAGATCGAGACGGATGTCGCGGAGTTCCTCGGCGGATTGCGTCAGGGCCGCACGATCGGCTCGCCCGTCGCGCTGCGCATCGTGAACCGCGACAGCCGCATCGACGACCCTGCGAAGACGCCGCCCGTGACCAGGCCGCGTCCTGGCCACGCGGATCTCGCGGGAAGCCTGAAGTATCTCGTGCCCGACTGCCGCGGCACGCTCGAGCGCGCGAGCGCGCGCGAGACGGCGGCGCGCGTCGCGGCGGGCGCGGTTGCGCGCAGCGTGCTCGACGCGTTCGGAATCCGCGTGTTCGGCTTCGTGCGCGGTGCGTGCGATGCGTGGAGCGCGCGAGAAATCCGTGAACAGGACCTCGATGCGCTCGTCGCCGCGCGCGACGCGAGCGAGGTGTACTGCCCCGATCCCGAGACCGACGCGCGCCTCGTCGACCTCATCCACCGCGCGAAGACCGAGAAGGACACCGTGGGAGGCTGGTGCGAGGTGCATGTGTTCGGCTGTCCGCCGGGCCTCGGTTCCTGCATGAACTGGGACGACCGCCTCGATGCGCGGCTCGCGTTCGCGGTCATGGGCATCCAGGCGTTCAAGGCCGTCGAGATCGGGCTTGGCCGCGAATGCGGCGCGCGTTTCGGCAGCGGCGTGCATGATCCGATCATCTACGACGCCGCGTCGCGCGGCGCGAGCCACCTCGGCTAC
Organism: Planctomycetaceae bacterium; assembly: GCA_021297815.1. Classification (GTDB taxonomy): domain Bacteria; phylum Planctomycetota; class Phycisphaerae; order Phycisphaerales; family SM1A02; genus QWPT01. The sequence goes on from JAJTGK010000002.1 coordinate 6,055, forward strand.
GCGCGCCCCACGAACAACGCGGGCGGCCTCGAGGGAGGCATGACCAACGGCATGCCGATCGTCGTGCGCGGCACGATGAAGCCGATCTCGACGCTCTTGCGCGGGATGCCGAGTGTCGAGTTCGGAAGCCACGAGCCGCAGCAGAGCGCGTACGAGCGCAGCGATGTGAGCGCGGTGGCGGCGGCGAGCGTGGTCATGGAGAACGCGGTGGCGTTCGAAGTGGCGCGGGCGTTCCTCGACAAGTTCGGCGGCGACTCGATGCGCGAGGTCCGCGGGGCGTACGAGGCGTACCTCGCGGCGGCACGGGAGATCTGAACGGCAAGGTGGCGACGGAAACGGCGGTCTGCCCTGCGCCCCCGGCAGGTGCCTGGCACGTGCCAGGCAGTGCCAGGCACTGCACGGCACGTGCCAGGCACGCCCGCCTTCCGCAGGGCAGCTCGACGGAAACTCTGCGCAAGCCGCGGGAATCAGGCCGTTTAGGCGGCTGCAGCGTCGGCCCGACTTGGTGCCTGGCACGTGCCAGCCAGTGCCAGGCACTGCACGGCACGTGCCAGGCACCGTTCGGATGGGGCGGATTCGTCCACGGTGCGACGCATTCCTCCGATAGCATCGCAACCGCACCACCATGGCCACCATCGAGACCAAGCCCGCTTCGTCCACCGCTTCCCGCAAGCCCGAGTATTGGCAGATCGCCTCGCCCGCCGAGCGCATCTCCACCCGAGTCCTCGAACGCGCGAAGGATGTCTCCGCCACCGTCGCCCGCGAGATCGCCGATCTCATCCGCGCGAAGGCCGCGAAGGGCGAGCGCTGCGTGCTCGGTCTCGCCACCGGCTCCACGCCCACGGGTGTCTACGAAGAGCTCGTTCGCCTGCACACGGACGAAGGCCTCTCGTTCCGCAATGTCGTCACCTTCAACCTCGACGAGTACTGGCCCATGCAGCCTCACGAGCTGCAGAGCTACCACCGCTTCATGCGCGAGTACCTCTTCGACCGCATCGACATCGACCCCGCGAACACGAACATCCCCGACGGCACCGCCGCCGAGGAGGAAGTGCGCACGATGTGCGAGCGCTACGAGCAGCGCATCCGCGAGATGGGCGGCGTCGACCTCCAGCTCCTCGGCATCGGCCGCACGGGCCACATCGGCTTCAACGAGCCCGGTTCGTCGCGCACGAGCCGCACGCGCCTGATCACGCTCGACAGCGTGACGCGCAAGGACGCGGCCAGCGACTTCTTCGGCGAAGAGCATGTCCCCACGCGCGCCGTCACCATGGGCGTCGGCAGCATCCTCGAGGCCAAGCGCGTGATCATGATGGCGTTCGGCGAAGGCAAGGCCCCTGTGGTCGCGCGCGCCGTCGAAGGCCCCGTCACGAACGCCGTCGCCGCGAGCTTCCTGCAGGAGCACGCGAACGCGCAGGTCTACCTCGACCTCGCCGCCGCCGCCGAGCTCGAGCGCTGCAAGGCGCCATGGTGCAGCGCGAACCACGACCTCGAGTGGTGCGACGCGATGACGCGCAAGGCCGTCATCTGGCTCGCGCGCACGACGAAGAAGGCGATCCTCAAGCTCACCGCCGAGGACTACAACGAGCACCACCTGCAGGATCTCCTCGCAGGCCGCGGCAAGGCGTACGACCTCAACATCTCGGTGTTCCGGCAGCTGCAGCGCTCGATCACGGGCTGGCCCGGGGGCAAGCCGCGCGACCGCAAGCAGGCGGGCGACATCGACCGCCCGGGCGACGAGGTCTTCCCGAAGCGCGTCCTCATCTTCAGCCCACATCCCGACGACGATGTCATCTCGATGGGCGGCACCTTCATCCGCCTCGTCGACCAGGGCCATGAGGTGCATGTCGCCTACCAGACCTCGGGCAACATCGCCGTGTTCGACGCCGAGGCGCTGCGCTTCCTCGACTTCGCCGCCGACTTCAACGCGCATTTCGGCTTCGAGGGCGCGAAGACCGAGCGCCTCGAGCACGACATCGCACGCCGCCTGCGCGACAAGAAGCCCGGCGAGGTCGACCCGCCCGAGGTGCAGCGCCTGAAGGGCCTCATCCGCCGCGGCGAGGCGAAGGCCGCGGGCATCTACTGCGGCGTGCCCGAGGACAGGCTGCACTTCCTCGACATGCCCTTCTACGAGACGGGCCGCGTGCGCAAGAAGCCGCTCGCGCAGAACGACATCGAGATCGTGAAGTCGCTGCTGCGCCGCGTGAAGCCGCATCAGGTCTACGCCGCGGGCGACCTCAGCGACCCGCACGGAACGCACCGTGTGTGCCTGTCCGCGATCTTCCGCGCGCTGAAGGAGTGCGCGGCCGCGGGCGACGAGTGGCTGCGCGACTCGACGACCTGGCTCTACCGCGGCGCGTGGCAGGAGTGGGATGTCGAGCAGACCGAGATGGCCGTGCCGCTCTCGCCCGACGAGGTCGCACGCAAGCGCGCCGCGATCTTCAAGCACCAGTCGCAGAAGGACCGCGCGCTCTTCCCTGGTGCCGACGAGCGCGAGTTCTGGGAGCGCGCCGAGCAGCGCAACGCGAACACCGCGCGCATCTACGACGAGCTCGGCCTCGCCGAGTACGCGGCGATCGAGTCGTTCGTGCGCTGGGACGGCCGTCCGCTCGACTGAGCTCCACATGCGGCGCGATGCGACACTCTTCCTCGTGCTTCTCGCCATGTCGCTCGCCGCCGCCGAGCCGCCTGCGAACACGCCGCCCGCATTCACCAAGCGCACGCTCAGCAAGGAGTTCGTCGCCGAAGGCTGCACCGCGGCCGACTTCAACCGCGACGGCGCGACCGACATCGCCGCAGGCCGCTTCATCTGGCTCGGCCCCAAGTACGCCACGCGCGTCGCCTTCACACCCGAGCGCAAGAACCCCGACGGCACGAGCCGCGAGCCATACCGCGCCGACACGGGCTACTCCGACTACTTCGAGCAGTTCGCCCACGACTTCACGGGCGACGGCTGGACCGACATCCTCGTCTACGGCATCCCTGGCGCCGCCGCGAGCGTGTTCGTGAACCCCGCGACGCGCGACCTCGCCGCGCACGGCGACTGGCAACGCAGCGACATCTTCGATGTGGCGAACGGCGAGTCGCCCGACCTCGTCGACCTCACGGGCGACGGGAAGCCCGAACTCCTCTGCCACACCGACGGCCGCTTCGGTTTCGCCGAGATCGACTGGTCGATTCCGCCCGCAAGCACCCTTGCGAAGGCGCGATTCCGCCCGATCACCGCGAAGTCCGCCGAGGGCGATGCGGCGATCCACCGCTACACGCACGGCTACGGCGCAGGCGATGTGAACGGCGACGGCCGCATCGACATCCTGACGAACGCGGGCTGGTACGAGCAGCCCGCCGACCGCTCGACCGACGCGCCCTGGCCCTTCCACGCCGCGAACTTCGGCGAGGGCGGCGCGCAGATGTACGCGCTCGACGCGAACGGCGACGGCCGCAGCGACATCGTCACAAGCATCAGGGCGCACGGCTACGGCATCTCGTGGTTCGAGCAGAACGCCGACCGCACCTTCGCCGAGCGCGCGATCCTCGGTCGCACCGCGCAGGAGAACGCGAACGGCGCGGGCTTCAGCCAGCCTCACGCGCTGCGCATCGCCGACATCAACCAGGATGGCCTGCCCGACATCGTCTCGGGCAAGCGACGCTGGGCCCACGGTCCGCTCGGCGACGAGGAGCCGATGGCGCCGCCCGTCCTCTGCTGGTTCGAGCTGCGTCGCGAAGTCGATGCTTCAGGTCAGCCCACCGCACGCTTCGTCAAGCACACGATCGACGACGACAGCGGCGTGGGCACGCAGTTCTGGACGGGCGACCTGAACGCCGACGGAAAGCCTGACATCGCCGTCGCGAACAAGCATGGCGTGTTCGTCTTCGAGCAGCGGTGAGCCCCTTCGCTCTTGCTGGATCGGGAATCACGCAGAAATCCGATCCTTCTCCGAAAGCAAGTCTCGGAAATCGCCGAAAACCTGACTGTCTGCGATTCCATCGCGCTCAAGGCGCGACCGTTGTGAAGCGTCTCCTCGCTTCCGGACGAAACGGTCGCCTCTGCGGGGCGGCCTTTCACGGCCGCCTCGCGCGCGTTTTCACATCGCGTCAGTCGATCACCTCGCCCATGTCGTTCTCGACCGAGAACTCCTCGGGCTCGCGGTCGATCGCCTGCGCATCCGCCGCCGCCGTGAACGACACCGCGCGCCCAGGTCGCCCCGTGCGATCGAAGTCCACCGTCCAGAGCCCCGCGACATACGCGTACTGCGCGGGCCCTTCCGACGCGGGCCCACGCGGCACGCCCGTCAGCCGCAGCTCGAACGGCCGTGCGCCGTCGAAGCCAGGCGCTCGAAACTCAGGCCGCGCGCCCTGCGTGTACGGATCGAAGTCCGCGGGCTCGCTCCAAGTCCGTCCATCCTGCCGCAGCTCTGCGCGTACGGCCGCAATCACGCCGTTGATGCGGCCCATGGCGCCAAGTTCGATGCGCACCTTGGACTCGTCGCCCGCGCCGGTCACGCGCACGCTCGCGTCGCGAGCCTTCTCGCCAACCCACTCGGTGAGCATCCTTCCACCCGCGGCGATCACCGTCGGCTCGCCCGCTTCGCGCGCGGCGAAGACGATCGTCCACTCGTGCTCGAATGGTTCCTCGACGCCCTCGCTGCCGTCGATCTGCGCGCCCAACTCGCGCGCAGCCACGGTGCCCACCGTCGCCCGAATGCGAACCTGCCCGTTCCACGCAGGGTCCGCGCGCGCGGCACCGATGTCGATGTTCGTGCCGAAGGTACCGCTCGCCCGCAGGCGCCCGAAGGGGCTGCGGACCTCGACCTCCGTCCCATCGTTGCGCAGGTAGTACGCGCGCGCTTCCCCGAACGCGAGCGACCGCCCGAACAGCTCGAATCCAGTCGAGATCAGCCGCACCGTGCGAACCTCGGTCGGCGAACCGCGTCGTGTGGCGCGCGTGCGCGGCTCGTCATCGAGCGTCATGCGCAGCTTCGGGCCGCGGAGAAACGCCTTCTTCGCCGCCGTGCTTGCAAGGACAGGCTCCGCGATGTCGACAGGAAGCCGGCCCATCGACGACATGGGATCGCCGAACAGCGCCTCGGCGGCGCGCGGCTCGCGCGTGAGCAACGCTGCGAGTGCATCGCCGAACGCGCGCTGGCGCTCGGTGCTCGCGGCGAAATGCAGCGTTGCGCCTGCCGACGCCGATTGATACGCGATCTGGACGATCGCCTCGCAAATCGCCTTGCGCACGCTGGCATCGGTCGCAAATCGCTCGGTGGCGACGCGCCACGCCTCTTCGGTCTCGTTCGATGCGGCTCCACCGAGCAGGTACTGAAGGTCGTACGCCGCCGTCGCGTCGCCTCCCGCGCTCGCGTCGATCAGCGCCCCCGTGGCCTGCGGCCGTGCAAGGCGCTGCGGACCGCCAGAATTCATGTGCAACGCGACGATTCCAGCGGGCATCAGGACAAGCAGCGTGAGTGAGATCGCGAGCAGGCCTCGCCTAAGGCGCCAGGTTCCCGCGACCAGCGCATCGGGCCTCGTCAGATCCGCGCCGCAGTCGGAGCACCGCGCAGGCGGTTCGGCAGTGCGCGGGAACTGGTGCCGACACCTTCGGCATCGCACATCGATTCCCACGCGGCGCCCTGCGAGCGCCAAACCGAGCAGGAACAGGCCTGCAGCAACCGACAGCGTGAGGAAGATTCCGAGAAAGTTGCCGATCACGAGACGCGCTCCTTCGCCGCAAGATACGCACCGCGCCACTCGAAATGACCTCTGCCGCTCGCCGAATCAGCCGAGCGGCGTCTCCAGCTCCACGCGGTCCACGACGACCGCAGCAGGCTGGAGCACGACGGTCGACCGGGGCGCACCCGACGCGTCCTTCAGCCGTCGCGAGGTGAACACGAGCCCGAGCGAACCGCGGATCTCGACCTCAAGCGACAGCAGATCGACGGCACCGCCAAGCGTGAACTCCGCGCGCGTGCCGTTCGCGACGAGAGCAAGCGGCCGCGGCTCGCGCTCGCCGCGCACGAGCGTGCAGGAAACCTGCGAAAAATCCATCGTCGCCACCTCGGCGGCGCGCTCCGACGCCATCTGCACGCCGCAGGGCTTCGTCGGGTCGACCGCGAGCGCAAGCCCCGCCTGCGTCGCAGCGACGGGCTTCGTGTCGTCGCCGAGGCGGTCGAAGTCGAACAGCCTTCCCTTGATGCGCGCGTCGAACGCAAGCGCAGGCTCGAGCACGATCGCATCCACCACGCAGTCCTTGGCAAGCGCGATCTGCTCGGGCGAAAGCCGCGACACGCCTTGTACGCCGTACGAGCGCACCGAATCGAGCACCGAGATCGCCACCACGAGCGCCGTCGCGCGCGTCGACGCATCCTCGACCGCCGCATGCAGCGCCTCGAGCCGAGGCGTCGAGGCCCAGTACGCGTTCTCCGCCACGGGAAACGCGTCGGGGTACACCCACTCCTCGAAGCGCGGTTCACTTGCGGCGTTCGCAAGCATCGTGCGCACGAAACGCTCGGGCGAGATGCGCGCGGGCTTCGCGTCCTTCTCGCAGCCCTCGATCACCCACCAGCCGCGCGTCAGCACGATGCGTCGCGCAGGTGCGCCGCTTGGGCAGCTTTCGCCCAAGGACCACGCCCCACACGGCCAGCACCGATCCGCCCAGAACCGCAAGACACCCCGCGCTCGCGATCGCCGTGAGCAACCAGAGGGGAGAACCGAGGACAAGCGCCGACTGCATGACCGATCGCGCGCAGTGTATCGCGCTTCACGGCTATCCTCGGCGCATGCACCACGCCGAGTCCGACCAGTCGCTGCTCGAGGCCGTTATCCGCGAGTTCCGCGCCGAAAGCGGCACGCTGCACGCGCTCGGCGCCGACGGCGCGCTGCACCTGCGCGCCGCGATCGGCATTCCCGCGCCCGTCCTCGACATCGTGCGCGTGGTGCCGCTCGGCAAGGGCATGGCGGGCCTTGCCGCCGAGCGACGGTGCCCCGTGAACTCGTGCAACATCCAGCAGGATTCGTCGGGCGATGTGCGCCCGGGCGCCCGCGCCACCGGGCTTGCGGGCAGCGTCTGCGTGCCAGTGCTCGCCGCATCGGGCGAACTGCTCGGCACGCTTGGCATCGCCACGCGCGCCGAGCGCACCTTCACGCCCGACCAGGAGCGCGCGCTCATGCAGCGCGGGCTCGCGTTCTTCGCGTAGCGCGCGCCACGCGCGCCGCAGTCATCGCGCGATGTGGATCACCGCGTGGTCGACGGGGTCGCCGTCCGAGTAGTTGAACCCGCGGAGTTCGCCGACCTGCATGCCAAGCTGCAGGAACTCCTGCGCGTTCGCACGCGGCACGACGAGGTACGCGCCCTTGTTCTCCGCGCACCACGCGAGGATCCGCGGCCGCGTCTCGTCGGTGACCTTCTCGCCGAGCCGGTCGAGCCTGTCGCGCGTCGTCCAGAGCAGCGAGTCCTCGCCGTAGCCGACGCCGCCGATCCGCGGGAAATCCGCGTCGCGCGGCGTCTTGCCCGACGCGTCGGCCACGATGCCCACGATGCGCGGCGTGTTCCAGATCCAGTGCATCGAGGGAATCCACGCGCCGAACAGCGCCATCTCGGCAAGCGCCGTCGCGGGAATCGCCAGGATCACCGCCGCGGCGAACCGCGTCGCGAGCGCGTACCGCCACGCCTTCACGACCATGAGCAGCGCCAGCAGCGTCGCGACCGACGCGACGGCGATCGCGAGCGCCGACGACTCGCCAAGCGCAGGCCACGAAGGCTGCGCGCCCACCGTGCGCCCCGTCGCGCCAAGCCAGATCCAAAGCCCAGCACCCGCGGCCGAAAGCACGCAGCCGACCACCATCCACGCGGTCATGCCCGCGCGGTCGCCCGCGTTGATCGGCTTCGGCAGCGCGCGCAGCCCGCCAAGCGCAAGCCGCGCGCCCATGAGCGCAAGCGCGGGGTACACGGGCAGCACATAGTGCGGGAACTTCGTCACGATGAGCTCGAACGCGAGCCAGGTCGGCACGATCCAGAAGAAGAGGAAGAGCTCGGCGTCGCGCCCGCGCACGCTGGCGAAGCGTGCCCTCATCCGCGCCACGAATCCCGTCGCGGGCGCATGCCGCACCGAGAACGCGCGCTTCACCATGCGCTCGAAACCGAGCAGCACGAGCAGCGATCCTGGGAAGAAGAACGCGAACACCGTGATCAGGTAGTACCCGGGCGGCGCACCGTGGCCTTCGGCGCCCTCGCGCGCCCGCTGCAGCACCTCGCGATCGAACGCCGCCTTCAGCGTGTCCCACCCGACCTCGCGCACCGCAAGCAGGATCCACGGCGCCGCAAGCGCGGCCAGCACCACGAGCCCCGTGATCGGCCGCAGCCGCCACAGGAACCGCCACTCGCGCCGTGCCGCCGCGCAGCCGAGCGCGCAGGTTCCCGCGACGAACGGCGTGATCGGCCCCTTCGCCAGGATGCCAAGCCCCACGAACGCCCAGAAGAGGACCACCGTGCCGAGCGGCAGCCCGCCGCGCGCCGCGGGGTCGCGGCGATGCGTGCTCCACAGCGCCCACAGCGCGCACATCGCGAGCGTCGTCGTGAGAAGCAGCAGTTCGTCCGCGCGCGCCATGTGGGTGTCGGTCACCACCACGGGCGAGACCACGATCAGGCACGCGGCAAGAAGCCCCGTGTTTCCACCCAGCATGCGGCGGCCGAGCCACACCGTGCACAGCGCCGCCGCGAGCGCCGCGAGGGCGCTCGGCAGGCGGTACATCCAGATCGCGTCGTTGCGCGGCTCGCCACCTGTCATCGCAAGCACCGTCGGCGCCTGCGCCCAGTAGATCAGCGGCGGCTTCTTCAGGCGGATCTCGTCGCCCACGCGCGGAATCACCCAGTCGGCGAGCCGATCGCTCTCCGCCATCTGCCGCGACGCCTGCGCGAACCGCGGCTCGTCGCGGTCGGTCACGGGCACCGCGGCGATGCCGACGAGGAATGTGCAGGCCGCCAGCAGGCAGACGATCGTCGCGGAGAGGATCCACGAGTCGCGCTTGCGGAAGCCGCTTTCCGCGCCCAGTTGCTGCAGCCATCGAGCCATGCGCGCGATGGTACCGTCCGTGTGCGCCGCTGGGCCGCGCGGCGATATCGCGCCTTCCATGCCGAGCGCAGCAAATGCGCGCTGCATTGGTCGCGGCTGCATGGCCCTCCATCCCATGGTGGTACCTTCCGCACGGAGCCCGCCAAACATGTTCCGCCTCTTCGAGTCGTTCCTCTCGCTTCCCGCGCCCGTCATCGCGCTGGTCATCTGCGCGCTGTGGGCGCTGGTGGCGCTCGCGGTCCATCGCCTCGTGGTGCCGTGGCTCTGCGGGCGCGATGGCCGAAAGCTCGTGCGCTTCGAGTCCGAGGTCACCTCGCAGATCGCGCTCGCATTCGGCCTGCTGCTCTCCTTCAACGCGGTGTGGCTGTGGGACCGCTCCGACCGCGTGCAGTCTGCGGTCATCGAAGAGGCGGCCGCGATGCAGGCGCTGCTCGACGACGCCGACCTGCTCGACGACGCGACGCAGGCGTCCGCGGTGCGCGTTGCCGTGCGCGACCACGCGCGCTACATCGCCGACACCGAGTGGCCCACGCTCGCGGATTCATCCACGGATCCCTCGCGGCCCGAGACCGCGGTCGTCCTTCGCAAGGTCGCGCACAGCGCGGGCGGCGCGCCGCTCCTCGATATCGTGAAGGCGGCCGAGGCTGCGCGTGACACGCGCATCCGCGCGGGACTCGCCTCCATGTCATCCGCACGGTGGGGAGTCGTGCTCATCCTCGGCATCCTGCTCGTCGTCTCGATCGGCGCGCTGCACGGCGAATGCCCGCGAAGCCGCAAGCTCGCGCTCACGCTCGTCACGCTCGCGATCGGATTCTGCTTCTCGGTGCTCCTCGTGCACGCGCGGCCGTTCGTCGGCGAGTACGCGATCAAGCCCGACGCGCTGCGCGCGGTCGCCGAGCGCGCCGTCGCTCCATGAACCGTCGCGCGCCGATCACGCGCCGACCGCGGCGTCGAGCCCGACCTTCGTGAAGGTGAAGCTCTTGCCCTGGTAGTCGACGCGCACCGAGTCGCCGTCCTTGATCTCGCCCGCGAGCAGCCGCCCCGCGAGCGCGTTCTCGATGCGCTGCTGGATGACGCGCTTCAACGGTCGCGCGCCGAACTGCGGGTCGTAGCCCTCGCTTGCGAGCGCGGCGGTCGCCGCGGCGGTCACGCCCAGCGTGACGCCGCGAGCCGCGAGCCGCTTGCGCAGGTTCCCGAGCTGGATCTCGACGATGCCGCCGAGCTGCTCGCGGCCGAGCGCGTGGAAGATCACGGTCTCGTCGATGCGGTTGATGAGCTCGGGGCGAAGGTGCTTCTTCAGGAGGCCCTTCACATGCGCCTCGATGAGCGACTCGTCCTCGTGGCGCTCGGTCATCTCGAGGATCGCGTGCGAGCCGATGTTCGAGGTCATCACCACGATCGTGTTCGAGAAGTCGACCGTGCGGCCCTGGCCATCGGTCAGGCGCCCGTCGTCGAGGACCTGCAGCAGCACATTCGACACATCGGGGTGCGCCTTCTCCATCTCGTCGAAGAGCACCACGCAGTACGGCCTGCGGCGTACCGCCTCGGTGAGCTGCCCGCCCTCGTCGTGCCCGACATAGCCGGGCGGCGAGCCGATGAGCCGCGACACCGCGTGCTGCTCCATGTACTCGCTCATGTCGATGCGCACGATGGCCTCCTCGGTGTCGAAGAGATAGCCCGCGAGCGCCTTGCACAGCTCGGTCTTGCCCACGCCCGTCGGGCCGAGGAAGAGGAACGAGCCGATCGGGCGATGCGGCTCGCCGAGGCCCGCGCGGCTGCGGCGCACGGCTTCGCTCACCGCGGTCACCGCCTCGCGCTGGCCGACGACGCGCCTCGCGAGCTCCTGCTCCATGTGCAGCAGCTTCTCGCGCTCGCTCTCGATCAGCTTCGACACGGGAATGCCCGTCCACTTGGCCACGACCTCGGCGATCTGCTCGCTGTCGACCTCCTCCTTCACCATCGCCGTGCCGTCGGCCTGGCGGCGGCGGAACGACTCCTCGGCGGCCTTGAGCTTCTGCTCGAGGTCGCGCAGGTCGCCGTACTGGATGCGCGACGCGGCCTCGAAGTCGCCGCGGCGCTTCGCCTGCTCGAGCTCGATGTTCTTGCGCTCGATGTCGGCCTGCACGCTCTTCACGGCCTCGAGCTCCGACTTCTCGAGCTGCCAGCGCGCGGTCATCGCGCGGTCCTTCTCGTTGAGGTCGGCGAGATCCTCCTCGATCGCCCCGAGCCGCTTCTTGCTCTCGGGATCCTTCTCGAGCTTCAGCGCCTCGCGCTCGATCTCGAGCTGCATCACGCGCCGCTTCACCTCGTCGAGCTCCGCGGGCATCGAGTCGTTCTCGATGCGCAGGCGCGACGCGGCCTCGTCGAGCAGGTCGATCGCCTTGTCGGGCAGGAAGCGGTCGGCGATGTAGCGTTGCGACAGCGTGGCCGCCGACACGAGCGCGCCGTCCTGGATGCGCACGCCGTGGTGCGTCTCGTAGCGCTCCTTCAGGCCGCGCAGGATCGCGATCGTGTCCTCGAGGCTCGGCTCGCCCACATAGATGGGCTGGAAGCGCCGCTCGAACGCAGGGTCCTTCTCGACATGCTTGCGGTACTCGTCGAGCGTGGTCGCGCCGATGCAGCGCAGCTCGCCGCGCGCGAGCGCGGGCTTCAGCAGCTGGCCCGCGCCGACCGCGCCCTCGCTCTGGCCCGCACCGACGATCGTGTGCAGCTCGTCGATGAAGAGGATCACGCGGCCCTCGCTCGACGCGACCTCGCGCAGGACGGCCTTCAGGCGCTCCTCGAACTCGCCTCGGTACTTGGCGCCCGCGAGCAGCTGGCCGACATCAAGCCCGATGATGCGCGCCTCGCGCATCGACTCGGGGCAGTCGCCGTTCACGATGCGGATGGCAAGCCCCTCGGCGATCGCCGTCTTGCCGACGCCCGGCTCGCCGATCAGCACGGGGTTGTTCTTCGTGCGGCGCGACAGCACCTGCATGCAGCGGCGGATCTCCTCGTCGCGTCCGATGACGGGGTCGATCTTCCCCTGCTGCGCCTTCTCGACGAGATCGACGCCGTACTTCTTCAGAGCCTCGAAGCTCGACTCCGCGTTCTGGTCGGCGATGTTCGACACGCCCGAGGCCTTGCGGATCGCCTCGACCGCGGCCAGCACGCGCCTGCGGTCGAGCCCGAGCGTCGACAGCACCTCCCTCGCGCCGCTCTTCACATCGGCGAGCGCAAGCAGCAGGTGCTCGGTCGACACATACGCGTCCTTCATCTTCTGCGCGTCGCGCTCGGCGACGCCAAGCACCTCGACGAGCTCGCGCGACGCATTGCCCGTGGCGCCGCCGTGGACCTTCGGCAGGCGACGGATCTCGGCCTCTGCCGCGTCGCGCACGCGCGCAGGTTCGGCGCCGGCCTTCTGAAGCAGCGCCGCCGTCGCGGAGGTCTTCTCGGCCAGCATGGCCGAAAGCAGGTGCAGCGGCGTGATCTCGTGATGGCCCGTTCCTGCGGCAGCCGACTGGGCGGCCGAGAGGGCTTCCTGGGCGAGGGTCGTGAATCGGTCGAATCGCATGGTGTGGGGCTCTTCCTGCCTCCGACTCGGAGGTGGCCGCGCAGCGCAAAGGCCGCGCCAGCCCTGGGAGCGCGCGACACGCGCGGCGCGTTGCCAACCCGTGCACGGCGGCGTGCAGCGCTGCCGAATGGGCAGATGGTCCAGGTTGTGCGGCGGCGCGCCCGTCAGCGGGCCAGGTATTCGACGGGAAACGCCGTGGGAACGAGCTCGTCGCGCCCGCTCAGCCAGCCCACCAGCCACTCGAACGCGTCGACCAGCCGCGGGCCAGGCCTGTTGAACATCTGGTTTCCGTCGACGAGCGCGACTGCGCCCGCGCGGCCCTCGAGCACCGCAGGCAGGAGCGGCCACCATCGCGTCCGCTCGAGCGCCGCCAGTTCGCGGCGGACGCGCTCCATGTCGAAGCCGCATGGGCAGATCACCACGCGTTCGGGCGCGGCCTCGAGGATCTCCTCGGGCGTCGCCCTGCGCGACTTCGCGCCGCCCGCGTTCAGCGAGTGCCGCGCGCCCGCCGCCTCGATGAGCGACGGCGTCCAGTGCCCGCCCACGAACGGCGGGTCGCACCACTCGAGGAAGAGCACCTCGGGCCCGGGCACATAGGGGTTCACATAGTCGATCGCGCTCCAGTAGCGCGCGCGCAGGTCGACCATCGCGGCCTCCGCGCGCACGCCGAGCCCCGTCGCGTCGCCCACGCGCAGCAGGTCGTCGAACACATCGAACACGCTCTTCGGGTTCAGGTTCACGATGCGCGGCGGTTTCGGCAGCCTGGCCGCGACGCGCTCCACCGAACGGAGGTCGATCGAGCACACCTCGCAGAGATCCTGCGTCAGGATCACATCGGGCGCGAGCTCGGCAAGCAGCCGCTCGTCGAGTTCATACAGGCTTTCGCCTGCGGCGAGCGCCGACGAGACCTCGGCATCGATCGCCGCCGAGTCGCCGCCATGCGTGCGCGCGCGGGTGAGCACGGGCACATGCCCGAGATCCGCGGGGAAATCGCACTCGTGGCTGCGGCCGACGAGCAGCTCGCGCCCGCCCGCGGCGACGAGCAGTTCGGTGGCGGATGGAAGCAGGCTCACGACGCGCATCGCGGCCAAGGGTAGCGGCGGAACGGGGCAGCGGGGGCGGCGCTCCGCACAGGCCGCGCAGACCGAACCCCCGCGCCGCCGTGCGCCCGCACAGGCCGCACGCGCCGCGCGCCCTGACCCGCGAAATCACGCAGCGCACGCAAGTCGCTTTGTTTCCGCGCGGCGCATCGCACAGTGAAGTTGTCCAGCGCGGACGGCCCCGGGGGCCACGAGCGCACGGACCCGAAAGGACAACCGAAAACATGCATCGCACCACCATCGCCACCGGTCTGTTTGTCGCCTTCGCCTCGAGCGCCGTCGCGTCGGCCAGCATCTCCGCCTCGGTCGGCACGATCAAGCAGATCCTGCCGCGCCCGACCATCGAGTACCAGGGCGCGTTCGGCGCGCACATCGCCTCGCGCGTCGACGCGAGCGGCGCACGCACCATCTCGAGCCTCGACCTCTTCGGCATCGCCACCCAGCTCGGCGGAAACCTGTCGCTCGTCGGCCTGCGCATCTACGACACGGGCGCGAACACCTACGGCTCGTGGAGCCCCGGCGCCGACATCGACCTCGTGCGCATCGTGGGCGGCGCCACCGACGGCAGCATGAGCTGCGGCTACACGGGCATCGTGGCGCAGCACCTCGGCGAGGCCGAAAGCGTCATCGCGGCGCGCGTCGCCGACTGCGACGCCGTGAGCGGCGACCAGCACTACAACAGCCAGCACTTCCTCTCGCTCGGCCTCGGCGGCGCGATGACCATGTCGTTCAACGGCTACTACCACGGCAGCACGGGTGGCTCGGGCTCGTCGTCGGGCGGCGCGGGCGGCGGCCCTGGCAGCTGGACGGGCGGGTCGGGCGGCGATGGAAGCACCCCCGTCTTCGGCGGCATGCTCGTCACCCAGGGCATGCGTCTCGAGATCGGCGAGGCGGGCACGGGCGAGTCGTACGGCGTCGAGCTCGTCTTCGAGCAGGCCGCGGTGCCCGCGCCTGGAGCGGTCGCGCTGCTCGGACTTGCGGGCCTGATGGCGCGTCGCCGCCGCTGAAACACCAGAAACACCACGCAGACCCGAACCGCGGCCCGCGCAAGGCGCGCCCGAAGGTCCGCGTACCGCGCGAGATGTGCGGAAACGATCGATGCATGTGGCCGCGCGCGCCGGAGACGGCGCGCGCGGCTTTACGATTGCGGCGTGCCGACCTTCGCCTACATCGCCCGCGATCCCGCCGGCCGCCGCGTCAAGGGGCGCGTCGACGGCGCCAGCGAGTCGGCGGCGCTCGCCGATCTCTCGGCGCGCGGGCTCTCGCCGATCCGCATCGACGCCACGCGCGCGTCGCGCAGGCGCGTCGGCGTGCGCGCGCTCGCATCGAGCTACCGCCAGCTGTCGGAGCTCCTCCGCTCGGGCGTGCCGCTCCTGCGCGCGCTGCGGCTCCTCGGCCGCGGAAAGTCGAACCCCACGCTCGCCGCCGCGTGGTCGGGCGTCGCCGATGCGCTCGCCGCGGGCGACAGGCTGGCCGACGCGATGGAGCGCCAGCAGGGGATCTTCGCGCCCGTCCACATCGCGATGGTGCGCGCGGGCGAGCGCGGCGCGTTCCTCGAGGCGGTGCTCGCGCGTCTCGCGACGCTGCTCGAGCAGCAGGCCGACCTGCGCGCGCGCGTCATCGGAAACCTGCTCTACCCCGTGGTGCTTC
This sequence comes from Planctomycetaceae bacterium, assembly GCA_021297815.1. Classification (GTDB taxonomy): domain Bacteria; phylum Planctomycetota; class Phycisphaerae; order Phycisphaerales; family SM1A02; genus QWPT01. The sequence goes on from JAJTGK010000002.1 coordinate 21,426, forward strand.
TCCTCGTCGGCCTCGGCGTCGTGGTGGCGGCGCTCGTCTTCTTCGTGCCGAAGTTCGAGGATTTCTTCTCGAAGATGCCCGACCTGCCGCTCGCGACCGAACTTCTCCTCGCGACGAGCCGCGTGTTCACGGCGCACCCCGTGGTCGCGAGCGCGCTCGTCCTCGGCGCGGTGCTCGGACTCATCGTCGCGGCCCGTAGCGCCGCGGTCCGCTCGCTGGCGGCGCGGCGCATCCTGCGCGCTCCGTTCCTCGGACCACTGATCGCGTCGATCGCGGTCGCACGCTTCGCGCGCATGCTCGGAACGCTCCTCGAGAACGGAATCCCCATGCTGCAGGCGCTCGAGATCGCGCGTTCCTCCGCAGGGAACCCCGTGCTTTCCGACGCGCTCGCGCGCAGCGCCGACGCGGTGAAGCACGGCGAGCCGCTCTCGAAGCCGCTCGAGGAGAGCGGACTCTTCGCGGAGGATGTCGTCGAGATGATCTCCGTCGGCGAGAGCGCGAACAACCTGCCGAGCGTCCTCGTGCGCCTCGCCGACACGCTCGAGGCGCGCATCGACCGCGCGCTCTCCACGCTGCTCCGGCTCATGGAGCCCGCGATGCTTCTTGTCATCGCGGCGGTGGTGATGTTCATCTTCCTCGCGCTCGTCGTCCCGATGATGCAGCTTTCGTCGCAACTCTGAGCCAGCTCGCGGGCCGATAAGCCCCCAACTTCCAGAGAAGGCCCGACGACGCGCGCCGAACGCGTTAGGATTGCCCCTCCCCAAGGAGCGAACCCATGCGGCACCACGCGCGACGCGGCTTCACCATTCTCGAACTCCTCATCGTGATCGGCATCCTGCTTGCGATCGGCAGCCTCGTGCTCGTGAATGTGCTCGGTGCGAGCGAGAAGGCCGACCTCAAGCTCGTGCGCGCCCAGCTGCAGGCGTTCGAGAACGCGCTCGAGACCTTCCGCGTCGAGGTCAAGCGATGGCCGACCGAAGAGGAGGGCCTCGCGGTGCTCTGGTCGAAGGACGCCGTCGCCAACGAGGACGACAAGGCGAAGTACGGCGGCCCGTACCTGAAGGAGCCGAAGCCGAACGACACCTGGGGCAACGCGTGGATCTTCCGCGCGCCGAGCACGATCGTCGAGGGTGCGAACTTCGACATCGTGTCGGTCGGCCCCGACGGGCAGGAAGGCACCGAGGACGACATCACGAACCACGATGGCCGCAAGGAGTCGGGCAACGACGACTTCAGCGACTTCTCGGGTGGTTCGGGCGCGGGCGGCTCGTCGTCGGGCGCCGCGTCGGGTGGCTGATCGGGACTTCTCCTGAATCGTGCGGGCGCGTGCAGCGCGCGCGGACCGCGCGCCGATGAGGTGCGAGAGAGATGCGACGGAACTGGCGACACCTTCGGTCACGCGCGCGCGGGTTCTCGTTCCTCGAGATCCTCGCGGCGCTTGCCATCGTGATCGCGATCGCGGCGGTCGCCGTGCCGTGGACCTTCGGCTGGCTCGGAGGCCGCGAGCTCGACAACGCCGAGGACCAGCTGGCCATGCAGCTCGTGATGGCCCGTGCGGCCGCGCGCGAGGAAGGGCGACCCGTCGAGGTGGTGGCCACGCTTGCCGCGGGGCGCAGCACGATCCAGGCGCGATGGATGCAGGATGTGCTCGAAGGCGAGGAGCCGGGCGAGCCGCGGCGTTCGACCGAACGCGACAGGCCTGAGGCGGCCGACGCGATCTCCGCGAACTGGGCCGAGATGGATCTTCCCGCGGGCGTCGAGCTGTGGCTCGACGACGACATGCCGGGCGATGCATCCGACGGCGCCGCCGGCGAGTCGTGGGATGACGCACGCGCCGAAGCGCCCGCGGAAGCGGAGAGGTCGGAGGCCGACGCCGCGATCGCCGCGATGGGCGACGCGGGCGAAATCGCCGCGCGTCCCGCGCAGGTGCTTGCGATCTTCCTGCCCGACGGCACCGCGATCGTGGCGCCCGTCCTCATGCTGCGCACCGATGCGGGGCTGCGCCGCGCGCTCCAGATCGACCGCGTGACGGGCCGTCCGCGCGCGGCCGACGAGCCGAAGCAGGCCGAGCGGCCCGTGGTTCGCCCCGATTTCGACGCGCCTGCCGACACGAACGGCTGACGGGAGCTTCTTCATGCCGCGCGCAGAGACGGATGCCACGCGAGGTTCGCCACGCAGGGCAGGCGGCATCCTGCTCGAGCTGCTGCTTGCGATCGCGCTGTTCGCCGCCGCGGCGGCGTTCACCATGTCGGCGCTGCGCAGCGCGACCGACGGCGTGCGACGCGCCGACCTGCGCGCGCGCGCCGCCGATCTCGCCGAAAGCCGCCTGGCCGAGCTCGACGCAGGGCTCGTGAGCGCGGGCGAACTCGGCGAGGAGTCGCGGGGCGAGGACGAGTCCGAACTCGCCGTGTCGGTCGAGATCGTGCAGAGCCCGACCGCGTCGCTCGCCCGCGCGCGCGCGACGGTGCGCGACATGACCTCGGCCGACCGCACGGTGGTCGCGGTCGCCGATCGAACGGTCGATCTTGGAGATGTCCGTCGCGAGGAGCCCGCGCGATGATGCGTGCGCGCCGAGGTTTCTCGCTGCTCGAGGCGATCGTCGGCGTCGCGATCGCGACGGCGTTCGTCGGCGCGATCGCCGTGTTCGCGTCGAATCTCGGCGATACGCGCGCGCGGCTCGGGCGCTCCGCCGCGGAGCTCGAGACCGCCGATGCCGTCTTCGCCGAGGTCGAGCGGGCGTGTGCGACGGCGGTGGTCGACGATGCGCGGCTTGGCGCTGGGATCGCGGGCAACGAGTCGTCGCTCTCGCTCGTGCGCTGCGCGGTCGGGCTCGGCGAAGGGCGCGATGAACTCCTGTCCGACCGCAGCATGGTTCGCGTCGAGTTCGACGGAGCGCGCGGTCGCATCGCCCTTGCCCGCGGTTCGCTGCGCGACGAGCTGCCTGCGCCCGTGCGCGCGATGCGCGTGCGCTACCTCGCCGACGATGGATGGGTCGATGCGTTCGACAGCGCCGAGCACGGGGCATTCCCCGCGCTGCTCGAGGTCTCGATCTGGTTCGAGCGCGGAGAAGCGAGCGCTGCGGAGGCGCCCCAGCCGCCGGCCGAGGTCGAAGGCGACGCCGCGCCTGCCGAGGAAACCCGCGCCGACCGCGTGCGCGTGTTCCGCATCGCGGGCGCACCGCGCATCGACCCGCTTGCGATCCGCAGGCTGCGCGAGGAGCGTGGGCCATGAGGCGCGTGCATGCCTCGGCGCGCACACGGGGCTTCGTGCTCCTCGCGGCGCTCGTCGTCGTGGGCGCTGCGATCCTGGTCGCAACGGGCGCGATCTTCGCGGCGCGCGCCGCCACGGCGGCATCCGCGTCGGCGGTCGCCGAGCGCACGCTTCGCTCGGCCGCGCTCGACGGCGTCGCGATGGCGGCCGACCAGCTCGCGTCGCAGCGCGCGGCGCTTCTCGCGGGCGGCACGCCTCGCCTCGAGCCGAAGCTTCTCGATGTCGCGTCGGGCGGCGACACCATCGAGGTCGTGCTCGTGCCGCTGCGTGACGGAGAGTTCGTCGAAAGCGAGTCCGCCAAGATCGACCTCAACGACGCCGACGACGCGACGGTCGTGCGGCTGCTCGCCGATGCAGGCGACGAGCTCGGTGCGCTCGTCGCGGCCGCACGCGCAGCGCGGCCGCTTGGCTCGGTCGACGGAGCGGCGGGCCTCGTGGCCGCAGGGGAACGCGAGCGTGCGCTCATCGCCGCGCTTGGCGCTCGGCGGTCGCTCGGAGATCTCGAGACACCGCGAGAGGATTCCACGCCCTCGCTCGTCTCGCTGTTCACCGTGCATGCACGCGAGGCGCTCGTCGCGAGCGACGGCGCGCCGCGCATGGATCTCGTCGCGGCCGCGGGCGAAGATGGCGCCGAGCGCGCCGACGCGTCGCTTGCCCAGTTCGACGACGCGGTGCGCGAGGTACTCGAGGAAGTCGCGCGTGCGGCCGCGCGCGCTGCGACGAACGACGACGGCGCCATCGCGCGCGCGCTCGTCGAACGCGGCGTCTCGACCGAGGACATGCTTGCGGTGCTCGACCGCTGCACGCTGCTCGCAGGCGAGCTCGCGCCCGCGCGCCTCGACATCCAGCGCGCCGACATGCGCGTGCTCGCGTCGGTCGAAGGCATCGGCGCCGAGCGCGCCTCGCGCATCGTCGACCTGCGCGACTCGCTCGACGCCGAGGAGCGCCGGTCGACCGCGTGGCTCGTGTCGCGGCGCGTCATGGATTCGGCCGCCCATGGCGCGATCGCCGCGCGCATCACGCACAGGTCGACCTCGTGGCGCATGCGCGTCGAGGCGCGCCTTGTCCGCGCAGGTTCCGAGGAGGCAGGCGAGACCGCGGCCGCCGAACCGACCGCGGCGTTCGACTGCATCGTCGATCTCTCGGGCGAGCGGCCGCGCCTGGCCTACCTGCGCGAGATCACGCTGCTTCCGACCGCGCGGCTGCTCGCGCGCAAGGCGCAGGAAGAATCGATGCTGTCGCGGCAGATCGACGAACCCGCGGCGGAACGCGGCGCGCCTTCCGACGAAGGCGAGGCAATGGTTGACGGAGTGGTCGACGAAGTGGTCGATGAAGCGAGCGCGCGCGACGACGCTGGCACCGGCGACGATGCGATTTCGCAACCGTCCGCGCGCTCGCCGTTGGAATCGGCCCCGTCGTCTGCGACACTGGGCGACCCTGGCCCGCGCCGACCTGCGCGCGGGCAGACCGCGCCGTTCGGGCGCGATGTTGGAACGCGCGGCTCCGACCGCGCGCAAGGACCGAGATGAGCGAAGCGAAGCCCGCCACGAACTCCCTGCAACGACTCTCGCGTTCGCCCGCGCGCACGGCGGAGGCGCGAGGCGTCGCGGTCGAGCCGTTCGACGGTGGCGTGCGCGCGGTGCGCTGCACGCGTGCGGGCGAGCGGCTTGCCGTCGCAGGTGCGGTTTCCGTGGCCATGGATGCGGCTGGAACGGCCGCAGCCCTGCTCGAGGGCGCGGGGGTGTTCGCGAACGGCGCCGCATCGAGGGATGTCGTGGCCGTGCTGCCGCGCGAGCACGCGCTCGTCGGCACGATCGAGCTGCCCACCGACGACGAGGCCGAGATGCGCAGCATCGCGCGCATGGCGCTCGCGCGCGACTATTCGCCCGAAGGCGTGGATTCGCAGGGAGATTTCCAGGTCTACGAACTCGGCGGCCGCACGAAGGCCGTGCTTGCCGCCACGCCGCGCGCGCGCCTCGACACGGTGCGTTCGGCGCTCTCGGGGCTCGCTTGCGCGCGCATCGGCGTGCGGGCGCTCGGCATGCTTGCGCTGGTGCGCACGAACCCCTTGTGGGCGCAGGGCACCACGCTGGTCGTGGATGCGCCGCGCGGCGCCGTCGAGATCTCGCTCGTCGCAGGCGGCGAACTGCTCCACTCGCGCGGAACCTCGCTTGTCGCCGCGTCGCCCGAGGCGTTTGCCGCGCAGGTGGTGGCCGAGTCGCGCCGCGCCCTGGCGATGCTGCGCGCCTCGATGCCGTCGCTCGCCATCGCGCGCGTCGTCGTTGCCGCGGAGCCCGTGGCCGCGCGCGTGATCGCCGAGCAGGTCGCGGCCGCCGCGGCGTGCGCGGCCGAACGGTTCGAGTCGCATCCGCTGGTCGATGTTCCTGCAGGCCAGGTGGGCGAGACGCTGTGCGCCGAATGCTGGCCGCTCGCGGGCCTGCTTCTCGAGGACGCGCGCGTCGCGCAGCGCGCGGGCCGCGCCATCGATCTCGCGCATCCCACGCCGCCCATCGATGTGGCGGCGCGCGCGCGGCAGCGCATGCTTGCCGCCGCGGGAATCCTGGTGGTCGCCGCGCTCGCGGGCTGGACGCTCGGCGCGCGCAGCTTCCGCGCGCTCGAGGAACGCCGCGACGACCTCAAGGACAAGGCGACCAGCGCGCTCCCCGAGGTGCGGCGCATGAAGCGCGACGAGCTCAAGCTCGCCCACATCGACGCCGTTCGCGCGATGCAGCCCGCGTGGCTCGACCACTTCGAGGCGCTGCGCCGCTTCGCGCCCGATCCTGCGAGCGTCGTCCTCGACGGGCTGAGCGCGCAGATCGCAGGCACCGAGGTCGAGTTCACGCGTGACGGAAAGTTCATGGCACGCCCCGAGATCCGCTTCGTGCTCGACGGCGAGGCCAAGGACCGCGAGACGGCCGACGCGCTGCGCGATGTGCTCGTGAAGGAGAGGTCCTACACCCTCAGTTCGTCGGGCGCCGATGCGCGCGGCGGGCGCAGGCTGCCGTACCCGTTCGCCTACACGCTGCGCACGGTGGAGCTCGCGCCGAAGCAGCCCGCGGGAGGCGAACGATGAGCGCTGCGGCGCGGGCAGATCGCGTGCAGGCCGTGCGCCGCTTCGTGGCGCGGCGGTGGCTCGCGCTGTCGGTCGCGGCGGGCGCACTCGCCGTGGGCGCCGTCGGCTACCTCATGGGCGAGGGCCGCTTCGGCGCCGAGCGCGAGGCCGCGCTCAAGGAAATCGACACCTATGTGGCCGTGCTCACCAAGGCTCGCAGCGACCGAGAGAACCGTCCGAAGATGGACGCCCGGCTGCAGGCAGTCGCCGACCGAACCCTCGGCTCCTCGGTCGAGAGCGTCGACAGCGAGTTCCGCCGTCGACTGAATCGCATGTGCGAGGAACTCGGGCTCTCCGAGTTCTCGGTCACGACCGGCGTATCTATGGGGCGTGCCACGCCGGCGAAACGAGAATTTAGTCGCCCCTCCGAGCGGAGCCTGCGCGACGAACCTGACTTCTTCGAAGTCCAGGGAACCGTCAGTGCCAGTGGCGGGGTGGACCAGCTGCTTGGTCTCGTGTTCCGAGTCGACGCCGATCCGTGGCTGAAGCGAATGGAGTCGATCCGACTAGATCCGAACACGGACGGGACAAAGGTCAGAATGACCCTAAAGGTCTCAACGCTGTTCATGCCAGGCCGCAATGCGTCGAAGCCGCTAGTCCTTGATCCAAAGGCACTTGCGGCGGCGAACCGCTATTCGGTGCTGTTCGCAGCCAATCCGTTCCGGATCCCTGAGGCGCAGGTCGTGACCGTTCCGACGGCACCCGTCGCGCCGTCGAGCACCCCGCCGCAACCTCCCGCGGCAGCGCCTTCCGCAAACACCGCGGCACCTCCCGCGCCCAATCCTGGCTTCCCGTACGGTGAGTGGTTGGTGACAGGAGTCATCGAGGGCCCCGCGGGCCCCGAGGCGTGGTTGCGTCATGTTCCGACTGGATCGCAACTTACGCTGACGCCTGGTGTGGCCGTCGGCGAATTGGTTTTCCGCTCCGTGCGGTACGATTTCGCTGAGTTTGACGCTCCCGCTGGATCCTGTCGGATCCAGATCGGGAACAACCTCACCCAGCGCATCGGAGGCGCTGGGTAGACCCGTCTCCGCGCAGAGCAAGGCGCTTGGCTGTGGAAGGCCCGTTGGCCCCACGGTGAGTTCCGCTCCCTCTGCGTCCAACCATCGGTGCCAAGCACCAAGGCAAGGACCCCGCTGATGCCGAAGCGGCCGATCGACTCGACCCATGTTGTGACGCCGCTGATCCTCGCGGCGGTTTCGGTCCAGCCCATCGTGATTGCCGCGTCTGCAGATACGCCGGTCCAGGATGCCGCACAGTCGGCGCCCGCACCCGCCGCGCAGTCCGCACCCGCGCCGCAGTCCGCACCCGCGCCGCAGTCCGCCCAACAGCCCCCGCGCATCCGCTTCAACTTCAAGGGGCAGACCTACGACCAGATCCTCGACTACTTCTCGCGCACGACGGGCTACCCCGTGGTTCGCGAAACCGAGGTCCCGAAGGGCACCGTCGACTACATCTTCCCGAAGGACTACTCGCTCGACGAGGCGCTGCAGACGCTGAATGTCCTCCTCCAGACGCAGAACTGCATGCTGCGCGTCGAGGGCGGCAGGATGTTCCTGCAGAAGCTCGACGACATGAAGCGCGAGAATGTGCCGACCTATGTGGGCATGCTTCCCGCGCAGGTGAGCGACGACCAGGTCGTCACCGTGCTGCTGCCGCTGCTCAACGCGCAGGCGAAGCCCGTCGCCGAGCAGCTCAAGAACCTCATCGCGACCTACGGCTCGGTGACGGCGCTCGAGCAGCAGAACGCCGTGCTCGTCGTCGAGACCGCCGCGCAGATCCGCCGCCTGCAGAAGCTCATCGATGAGCTCGACCGCCAGGATGTCGAGAACATCATCGAGTTCATCCCGATCCGCAACACGAAGGCGTCGCTCCTCATGCAGAGCCTGCAGGCGCTGATGGGCGAGCGCGTCGTCGAGTATGTGGTGAACCCCGCCGACGGCAAGCGCGTGAAGATCGAGGAGAACCGCGTGGCGGGCCTCGTGATCGCGGCCGACGACCGCACCAACTCGATCGTCGCGCGCGGCGCGAAGGCGAAGATCGACCAGCTGCGGCAGACGATCGACCTCCTCGACATTCCCGCGGCCAACGACGCGGCGCCCACCGCCTCGGGCGGCCGCGGCATGAAGACCTTCGAGGTGCCGAAGGTGAAGGCCGCGTCGGCGAAGGAGCGGCTCGACCAGCTGTTCGCCGCGTACCCCGCCGACAAGAAGCCGACGATCGTCGCGCTGCCCGAGGCGAACCGCGTGACCGTGGTCGGCGACCTCGGCTCGATCGACGACGCCGAGCGGCTGGTGAACGAGATGGAGGGCTTCGACCCCTCGCGCGCGCCCGCGAAGCCGTCGGCGACCGTGCGCGAGCGCCTGCGCGGCGACCGCGCGGTGGCCGCGCTCGAGCTCGAGAGCGCGTCGCCCGAGGCGATCCTTGCGGCGGTGAAGTCGCTGCTCTCGAAGCGCCAGCAGGACGAGATCGCGCTCGTCGCGGGGCCCGACGGCCGCACGCTGCTTGTCGCGGCCGATTCCGCCGACATCACGGGCGTGCGCGCCATCGTCGAGACGCTCGACCGCCCGCAGAACATCGAGCGCCAGGTGCGCCTGATGCGCGTGACGAGCGCCGACGCCGAGGCGAGCGTCTCGCGCGCGCGCGAGCTGTACGAGCAGCAGACGCCCGCGGCCGACGCGTCGCGCAGCCTGCGCATCGAGCTTGACGCGAAGAGCCGCGAGCTCGTGCTCGTCGGCAGCGCGCAGGGCATCGCGCGATTCACCGAGCTCCTGAACCAGGTCGACGCCACGCGCGCCATCGAGCGCGAGACGCGCCAGGTCGCGCTCCTCAACACGCTGCCGAGCACGGTCGCGCCGCAGCTGCGCGAACTCGCGAAGCAGGTCCTCGACCCGCGCGACGGCACCGTGTTCACGCCGCCGTCGATCGAACCCGTCGACGCGCTGAAGCAGGTCATCGTCTCGGGCACGCCCGCGCAGGTCGCGCAGGTGCAGCAGCTCGCCGCGGGCCTCGACAGGCCGAACCGCGATGCATACGCGTTCCGCGCCATTCCCGTTCCTGGCGTCGATGCGGCGCGGCTCGTCGAGCGCGCGGCCGCCGTGTACGCGCAGCTTGCGAAGGGTGCGCCCGAAGGCGAGCGCGATCTTCCGCAGGTCGAGGTCGATGCGTCGAGCGGCGCGCTGCTCGTGAGCGGCCGCCGCGAGGCCGTGGCTGCGTACGAGCAGGCGCTCGCGCAGGCGCGCCTGCTGCTTCCGCCGCCGCGCACCGCGAAGCTCGTGCCGATGAAGGCCGCGCTTGCCGCCGATGTCGCCGCGAAGCTCGGGCCGCTGCTCGCATCCGCCGCACCCGTCGATCCGTCGCGCACGGTGCCGCCCGCCGAGATCCGCGTGGTCGAGCCGACCAACGCGCTCTATGTCGTGGGCGAGGCGCCGCAGGTCGCGATGGTCGAGTCGTTCATCGCCGACCTCGATGTCGCGTCGGCCGAGGCGCTGCCGCCGCTCCGCCTGCTGCAGCTCCGCGGCGGCGACGCGCCGCAGATCGCAACGATGCTCACGCAGCGCTACGGCGCGCGCGCCCCCGACGAGCGCCGCGCGAAGCCCGTGCGCGTCGAGGCCGACGCGACCACGAACACGCTCGTCGTGACCGCGCACGCCGATGTGTTCGACGAGATCCGTTCGTTCGTCGAGGACATCAACCGTGCGGGCGAGAACGCGGGTGCACCCGCGCGCGAGACCTTCGTCGTCGCGCTCAAGGCCGCGAAGGCCGCCGACCTCGCCGCGGCGCTCGACCGCCTGTACCCCGCGCCGCCCGTGCCGCTCGACGCGCGCGGTCGGCCGCTGCCGCACCTCCAGAAGCCGAAGGAGGTCTTCGTCGCCGCCGACGCGGTGACGAACTCGCTGATCGTCGAGGCGCCGACCGAGCGCCGCGCGAGCTTCGTGCAGCTCGTCGAGACGCTCGACCGCACGCCGCTGCCGCCGCAGGCGGAGCTGCGCACCTACCGCGTCGAGAAGGGCGACCTCGAGCGCATCGCGGGAAGCCTGCGCGACCTCGCCGCGCGCGGCATGCTTGCGAAGCCGTCGACCGACGGCGCGAAGCCCGTCGAGGTGCTCGTTCAGACCGAGGCCGCGAGCCGCACGCTGATCGTCGCGGGCGACGCGACGACCTTCGAGAAGACCGAGGCGCTGCTCAAGCAGCTGCAGGCCGTGCCCGTGAAGCGCGGCGTGCGCGTCATCGACGCGGGCGCCGCCGACCCCGCGCAGGTCGTCGCGAAGGCGATGAAGCTCGCGGGCATCGAGCCGCCCGCGGAAGGCGCCGACCCCGCGGTCGCCACCGAGATCGACGCCGCGAACGGCACGATCGTCGCAAGCGGCGAGGAGGAGCCGCTCGCGCGCTTCGCCGAGTCGTGCCGCCAGCTGCTGGCCGCGACCTCGCCAAGCGCCGATGTGCGCGTGGTCGCGCTCACGCACGCGAAGGCCGCCGACGCGAAGGCGTATCTCGACGGACTTGCGAACAGCCGCCTCGGCCAGAGCGCGGGCTTCGCGCGCGAACCTGCGATCGAGGTGCTCGAGCGCACGAACTCGCTGCTCGTCGCCGCCGATGCGCGCCAGCACGAGCTGCTCGCGGTGCTCGTCCGCAACCTCGATGTGCCGTCTGGCACCACGCCGCCGCTGCGCATCCTGCAGCTTCGCACCGCCGACGCGGCCACGCTCGCGCAGGCGCTCAACGCGAGCTACATGCAGCGCTCGCTCGAGGAGAAGGCCGCGAAGCCCGTGCAGGTGTCGTCCGAGCCGCAGACGAACGCGCTCATCGTGGCCGCGCACCCCGATGTGCTGCCCGAGATCCAGAAGATCGTCGAGGAGCTCAACGGTTCGTCGCGCCAGTCGGCGAGCGACCGCGAGATCCGCATCTTCTCGCTGAAGGTCGCGCGCGCCGCCGAGCTCGCGAAGACGATCGACGAGATGTACCCGCAGCCGCCCGTGCCCGTCGACCCCCGCGGTCGCGCGCGCCCCGAGCTGCAGCCGCCGCGCGAGGTGGTCGTGCGCGCCGATGTGCAGACGAACTCGCTCATCGTCGACGCGCCCGTCGGCCGCATGGCGGGCTTCGACAAGCTCGTCGAGCAGCTCGACCGCGCGCAGGCGACGCCCGAGGCCGAGATCCGCACCTGGCGGCTCGCCGACAGCAGCCTCGAGACGGTCGCGAAGACGATCAAGGACCTCGCGGCCGCGGGGCAGCTCGGCAGCGAGGGCGCGACGACGGTCGTCTCGGTGGAACCCGTGTCGAAGACGCTCGTCGTGAGCGGCGTGCCCGCGGTCTTCCCGAAGATCGAGCAGGTCGTGCGCGGCGTCGAGGGCGCGGCGCAGCCCGCGACCACGCTGCGCGTGTTCAAGCTGAAGTCTGCGAGGGCCGAGTCGCTCGCACCGATCGTGCGAAGCGCGCTCGAGGGCCGTCTCGCGCAGATCGATCCCACGCTTGCGTCGAAGCCTGGCCGCGTGCTCGATGTCGCCGCCGAGCGACGGTCGAACGCGCTCATCATCAGCGCGCCCGATGCGCTCATGCCCGTGGTCGAGGAGCTTGTTCGCCAGCTCGACGACGGCAGCGCGAGCGCGGGCGACCCCGTGGTGCGCGTGAAGCCGCTCGCGTACGCCGATGCGGCGCAGGTCGCGGCGAGCCTCTCGCAGGCGCTCGCCGCAGCGACGAATCCCGCGACGCGCGAGCCGCTCGCGGTGAAGGTGATTCCCGCGGCGGGCGCGAACGCGCTTCTGCTCGTGGGACCTGCGACCGATCTCGACGAGGCCGAGAAGCTCATCACGCCGCTCGACGAGCGGCCCGCGCTCGACGCGGTCGACGCGAAGACCTTCGCGCTCAAGAACGCCGACAGCACGCGGCTCGCGCCGCTCGTGCAGCGGCTGCTCAGCGACCAGCAGGAGACCGATCCTCGCATCGTGCTCGAGCGCATGCGCCGCAACCGCGGCCAGGCCGACTCGGTGCCACCCGTGCGCGTCGAGCCTGATCCGCGCACGAACTCGCTCATCGTGTCGGGCGCGTCGCGCATCATGGCGGTGGCCGAAGGGCTGATCCGCGAGCTCGACCGCGACGGCGACGCCGCGTCGCGCACCTGGAGCGTGTTCACGCCAAGCAAGGCGCCCGTCACGCAGCTCGTCGACGAGGCGCGCCGCGTGCTCGACGCGACGCTGCCGCAGGGTGGCGCGCGGCTCGAGCTGTCGGCGCTGCCGCAGTCGGGCACGGTCGTCGTCGTCGGCACCGCCGAGCAGGCCGAGCGCGCGAAGGCGCTGCTCGCCGAGCTCGACGGCAAGGCGTTCGCCGCGCCCGAGGCCGATTTCCGCGTGGTGCAGCTCAAGCATGTCGCGCCCGATGTCGCGGTGTCCGCGCTCAACGGCGTGCTGCTCGACCGCTCGCGCTGGCCCGCGTCGCTCGTCGCCGCCGCGAAGGCGGGCGCGCCCGTGATGGAGCCGAAGGTCGTCGCCGACCCGCTCAACGCGCGCGTCGTGGTCACGGCGCCGTCGGCGCTCATGGCCGTCGCCACGCAGGTCGTCGAGCAGCTCGACCGCCCGCGCGAGGGCGATTCGCCCGCCGAGATCCGCGTGTATCCGCTGTCGCAGGCGGGCGCGGCCGATGTCGCGAAGGCCGTCGAGCAGGCGCTCGCGGCGCGCAGCGCGTCGCGCCCGAACGCGCGCAAGGCGTCGGTGAGCGCCGAGCCGACGAGCAACTCGATCGTGGTCGCCGCCGATCCCGCGCAGCTCGACGAGGTCGATGCGGTCATTCGCGCGATCGATGTGCGCGGTCCGCGCGATGCGGCGCGCGTGCGCACGGTGTTCCTGAAGCACGCGCGCGCCGAGCAGATGGCGCCGCTCGTCGAGCAGCTGCTTGCTGGCGAGGCGAAGCGCGCCGAGCGCGCGCGGCCTTCGGCGGGCGCCGCGGTGGCCGCCGAGCCCGAGCTGCGCGTGATCGCCGACGCGCGTCTGAACGCCGTCGTCGTGAGCGCGACGCCCGGCGCGCTCGACGCCGCCGAGCAGATGCTCGCGCAGCTCGATGTGGCGCCAGGGCAGGGCGTCGAGCGCGCGGTGCGCGTCCTCACGCTGCGCAACGCCGACGCCACCGAGATCGCGCGCAACCTGACCGACCTCTTCGAGACCGACGACGGAACCGAGACGCCGCCGATCATCCGCGTCAGCGCCGCGAGCAACAGCCTGCTCGTGCGCGCCACCGACCGCCAGTTCGAGACGATCGAAGGCGTGGTGTCGAAGCTCGATGGCGCCGCGATCGGCGGCGCGCGCACGCTTCGTTCGGTGCCGCTCGACCCGTCGCGCGGCGATGCCGAGGAGATCGCGCGTCTGCTGCGCCGCATGCTCGAGGAGGGCGCGGGCGAGGTCGAGGTGATCTCGGTCGAGGAACTGCTGAAGCGCTACGACGCGCCGAAGCCCGAGGGCAAGACGCAGGGCCGCGCGCTGCCGCGCACGGGCGACTTCGGCATGCCGTCGTGGCCGCCCGCGCTGCCTGCGAGGCTTGCGGCCGTCGTGACGGCGGCATTCGCGCAGGTTCCGCCCGCCGATGCCGCGGCGGCGGGCGGTGACACGAAGAGCGGCGACGGCGTGACGGTCGCCGTCGACAAGGATTCGAACTCGCTTCTCCTTCTCGGTTCTCCGCGCGAGATCGAGCGCGCGCTGCGGCTCGTCGAGCAGGCGGCGCGCACGCTGCCCGTCGAGGGCTCGCGCATCCGCGCGGTGCGGCTTCCTGCGTCGAGCGATGCCGCGAAGCTCGCGTCGCTTGTGAACGGTGCCCTTGCGCGCATGACGCCCGCGGGCGGCACGGCGGGCGACCTCGCGAAGCGTGTGGCGGTCGTCGCCGACGAGGAGACGCGCTCGCTGCTCGTCGTCTCGAACGACCGCGACTTCGAGGCCGTGGGGCAGCTCATCGCGACCGTCGCGCGCGGACAGCAGTCGGAGCAGCTCGTCGTGAAGAGCTATGTGCTGCGGAACGCGGGCGCGTCGCGCGTCGCCGAGGCGCTGCAGTCGGTGGTCGCGCAGGGCGCGGGCGCGAAGCTGCGCTCGCTCGCCGTGACGATCGTCGGCGACGGCGCGCCCGACCCGGCGGCCGCCGAGCGCGCGTTCGATCCGTCGCGGCTCCGCGTCGTGGCCGAGAAGGACGCGAACGCCGTCACCGTGATCGGTTCGCCCGAGGCGGTCGCGTTCGCCGACCGCTTCATCGCGTTCGCCGACCGCGAGGAACGCGCGGTGGCGCCCGAGATGCGCCTCGTGCCGCTCAAGCACGCGAAGGCCGCGGAACTTGCGAGGAGCCTGCAGGCGATCTTCGCCGCGCGCGGCCGCGCGCTGTCGCAGCAGGGGATGGTGGTGTCGATCCCCGAGTTCGCGCCCGACGAGCGCACGAACATGATCGTGGTCGCGGGCGGCGCCGAATCGAGCGCCGAGATCGAGCGGCTCGTCGGCATGCTCGACCAGCCCACCGCGAGCGGCGCGCAGCCGCTCGAGACGATCGCGCTCGCGTCGGCGGTGCCGAGCGTGGTGGCGACGACGATCGACAAGGTCGTGCTCTCGGTCGACGCGACGCGCCGTGCGTCGACGCAGGTCGTGGCCGACGACGCCGCGGGCGTGCTGCTCGTGCGCGCGGAGCCCGCGGTGCTCGAGGAGATCCGCGCGGTGGTCAAGGAGACCGACCGTGCGGGCGCGCGGCAGTACGCGATCCGCCAGATCAAGCTCGAGCGCGCCGATGCGTCGCGCGTCGCGACGGCGGTGCAGAAGCTCTTCGACGACCGCGCGGCGATCGCCTCGGGCGGCCGCGCGCGCGGCGCGCGCAGCGTGTCGATCGTGGGCGACCCGCGCAGCAGCACGCTGTTCATCGCGGCGAGCGACACCGATCTCGCCGAGATCACCGAGCTCGTGAAGGGCTTCGACGCCGCCGACGCCGCGCCCGCGTTCGACTTCAAGGTCTTCGCGCTGAAGGAGGCGCGCGCGGGCGAGCTCGCGCGCACCGTCGAGCAGATGGTCGGCGACATGGGTCGCGGCGGCGCGCCCGCTGGCGACGACGCCGTCAGCGTGCGCGCCGACGAGAAGCGCAACCTGCTCGTCGTCGCGGGCCGCGGCGACCGCTTCGCGCTGGTCGCGCAGATCGTCGAGATGCTCGATGTGAAGCCCGCGGAGGGCGAGCAGCGCCTCGTGCGCACCTACCCCGCGCCCGCGGGCGAGCTCGATCAGGTCGCGGGCCTCGTGCGCGACGCGATCGGCGAGCGGCCGCAGCGGCCGTGGGAGTCGCAGGCACCCGCAGGTGCGGGCGGCGCCTCGCGCGTCATCCCCATCGCGCGCTCACGGCAGATCGTGGTGCGCGCCACCGCCGCGCAGCACGACGAGGTCAAGTCGCTCCTCGAGGCGCTCGGCAAGACGCTCGTCCAGGAAGGCCGCCAGACCGCGGTGATCCCCGTCGAGTTCGCGTCGCCCGCCGAACTCGCCTCGACGCTGCGCCAGTTCCTCGACGACCGCGCCGCGGGCAACGGCGGCGCCGCGAGCACCGCGACGATCGTCTCGTCGGCGTCGGGCGGCGCGCTCCTCGTCGCAGGAAACGCCGATGAAATCGCCACGGTCCGCGACCTCGTCGCGCGCCTCGACCAGCCGCAGACGGGAACCGACCGCCGCAGCGACATCATCGTGCTGCGCAAGGGCCAGGCCGGCGACATCGCGCGCATGGTGGGCGAGCAGTTCAAGGCGCGCGGAGGCACGGGCGGCGTGGCCATCACGCCCGATGTGCGCACGAACAGCGTGCTCGTGTCGGCACCCGCCGCGCAGTTCGAGCAGGTGCGCGCGCTCATCGACCGCCTCGATGCGCCGTCGAGCGCCGAGGAGTCGATCATCCGCACCTTCACGCTCTCCTCCGCGAAGGCGGACGACGCGGTGAAGGTGCTCACCACCGCGCTGCAGCTCGACGCGAAGGGCCGCACGCAGGGCGTCGCGGTGAAGGTCGACGAGGCGGGTCCCGCCGTGCAGGTGAACGCGCGCATCGTGGCCGACCGACGGTCGAACTCGATCGTGGTCACCGCGACCGCCGAGAGCTTCCCCGTGATCGAGAAGCTCCTCTCGCAGCTCGAGCAGTCGCCGTCGCGCGTGCAGGTCGAGTACCGCATCATCGCGCTCAAGGCCGCGAACGCGACCGAGGTCGCGGGCACGCTCGACAGGCTGGTCGGCACCGAGATCAAGAGCGACGGCACCGAGCCTGCGCGCATCGAGGCCGATCTCGCCGAGAACCGCCTGATCGTCGCGTCGACGCCCGAGCAGTTCGAGACGATCCGCAAGGTCGTCGAGGCGATCGATGTGGCGCCGCTCTCGAAGCGCATCACCGAGTTCGTCGCGCTGAAGGCCGCGAAGGCCCGCGGCGTGCAGGAGGCGCTCGGCTACTTCTACGGCCGTGGCGCGCTCGACACCGATTCGCCCGCGAAGAAGTCGGTGCGCATCGTGGCCGACGAAGGCACGAACTCGCTCGTCGTCTCGGCCGAGGAATCGGAGTGGCCCGCGATCCGCGAGCTCGTCGCCAAGCTCGACGACGAGCAGTACGACGGCTCGCGCCAGCTGCGCGTGGTCGGGCTCAAGCACGCCGACGCGAAGTCGGTCGCCGCGGCGATCAACGAGGCGTTCAAGCCGCAGCCGATCGTGGCGCCGCCCGCGCAGCGCGGTGCGGAGCAGCAGCCGATCGTCGTGCAGCAGAAGACCGAGGAGCTCGTCACCGCGAGCGCCGACGCGTTCTCGAACAACCTCGTCATCGCGGCAAGCCCCGCGAACATGCGCAAGATCGACGCGATCATCGCGCAGCTCGACCAGCCCGACTTCTCGCAGCTTCCGCCGCCGCAGCTGATCCAGGTGCGCTACGGCAACCCCGAGCAGCTCGCGCGCGCGATCGAGCGCGTGTACGGCCCGGGCCGCGAGGCGGGCCGCGACCGCGGGCTGCGCATCGTGGGCGACGCGACCAGCAACGCGCTCATCGTGCGCGCGTCCGAGGAGGACTTCGCGCAGATCTCGGCCATCGCCGAGGCGCTGCAGCAGCAGGCGGGGGAGCAGGGGCTGCAGGTGCATCTCCTGCGCCTGAAGAGCGCGCCCGCGCCGCGCGTGGCCGCCGCGATCCGTGAGGCGTTCGTGCAGCGCGCGCGGCAGGCGAACCTTCCGTTCTCGATCCAGATCGACACCGTGTCGAACAGCCTGGTCGTCGCGTCGACGGGCCCGCTCTTCGACGAGGTGAAGTCGCTCGTCGAGCAGATGGACGCGCTCGCGCCCGACGCGTCGAAGGGCATCTTCATCATCGACCTCACGAACACCTCGCCCGAGGCCGCGAAGAAGGTGATCGAGGACATCGGCCTCGACCGTCCGCAGCCCGCGGACAGCGTGTCGAAGGTCGTGTCGGAGCCGATCAAGGTCTCTGTCGCGACGGGGCGCGCGGCGCTCGTCGTGGTGGCGAACCCCGCCGACCGCGACACCATCCTGTCGCTCCTCAAGTCGATCGACGCGGAGCCGCCAGGGGCCGACGCCGATGTACGCATCGTGCGCATGAAGAACGCGGCCGCCGCGGGCGTGGCGCAGATCATGAACGCGATGGTCGCGCAGGGCACGCAGCCCGCGGGCGCGGCGGGCGCGTCGCGCCAGGCCGATCTCGCGCGCGCGCTGCAGGAGCAGGTGCGCCGCCTGCGCATCCAGCCCGACGGCGCGGGTTCGCCGATCGCGCTCGACCTGCAGAAGCCGATCCGCATCCTCGCCGATGCGACGAGCAACTCGATCCTCATCTCGTCGACCAAGGAGAATGTGGCGGCGCTCGAGGAGGCCGCGCGCCTCTTCGACACGCTGCCCGTCACCGAGGCGGCCGTGGTGCGCGTCTTCCCGCTCGAGAACATCCAGGCGACGCAGTTCATGCGCATCGTGCGCGAGCTCTTCACGCAGGGCAAGCAGATCGGCGCGCTCACGGGCACGCAGGTGAAGGCCGTCGCCGAGAGCGCGACGGGCGCCGCGCTTGCGCAGGACATCGCGATCTCGGTCGACGACCGCACGAACACGGTGGTCGTGGCGGGCAAGGAGGAGGCGGTCGCGCTCGTCGAGGTGCTGCGCGAGCGCCTCGACTCGCAGCTTTCGGTCGGCTGGATCGAGCCGCGCATCGTGAAGCTGCAGTGGGCCGACGCGCGCGAGATCGCCGACACGCTGCGCGCGGTGCTCGTCGAAGGCTCGACGAAGCTTCCCGAGAGCGCGCCGCTCCAGAAGCAGGTCGGCCGCATCCGCATGGCGCGCGAAGGCGCGGCCGCGGGGCAGGGTGCGATCGAGAGCGATGTGTTCGTGCCGTTCTCGCAGCTCGTGGTTCGGCCCGACCTCGCGACGAACTCGCTCGTCCTCGTGGGCAGCGTGCAGAACCTCGAGATCGTGGGCGAGCTCATCCGTCAGCTCGACACCGAGGCCGCGGCGCCTGGTTCGCTCGTGCGCATCTATCCGCTCGAGAACGCGAGCGCGTCGCGCATCGGGCCGCAGATCGTGACGCTCTTCGAGCAGCAGTTCACGGCGAAGGTGATCCGCGCCGAGGACCGCGTGCGCGTGATTCCCGACGAACGCCTGAACTCGCTCGTCGTCTCGACGAGCCCGCGCAGCTTCGCGGTGATCGAGGAGCTCCTCAAGACGCTCGACCGCAAGGTCGCGCCAGAGTTCCGCGAGATCCGCACGATCGATGTGAAGAACGCGAGCGCGCCGCGCCTCGCCGCGATCCTGACGCGCATGATGGACGCGCGCGTCGAGCGGCTGAAGCGCACCAACCCCGAGACCGCCGACCTCGAGCGCGCCGTGATCACGGCCGACGAGCGCACCAACCAGCTGCTCGTCGCCGCGGGCGCCGACGCGTTCGATGTGATCCGCTCGCTCGTCGGCGACCTCGACAGCGAGCGCCTCATGGAGGAGTCGTCGGTCGAGGTCGTGCCCGTCCGCAAGACGAACATGGAGCGCCTCGCGGGCGCGATCGGCCAGATCCTCGACCGCCGCTACGCCGAGCTCACCCCCGAGGTCGCGAAGCGCGTGAAGCCGCTCGTGATCGCCGATCCGCGCACCTCGAGCCTGCTCGTCGCGGGCGGCCCCGAGGACGCCGCGATCGTGCGGCAGATCGTGGCGAAGCTCGACGAGATCCCGTCGAACCCCGCGATCGGCGTGCATGTGCTGCCGCTGGCGGCGGCGCGCGCCGAGGTCATCGCGCCGCGCCTCCAGTCGCTGATGCGCGACCGCGCGAATTCGCTCGGCACCAGCGAGACGCCCGCCGACGCCGTGTCGATCGCGCCCGACATCGCGTCGAACTCCCTCATCGTCGCGTCGAGCGAGGAGAACCTCGAGGTCGTGAAGGGCCTCGTCGAGCTCCTTGCGAAGGCCGCGAAGGACCAGCTCACCGACAGGCCGTTCGAGATCATCGTGCTCGCGAAGTCGACCGCGGTCGACATGGCGCGCATGCTCGACGAGATGTATGTGGCCGAGGAGAACCGCCGCCGCGGCGAGAACACCGTGCAGGTCTCGGCCGACCAGCGCATCAACGCGATCATCGCGAGCGGCCCCGAGGCCGATGTCGCGGCCATCCGCCGCCTCGTCGCCCAGCTCGACGGCGCGAAGCCGAGCACGGTCGTCGAGATCAAGTACATCCCGCTCCAGGGCGCGAATGTGCAGGAGACGGTCGGCCTGATCCAGAGCGTGCTGTCGGGCAACACGCTCGGCGGCCGCAACGCGCAGCAGGCGACCGTGCTCAAGTACCTGCGCGAGATCGAGGGCGGCGACGGAGGCGAGGTCGAGATGGAGATCTCGGCGGCGACGCGCGCATCGATCTCGCTCACGCCCGATGTGCGCACGAACACGGTGATCGTGCGCGCGCCGCGCGACTCGATGGCGCTCATCGAGAAGATGATCAAGGACCTCGACAGCTCGACGAGCGGGTCGCAGAACATCCGCATCTTCAAGCTGGCGAACGCCGACGCGAGCGCGATGGCGCGCATCCTGAAGGAGCTCTTCAACCTGCGCCAGTCGGGCAACCTCTATGTGCTCAAGCCGCGCGAGGCGGCCGAGGGCGCAGCGCCCGCGCCTGGTGCCGCGGCGACCGAAGGCACGCTCGGCGCCGACCTCACGCTCGTCCCCGACGACCGCCAGCAGCTCTCGATCACGGTCGACGACCGCACGAACTCGCTGCTCGTCTCGGGCACGCCGAACTATCTCGAGCTCGTCGGCAAGGTCGTCGAGGAGCTCGACGCGCAGGAGGCGAATGCGCGCGAGACCACGGTGTACAAGCTGAAGAACGCGGCGGCCACCGAGGTCGCGCGCGTGGTGAACGAGTTCGTGAGCGAGGACCAGCGCAAGATCCTGCAGACGCTCTCGGCCGAGGAGCTGCCGAGCGCCTCGAAGCTGCTCGAGGGCGAGGTGACGGTCGTCGGCGACCAGAAGTCGAACACGGTGCTCGTGACCGCGAGCCCGCGCTATCTCGAGAAGGTGCGGGCGATCATCGACGAGCTCGATGTCGATCCGCCGCAGGTGCTGATCCAGGTGCTTCTCGCCGAAGTCTCGCTCGACTCGACCGAGTCGCTCGGCGTCGAGTTCGGCCGCGGCCGCATCGACGATGTCGCGGTCGCCGCGGGCATGGGCAACCTTCCTGGCATCGGAAGCCGTGCGGGCACGCAGCTGCTCGGCTCCCTCTTCACGAACTCGGGCACGCCCAATGTGGCGATCGGCGCCGAGGACTTCGAGCTCCTCATCAACGCGCTCGCGTCGCAGAGCCGCGTGCAGGTGCTGTCGAACCCGAGCGTGATGGTCGAGAACAACTCCGAGGGCTTCCTGCAGGTCGGCGAGACGATCCGCCTGCCGTCGGGCGTGAGCTTCTCGAGCGCGGGGCAGCAGTCGAGCGTGACGCCCGAGGACATCGGCATCCTGCTCAAGGTCACGCCGTCGATCAACCCCGAGGGCTTCGTGCGCATGGAGATCGAGCCCGAGATCTCGCGCCTCTCGCTGCAGACCACGCAGATCTCGGAGAACTTCAACTCGCCCGTGGTCACGCGGCGCCGCGCCACCACGACTGTCACCGTGAAGGACGGGCAGACCGTCGTGATCGGCGGCCTGATCAGCGACCGCTTCGAGCGCGTCGACAAGAAGGTGCCGCTGCTCGGCGACATTCCGCTCGTGGGCGCGCTGTTCCGGCAGTTCAAGGAGAACACCTCGAAGACCGAGCTCCTGATCGTGCTGACGCCGCATGTGGTGCGCTCGCCCGCGTCGGGCGGCGTCGAGCGCGCGAAGGAGCTCGCCGAGGAGCAGCTGCGCAAGCTCAACCTGCCGCCCGCGCTGATCGACCAGATCCGCAAGGGCGAGCTCGACGGAACGGGCTCGCGTGTCGACGACGGCCGTCGCACGAATGTCGAGCGCTCCGCGCCCGCCGATCCCGCGACGGAGCCGAAGCCATGAGGCGCGCCGTGCTGGCCGCCGTGGCGGCCGCGTGCAGCGCGCTCGCGGCGTGCGAGACCACCGTGACCACCGCCGACGGCACGCCGCCCGTGCCGAAGCCGACCGCGCCCGCACCTGCGCCCGAGGGCGCGGTGCCGAACGCGATCGCGATCACCTTCGCGCCGAAGCCCGCCGACACGAACGGCAACCTGCTGCCCGATTCGCTGCAGGTGACGGCGTATCTCTTCGCGCGCCCGCACCCGACGCCCGTCTTCCACGACGGCGAGTTCCACTTCGCGATCTACCGCTCGGGCGAGGCGGGCAGCGCCGACACGCCAGGCGCGACCCCGCTGCGCGCGTGGACGATCTCGCGCGACGGCGTGCGCTTCGCGCGCTCGATGGCGCTCGCGGGGCCGTGCCATGAGTTCACGCTGTCGCTGCTCGCCAACGGCGGCACCGACGAACTGCCCGTCGAGAGCGTCGATCTCGTCGCGTGGTTCGTGCCCGAGGGCGGCGAGCGCGTGTGGATGCGCGGCGTGCGCGGCGTGCAGTTCGCGCGGCCTGAGCGCTAGCCGCGGCGCATGCAACCACGGGCGAAAAACGAGAAAGGCCGTCCTGTTCGGACGGCCTTCCGCGTCAAGCTGGGGATCCTAGATTCGAACTAGGACAAAGTGAACCAGAATCACTTGTGCTACCGTTACACCAATCCCCAAAGGTGTCGCGCCATCGTAGCCGCGACGCCGCATTCTTCAAGTCGGTTGCACGCGGGCGGGGGCCGAATGGTTCGTGGATTTCCGCGTCCGCGCGCGATTATCGCGCCGTCAGGGCCGCGTGTGCCGCACCCGTCGCGGGAGCGGAGGCCCTGGTGGGGCTCGACGCGGGCAGGAACCGCTCGGCGATCTGGATCGCGTTCAGCGCCGCACCCTTCCTGATCTGGTCGCCGCAGACAAAGAGCGCCGCGCCGCGCGCGCCGGGCACGCTCTGATCCATGCGGATCCGCCCGACGAGCACATCGTCGCCGCCCGCCGCATCGAGCGGCTCGGGGAAGCGGTTGGCCGCGCGGTCGTCGACCACGCGAACACCTGGCGCGGCCGCGAGCAGCGCGCGGATCTCGCCTTCGCTCGTCGCGCGCGCGAACTCGAGGTGGATCGCCTCGGCGTGGGCGCGCAGCGTGGGCACGCGCACGCAGGTCGCCGCCACGCGCACCGCGTCCGACTCCCACATGCGGCGCGTCTCGGTGAGAAGCTTGCGTTCCTCCTCGTTCGAACCGTCGTCGCCGACGGCCGAGTTGTGGCTGAACACATTGAACAGGTACTGCCGTCCGAAGATGGTCGTGTCGAGCGGGGTTCCCGCGGCGAAGGCGCGCGCCTGCGATTCGAGCTCGGCCATCGCCGCGGCGCCCGCGCCCGACGCGGCCTGGTAGGTCGCGGCCACCATGCGCTCGACGCCGAGCGCGCGGTGAAGCGGCGTGACGGCGACCAGCGCGATGATCGTCGAGCAGTTCGGGTTCGCGATGATCGCAGGGCTACGCACCGCCTCGAGCGCGTGCGGGTTCACCTCGGGCACGACGAGCGGGCATGCGGGATCCGCGCGGAACGCGCTCGAATTGTCGACGACCAGCGTGCCCGCCTCGCGGAATCGGGGGCCCCACTCCTTCGAGATGCCCTTGCCCGCCGAGAACAACGCGAGGTGGATGCCCTCGATCGCCGCGCCCGAGTCGAGCGACTCGACGACCACCGAGCCTCCGCGGAAGGGAATGCGCATTCCCGCCGAGCGCGGCGACGCGAACAGCCGCAGCGAACGCGCAGGAAACGCGCGCTCCTCGAGGATGGCGAGCATCTCGCGTCCGACGGCACCCGTGGCGCCGACGATCGCGACGACAGGGTCGTGTGGCAACTGCATCATGGCGGTGGAGGATATCGCGCGCCGCGCGTCGCGCCTATCCTGCGCGCCATGACGACTGCCACCACCGCGGCACCCAAGCACGGGTCCGACACCGTCACTGAGGATGTCCGCGTGACGGTGCGGCCTGAGTTCATGCCGCTGCAGTCGTCGGTCGGCGAAGGCCGCTACCTGTTCGCATACCATGTTCGCATGGTGAACAACGGCGCTTCGCGCATGCGGCTCGCGTCGCGCTTCTGGCGCATCGTCGATGCCGACGGCGAGGCGCGCGTGACCGAGGGTCCGGGCGTGGTGGGCCAGCACCCCGAGCTCGGCCCCGGCGACAGCTTCGAGTACTCGAGCTTCTGCCCGCTCGGCACCGCGTGGGGCACGATGGAAGGCCACTTCCTCTTCGAACGCGAGGGCAAGCCGCTCGCCGTGCAGGTCGGGCGCTTCTACCTCGTCGCGCGCGCGTGACGGCAGCTCAGCGGTAGCCGAGCGTTCGCGGCCAACACACGAGGTTCGCGTGGTGCTTCACGCGCTCGAGCGTCGCCTCGGCGAGCTTGTTCGCGCGCTCGCAGCCCGCCTTCAGGATCTCGAGCACCAGGTCGTCGCGGCCCTCGTACTTCGCGCGCCGCTCGCGCATCGGGGCCAGCAGCTCGTTGATCGCGGCCGCGACCTCGAGCTTCACATGCCCGTCGCCGATGTTGTCGCCCTTCGCGTACCGCTCCTCGAGCTCCTTCATGCGCGCCTAGGCCTTCATGAAGGTGCGCACATACTGGAAGAGGACATTGTTCACATCGCCGGGCTCGGTGGGGCTCTGGCGACCCGTGAAGATCTTCTTCACCTTCTTCTCGACCTCCTTCGGATCGTCGGCGATGAAGATGGCGTTGTTGAGCGACTTCGACATCTTGTTGACGCCGTCGATGCCCGCGAGGCGCCCGACCGCGCCGACATCCGCGCGCGGAATCGGGAACACGCCGCCGAGCTTCACATGGTCGTCGTCCTCGGCGTGCTCGTCGACGCCGCAGAAGATCTGGTTGAAGCGCCGCGCGACCTCGCGCGTGAGCTCGAGGTGCGGCACCTGGTCCTCGCCCACGGGCACGCCCACGGGGCGGAACGCCAGGATGTCGGCGGTCTGCCCGACCGCGTACAGCGGGAAGCCGAACGAATAGGTGTCGCCGAGGCCCTTCGTCTCGATCTCGGTCTTCAGCGTGGGGTTGCGCATCACGCGGTTGAAGGGCAGCAGCATCGCGAAGAGGAAGGTGAGCTCCGCGATCGCGGGCACCTCGCTCTGCAGGAAGATCGTCGTCTTCTCGGGGTCGATGCCCATCGCGAGGTAGTCGCGCACGATCGCGACCGAGTCGCGCTTGATGTCCTCGCTCTTCGCGAGCCGCGTGGTGTACGCGTGCATGTTCGCGATGATGAAGTAGCAGTCGTGCGTGTGCTGCAGCTCGACGCGGCGCTTCACGCTGCCGACCCAGTGGCCGAGGTGGAGCTGGCCCGTGGGCGTGTCGCCCGTCAGGATGCGTGGCTTGCCTGCGATCGCGTCGGCGGTGCTCATGGGGATGGGAAGATACGGCCTTTCGCGGCGGAATGGCCGCGAGCGGCCGCGCGCCTCACGACATCGCCAGCCCGACATTGGCCGCGTTGAAGAGTCCGTGCGCGACGGCGGGAGCAAGGATTCCTCCCGTGTGCTCGCGCAGCAGGCCGAGCGCGGTGCCGAGCAGGAAGAGCATCGTGAGCCCCGTGATGCGGCCATCGGGGGAGAGCACCGACCAGTGGACGAGCGCGAAGAGCGCGGCCGTCGCCACAGCCGAGGCGAGGGCGGGAAGGCCCGCGCGCCGCATGGCGGGCTGCATAAGGCCGCGCCAGGCGGCCTCCTCGGCGAATGGCACGAGCACCGCGACCTGCGCGAGCGTGAGCGCCGTGAACAGCGCGTCGTCCTTCGCGCGGAGGATGGCGAGGGTCTCGTGCGAGACCTCGGGCGCTGGAGGATGACCGAGGAAGGTCAGGAGCGCCTGCACCACGAGCGCGCTCGCGAGCACGACGGGCGCCGCGAGAAGGAGCGAGAGGATGCCCGCGACAGCCGCGGGGCCCGCGCGCATCGCCCGCCGCGGCGCGTCGATGAAGAGCGGCGAGGCGATGATCAGCGCGACGGCGCCGAGCTGCAGCGCGTTCGCCGAGACCCCGCGCACAAGCCGCGCCCAGGCCTCGTCGCCAATGCCCGCGGCCGACACGACCGAGGCGCCGATCGTCGCGCCCACGGCACCGATCACGATGTAGCCGAGCATCGACAGCGCGCCGAGCACGGGGTCGCGCGGAAGCCTGCCCGCGGGTTCGCGTGGCGGCAGGAAGAGCCCGCGCAGCAACTCCGACGAGGGCGGGAAGAGCAGCGCGAGCACCACGAGCACCACGAACCCGAACGCCGCCTGCTCGAGCAGCGTCATGCCGCCCGCCGCATCGCTCGCCGGCGCAGCCGATTGAAGAAGGACCGCGATCCCGTCGATCATGTCGCACAGGGTACGATGCGCGGCCATTCGCGGCATCGCGGCAGCACCATGACTCCTGTTCTCAAGGACATCCTCGACCGCAAGGCCATCGAGGTGGCGCGCGCCCGCGAGGCCGTGCCGCTCGAGGTCCTGAAGGAGCGCATCTCGGAGCTCGGGCGCCCGCGGAACTTCTTCCAAGCCGTGGTCGACCGCAGGCACCCGAACGCGACGCATGTCATCGCCGAGGTGAAGCGCAAGAGCCCGTCGGCGGGCGTGATCCGCGAGGACTTCGACCCCGTGGCGATCGCGAAGGCCTACGCCGCGAACGGCGCCGCCGCGATCTCATGCCTGACCGACGAGGAGTACTTCGGCGGAAAGCTCGAGTACATCCATGCGATCCGCGACGAGGTGCCGCTGCCCGTCCTGCGCAAGGACTTCATCGTCGACATCTACCAGGTGTGGGAATCGCGCGCGGCGGGCGCCGACGCGATCCTGCTCATCGCCGAGGCGCTTCCCGAGCGCGACATCATCGACTTCCAGATCCTCGCGACCGAGCTCGGCATGACCACCTTGCTCGAGGTGCACGATGTCGAGCACCTGCTGCGCATGGTGAATGTCGTCGGCTTCCCGCACGCGAGCTACTCGCTGCTCGGCATCAACAACCGCGATCTTCGAACGATGAAGACCTCGCTCGAGCATTCAATGCGGCTCGCCGAGATGCTCGAGGACACGAGCGTGCTCGTGAGCGAGTCGGGCATCCGCACGCCCGCCGACCTCGCGCGCCTGCGCGCCCACGGCATCCACATCGTGCTCGTCGGCGAGCACCTGATGAAGCAGCCCGACCCCGGCATCGCGCTGCGCGAATTGCTCGCGTAGCCGGTGCGCACGCGCCGCCAGTCGCGAGTGCTCAAACACGCATCCCAGAACGCCGCGCGATTCACTCGCGCGGCGTTCCACCAAAGTGAGCGAAGGCGGCGCTCGCGGCCTCTTCGAGGCCGCCGCGCCGCCAGTCGCGAGCGCTCAAACACGCCACGCATCCCAGAACGCCGCGCGATTCACTCGCGCGGCGTTCCACCAAAGTGAGCGAAGGCGGCGCTCGCGGCCTCTTCGAGGCCGCCGCGCCGCCAGTCGCGAGCGCTCAAATTTAGAAGGCGAAGATCGCGTCAAGCACCTGCGCCACGATGCCCTTCTCGCTCGCGTCGCGCAGCTGGCCCGTGGTGGTCTTCTTGATCACCGCGTCGGCGATGCGCTGCGACTGGATCTGGTTGTTCGAGTCGACATCCTCGGGCCGCACGATGCCCGAGAGGACGATGACCTGCGTCTCGCCGTCGTTCACGATCTCGCGGCGCGCCTCGACGACGAGCAGCCCGTTCGGCCGCACCTCGACGATCTCGGCGGTCACGCGCGCGGTGAAGTCGTCGCTGCGCGCGAAGTTGCCCTTGCCCTTGAACTTCTTGTCGGCGCCCACGCCGACCGCGGGCAGGTCGCCCGAATCCATCGGCGCCAGGAAGCCGTCGCCGAAGCTCGTGGGGTCGAGGCTGATGAACGCGTCGGCCTCGGCCGACATGTCGTAGCTCTTCTCGGCCTTCGCGTCGGCGGAGCTCTTCGACTTGCTCGACTCGCTGATCACGATGGTGACGAGGTCGTGCACCGCGAAGGCCTTCGGCTCGGGCGGCTGCACGGCGAACAGGCACCCGCGGTCGGGCGATTCGCCCGCGCGCGCGGGCTGCGCGGAAGCGGCCTGGGACTCGAGCGCGGCGGCGGTGACCGAGCGCGTGGCGCGCATCGTCGACTTCTCGTCGTCGCGCAGCACGCGCTTCGCGCTTGCGGGCGCCGACTCGGGCAGCGGCGACGAGATGGGAGCGTCGGGCGACGCGAGGCAGACGGCGAGGGTGATGAAGAAGGTGCTCGTCATGGCGTGTGTCCTGCGTTTCGTCGTCTGTTCAGCGGATGACCGCGCGTCCGTGGCCTGTGATCTCGGCGTTCACGCGGCGCTGGTCGCGCACACGGCGCGAGCCCGTCGTCTCGAGGGCGATCGTCTCGCCCGCGGCGCCGTCCTCGAGGGCGACCGCCTCGAGCTCGATGGCGACCATCCCGATCTCGCGGCGCACGAGGACGCGGTCGTTGCGGCGCACGGCGATTTCCTTCGTGAGGTGATCGGCCCGGATCGCGGTGCCTGCGGGCACGGTCTGCGCGAGCGCGCGGCCTGCGACCGACGCGGGGTCGGCGAGGCGTGCGGCCTCGGTGGGCGACACCAGGCGCTTCTCGATGCGGAACGACGCCGAGGAGAGCGTTGTGCCACGGCGGTTGTCACCTTCGGCGACGGCCACCTCGCGCTCGAACTTCGGCGACAGGCGCACGCGGTTGCGCGAGACGACCTCGTGGTCGCGGTAGCCGACGACCTCGAGCTCGACGCGCTCGGCCGCGAGCGACGACTTCGCCACGATCTCATGCCGCAGGCCTGCCGCGGGCGCGAGCTCGTCGAGGTCCTCGCGCGAGATCTCGATGCGCAGCACGCTGCCCGCGTCGGCGTGCGCGTTGCGCACGAGCTCGCACGCGATCGCAAGCGGCGTGGCGTTTCCTGCGTAGAGCGACGGGTCGACGACGGTGATCGCGTCGCGCTCGATCGCCGTCGTGGCGATGCGCGCGGGCGGCTCCTTGACGAGCGCCGCGGGGCGGACCACGGTCTTCTCGCCGCGCACCTCGAGCGTGCGCAGGTCGGCGCCCGCATCGACGAGGCGCTGCCGCACCTTCTCGAGCGAGATCTCGAACGCGCCCGAATCGGCGCGCACGATCACGGTCGCCGCCAGTTTCTCGGCGGCCGCGCCGTCGAGCGTCGCGATGTCGGCGAGCACCACATCGCGCCCCGCGGCCACGCGCACCGAGGTGCGCAGCGTGACCGAGTCGGCGGCGGCGGTTCCCGCGAGGACCGCGGCGAGGGTGGCGATGAGAAGTCGTGCGATGCGCATGGCGTGCGTCACTCCGATCAGTAGGCGCGGATGTTCGAGATCTTCTGCAGCGTTTCGTTGGCGGCCTGGATGACCTGGCTGTTCATCTCGAAGACGCGCTGCGTCTTGATGAGCGTGACGAGCTCGGTCACGGGGTCGACATTCGACGCCTCGAGGAAGCCCTGGCGCAGGCCGCCCATGCCTTCGAGCGTGGGGTCGCCTTCGATCGGCTCGCCGCTCGCCTCGGTGGGCAGGTAGATGTTGTTGCCGACGGACTCGAGCCCCGACGGGTTCACGAAGCGCGCGAGCAGGATCTGCCCGAACTCGACGCGGTCGGTCGAGCCGGGCACCGAGCCCGTCACCGTGCCGTCGACGCCGATCGAGATGTCGCTTGCGTCCTGCGGGATCTGGATCTCGGGGATCATGCGGAATCCCTGCGAATTGCCGAGCACAAGCTGCCCTTCGGCGTTGCGCACGAAGTTGCCCGCGCGGGTGTAGCCGACGCCCTCGCCCTGGTCGGGCGAGATCTCGACCTGGAAGAAGCCGTCGCCCTCGATCATCATGTCGAACGGCTGGCCCGTCTCCTGCGCGGGGCCCTGCGCGAAGTTGAGCTGCGTGCCCGAGATCTCGGTGCCGAGGCCGACATAGAGGCCCGTGGGGCGCTGCGCGCCCGCGTCGCTCGGCAGGCCCGGCTGCGCCATCTCCTGATAGAAGAGGTCCTCGAAGTTCGCACGCGCGCTCTTGAAGCCCGTCGTGTTCGCGTTGGCGAGGTTGTTCGCCGTCACATCGAGCGCGGTCGAGAGCGCCGAAAGGCCTGTGGCTGCGGTGTTGAGTGCGATGTAGCTCATGTCGTGTCCTCGAAGAGAGGTTTCGGTGTCTGGTGCGTGGCGTCAGGCGAAGCGGCCGAAGGTGTCGATCAGCCGTCCCGTCATCTGGTCGTGCTGCTGCATGAGGCGGGTCGAGAACTCGATGCCGCGAGAGACCTTCACGAGCTCGGCGAGCGCGAGCACGGGGTCGACGGTGCTTTCCTCGAGCGCGCCCTGGACGACGCGGGTCGCGGCGGGTGCGTCGGCGGCCTTGCCACCAAGCAGCCGAATCTCGGTCTGGCCTTCCTTGCGGAGGTTCGCGCTGTCCTGCGGCACGACCACGCGCAGGCGGCCGACCTCGTCGCCGCCCTCGAACACGCGGCCATCGCCGTCGACGCGCAGCGCACCGTTGCCTGAGAGCGCGATCGGGCGGCCATTGGCGCCAAGGAGCGCCGCGCCCGTGTTCGCCATGACCAGGTTGCCCGCGCGGTCGCGCGTGAGCTGGCCCGCGCGGGTCAGGAGCAGGTCGCCCGAGCGCGGGCCCTTCTCCTCGACGACGAAGAATCCGTCGCCGTCGATCGCGAGGTCGAATTCGCCGCCCGTCTGGCGGAACGAGCCCTGAGAGAGGTCGATGTGGTTCTGGCGGAAGAGCGTGCCGCCGCCGAGCTGGTCGAGCAGGGCATTCGTGTCGGCCACGGTGCCGCCGCGCTCGATGTTCTCGGGCCTTCGGGCGACCATGGAGAGCATGTCGGCCTTGAAGCCGACGGTCGACGAGTTCGCGAGGTTGTTCGCGACGGTGTCGAGCCGGCGCATGCCGGTCATTGCTCCTGCGGTCGAGAGGTGGAAGCCGTAGTTCATGCGCAGTTCCCCCGCTCGTTGGCAATCGCCGCGCCAACGGGGGCAGGTGCCGCGTGGAAGCGCCACACGAAGCCGCCCGTGGCGCCCGTCGCGGGGATCACGCGGCCTTCATCCTGGTTGAGGTCCTCGAAGAGCGCGTCCATCTCGCGGCGATCGGCCTTCAAGAGCCCCGCGGCCTGCGTGTTGGCGAGGCCGAGGCGTGGAAGGCGCGCGCGGTGGTCGGCGGCGGCAAGGCGTGCGGCGCGCGCAATCGCTGCGCCCACAAGGTCGAGCTGCGGCAATTCCTGCGCGGAGGCGCAGGATGGCGTGTTCCGCCCGCAAATCGCGGCGTGGACGAGCTCGAGGGCAGGTTCGTTCGGCTGTGGCATGCGGCACTCCTTGCCGTGTTTTCCGTGCGCATGGCCTCCTGCCGTGCGCGTCGAGGGTGGAATGGCAACCCCCGTGCCAGCCGTCCATGGCCGCGCGCGGGCAGGCGAAGACCCCGCCGCGCGATTCACAGTCGCGAAAGGAACGCGCCGATGTCCGATGGCTTCACGACCTGTCCGCGCCTCGAGTCGGGAGATCCCCGCTGCGAGGCGCGTCTGCGCCTCGGCAACCTCGACGATGTCCTCCGATTCTGCACCGCCGACCACGAGTCCTGCCCCGTCTACGGGTGCGGAGCGGTCGGCTGCCGCGAAGCCGCCGAGGAAGTCGCGGTTCGCGCCGCGGGCCGCTTCGGCTGCTGCGACGGAACCCCGAGCGGCGACGCCGTCGGGCAGGGCGGTGGGCAGGGCCTCGATGAAGCCGCGCGGCCGCGGCTCCGCCTCGTCGAGCTCACCGTCGGACGATCATGCTCCCGCGGCGCCGAAGGGCGCGGCGGCCGCCGAGGCGGGCTTCAGCGCGCCGCTTCGTGACTTCATCGCCTACCTGCGCATCGAGTGCGGCCTCGCGCCTGCGTCGATCGCGGCGTACGGGCGCGACCTCGACGATCTCGTCGCGTTCCTCGCCGACGAAGGCGTGCGCACGCCGCGCGAGGTGAAGCCCGCGCATCTCGCCGAGCATGTGCGCTTCCTTTCGCGCGAGCGCGGCCTCGACCCCGCGAGCACGGTGCGGCATGTGTCGACGGTGCGCGTCTTCTTCCGCTTCCTGCACGCGGTGCGCGCGATTCCCGACGACCCCGCGCGCCTGCTCGAGCGCCCGACCAAGTGGCGCAAGATCCCCGACACGATCTCGCCGTCGCAGATGCGCCGCCTCGTCGAGGCGCCCACGCCCGACCACGGCGAGCTCTGGGTGCGCGACCGCGCGATCCTCGAGCTGATGTACGCCGCGGGCCTGCGCGCAAGCGAGGTCGGCTCGGTGCGGCTCAACCAGTGGCACCCCGTGCTCTCGTCGATGCATGTCGTCGGCAAGGGCTCGAAGCAGCGCATCGTGCCCGTGGGCGTGCCCGCGGCGCAGGCGATCGCGCGCTGGCTCGAGGAGCTTCGCCCGCAGCTCGTGGGCGCCGACGAGACGCGCGCCGACCACCGCCTCTTCGTCTCGAACCGCGGCAAGCCGCTCGAGCGCGTGGCCGTGTGGGGGCTCGTCACCAAGTACGCGGCCGTCGCGGGCATCCACGGCGTGCATCCGCATGTGCTGCGCCACTCGTTCGCCACCGACCTCCTGCGCGGCGGCTGCGACCTGCGCACGGTGCAGGAATTCCTCGGCCACACGAGCGTGGTCACCACGCAGATCTACACACATGTCGACAAGTCGAAGCTGCGCGAGACCGTGTCGCGCTGCCATCCGCGATTCGACCGCTGAACGCGCCGCGCGCGAAGGTACCTTTCCGCCATGTCGCCGACCGACCCCTGCATCCTCGTCATCTTCGGCGCCTCGGGCGACCTCACCTCGCGCAAGCTCGTGCCCTCGATGTACGAGATGCACGCGATGGGGCAGCTGCATCCGTCGACCGTGATCCTCGGCGTGTCGCGCACGCAGAAGTCCGACGACTCGTGGCGCGACGAGCTGCGCCCGTGGGTCGAGAAGCAGGCGAAGGGCTTCGACGCCGCGAAGTGGGACGAGTTCGCGCGCAGGCTGCACTACTTCGCAGGCGACGCGGTGAAGCCCGAGTGCTATCCGCCGCTCGAGGCGCGCCTCGACGAGCTCGCGCAGCAGAAGGGGACGCGCGGCAACCTGCTCTTCTTCATGTCGGTCGCCGAGAACCTGTACGAGCCGATCGTCGAGCGCATCGACGAGGCGGGGCTCGTGACCGAGGGCAAGCGCTGGTGCTCGATCGACCCGAGCACGCGCAGCTGGCAGCGCATCATCGTCGAGAAGCCGTTCGGCCACGATTCCGCGAGCGCCGCGAGCCTGAACCGCACGCTCGGCCGCGCGTTCGAGGAGGAGTCGATCTACCGCATCGACCACTACCTCGGCAAGGAGCTCGTGCAGTCGATGCTCGTGCTGCGCTTCGCGAACTCGATCTTCGAGCCCGTGTGGAACTGGCAGTACATCGACCATGTGCAGATCACCGCGGCCGAGACGGTGTCGGTCGGGCAGCGCACGGCGTTCTACGACCAGACGGGCGCGATCCGCGACATGATCCAGTCGCATCTCTTCCAGGTGCTCGCGTTCGTGGCCATGGAGCCGCCCACGCTCTACACGCCCGAGAGCGTGCGCGCCGAGAAGATCAAGATCATCGACTCGATCTCGATTCCCGACGCCGACGATGTCGCGGCGCACTGCGCGCTCGGGCAGTTCGCGGCCGACGGCGCGGAGGGCGCGTACCACGAGCTCGCGGGCGTCGCGCCCGGCTCCACCACCGAGACCTACGCGGCGCTGAAGCTGCACTTCGACAACTGGCGCTGGGCGGGCACGCCGTTCTACATCCGCTCGGGCAAGAAGCTCGCGGCCAAGCGCACCGAGGTCGTGATCCAGTTCAAGCCGCCCGCGGCGAACCTGTTCCGCAAGGTGACGGGGTTCGGCGGGCAGGCGCCGAACCGGCTCGTCATCGAGATCGCGCCCACCGAGCGCTTCAACCTGCGCTTCGAGGTGAAGGTGCCGGGCTTCGGCCTGCGCGCCGCGAATGTGAACATGCAGCTCGACTACGCCGACCACTTCAAGGCCGAGCCCGTCGAGGCGTACGGGCCGCTCATCGTCGATGCGATGCGCGGAGACCAGACGCTCTTCAAGCACCGCGTCGAGGTCGAGGGCGCGTGGAACGCGGTGATGCCGTTCCTCGACGAGCGCTCGGCGAAGGCGCGCGCGGCGATCCACGCGAACTACGCGTGCGGGTCGTGGGGCCCCGCGGCCGCCGACGAACTGCTCGCGCGCGACGGCCGCTCGTGGCGGAACGAGGCTTGAGGCGCGGCGGCATCGTGTAGTCTGTGCGCATGGCCGACGGCACCGAGGACACCTACAGGCTGCTCGACGACATGCCGCCCGTGCCGCGGCTGCCGGGGCATGTCGTCCTGAGCGAGGACGCCGACGCCGCGCTCGACGCGGTGGGGCTCGACCTCGTGTCGCATGCGAAGGCGTGCGTGCGCGCGTTCGGGGATTTC
The DNA here is from genome assembly GCA_021297815.1 of Planctomycetaceae bacterium. Classification (GTDB taxonomy): domain Bacteria; phylum Planctomycetota; class Phycisphaerae; order Phycisphaerales; family SM1A02; genus QWPT01. The sequence continues at coordinate 55,754 of JAJTGK010000002.1, forward strand.
CACCTCGCGCTGTCGGGCGGCTCGACGCCGATGCCGCTCTACGAGCGGCTGATGATCGACCCTGCGTACCGCGACCTGCCGTGGCGGCGCACGCACCTGTGGATCGTCGACGAACGCTGCGTGCCGTTCGGGCACGAGAAGTCGAACTTCGGGCAGATCCGCGAGGTGCTCTGCGACCACTCCGACATCCCGCCGTCGCAGGTGCATCCGATCCACGCATACGACGACGACGCCGACACGCGCTACGAGGCGGAGCTGCGCGAGGTGCTCGGATGGCGCGAAAAAGGCCACGACCGGCTCGACTTCGTGCTGCTCGGGATGGGCGACGACGGGCACACCGCGAGCCTCTTCCCGCATTCGCCCGCGCTCGCCGTCGACGACCGCTTCGCGTGCTTCAACCGCGGCCCCGCGGTCACGCCGCCCGACCGCGTGACGATGACCTATCCGCTCATCAACAGCGCCCGCTTCATCGGCGCGCTCGTCATCGGCGCGAAGAAGGCGCACATGCTGCACCGCATCGCGACGGGCGCCGAGCCCACGAGCGAGATCCCCATCAAGGGCATCACCCCGATCGGCGGCGAGTTCCGCTGGTACCTCGATGCGGCGGCGGCGCGCTGGCCGCAGTAGCGCTGCCGCCGTGCGCTCGACGCGCGGGATTCGCGTTCCCACCAGGCTCCGCATGGTGGCACCCGGGGTGGGCTGAGTGTGGTTGTGGGGATTGCAGCCACGGCTACGCCGTGAGTTGGAGCACAACCACCAGGCTCCGCATGGTGGCACCCGGGGTGGGCGGGGTGTGATTGTGGTGATTGCAGCCACGGCTACGCCGTGAGGTGGAGCACAACCACCAGGCTTCGCATGGTGGCACCCGGGGTGGGCGGGGCGTGGTTGTGGGAGTTGGGGCCACGGCTACGCCGTGAGGTGGAACACAACCACCAGGCTTCGCATGGTGGCACCCGGGGTGGGCGGGGTGTGATTGTGGTGATTGCAGCCACGGCTACGCCGTGAGGTGATGCTCAACCACCAGGCTCCGCATGGTGGCCCCCGGGGTGGGCCGAGTGCGGTTGTGGGGATTGTGGCCACGGCTACGCCGTGAGGTGAAGCACAACCACCAGACTCCACATGGTGGTACCCGGGGTGGGCCGAGTGCGGTTGTGGGGATTGCAGCCACGGCTACGCCGTGAGTTGGAGCACAACCACCAGGCTCCGCATGGTGGCACCCGGTGGGGGCGGGTTGTGATTGTGGTGATATTGGCCACGGCTACGCCGTGAGGTGATGCACAACCGCCAGGCTCCGCATAGTGGCACCCGGGGTGGGCCGAGTGTGATTGTGGTGATAGTGGCCACGGCTACGCCGTGAGGCGATAAGCCACCAACAGGCCTATCTCACGGCGTAGCCGTGGCGGTGAACGTTGTGCGACGGAGAGCCTCCCCCCGGGTGCCACCATGCGGAGCCTGGTGGGAAAGCGTGCGGTCCTGCAGCGCTTCGTTCAGTGGTCACGCGCGGCGTGCGGCGCTTGTTGGTACACCCAGCGCGTCGCGCAGGAAGCGGGAGCGCGCGCTGTCGTCCCCGCAGCTCACGATGCACGCGGTGCGTGCGCGGGTGATCGCGACATAGAAGAGGCGCCGCTCGCTCTCGATCGCGGGGCTGCGGTCGATCGTCCGCGACGCGTCGCCTGCGTCGAAGCAGCCGCTCTCCTCGTCGCCTGGAAGCGGCATCCAGCCTTCGTCGCATTCGGGAATGAACACGAAGTCCCACTCGAGGCCCTTCACGCGGTGGATCGTGGTCACGCGCACGCAGCGCTCGCGCGGCTCGCCCTGCGTCGGGTCGACCGACGCGAGCCGCGGCTCGAGCTCGGCGAGCGTGCAGCGCTCGGCGCGCGCGAAGTCCTCGAGCACCTCGTACGCGCGCAGGCACTCGGCCACGCTCGCCTCGCTGCGGTGGTCGGCAAGCGCGCCGCGCAGGTCGATCTCGGTGCGCAGCAGTCGCAGCGCCTGCGCCGCGCCGCCTGCATCGGCACCGCGCTTCATCGCCTTGAGGAGCGTCGCGCCGAGCTCCTTCAGCTCGCCGCGCGCGCCCCCATGAAACCCCGCGAGCTTGTGCAGGTCGTCGTCGAAGCAGAGGTCGCCGAGCGACAGCCCCTCGCGCTGCGCATCGCGCAGCAGGAGGTCGATGCCCTTGCGCGAAAGCCCGCGGAACGGCCTGTTGACGATGCGGTTCGCGTTGCGCGCAAGCTCCTCGTCGAGCGGCGTGCGCAGCGTGCGTGCGGCGCGCGCGTATGCGAGGAGGAGCGACAGCGAAGGATCCGCCGCGAACGCCGCATGCTCGTCCATCGCGAACGGAATGCGCGCCGACAGCATGCGCCACTCCATCGCGAGAAGCTGCGCCCACGAGCGCCCGAGCACCACGATGTCGGCGGGCGGCGTGCCCTCGGCAAGCAGCCGCGCGAGCTTCTCGACCAGCGGATCGAGCGCGGCGGGGGAGTGCGAGCTGGCGGTGACCACCTCGAGCCGCGTGTCCTGCTCGGCGTCCCACGCGACGATGCGCTTGGCCACGCGGCCCTCGGCGCACGAGATGGCGCGCTCGGCCGCCTCGGCGAGCGCAGGTCCGAAGCGGAAGCTCGTCGACAGCGTGAACGAGCGGTGCGGATGCGCCGTGAACCGCCGCGCGAACTCGCCGCGGATGAACGCGCTGCGCGCGCCGCGCCACTCGTGGATCGTCTGGTCGTCGTCGCCCACCACCGTCACGCGCGCGCGCGCACCCGCGAGCAGCTCGAGCAGCCGCACCTGCGCGTGGTCGGCATCCTGGAACTCGTCGACCACGAGATGCTCGAAGCGCCCCGCAAGCCCGAGCTCCTCGCCGCGCTCCTCGAGCGCGCGCACCGCGTCGCCGACGAGGTCGTCGAAGGTGCGGAACCCCTCCTGCGCGCGCAGCCGCTCGAACCGCGCGTACACCGCCACGAGGAACGCATCGGCCGCGTGCCCCGCGCGTGCGGGCGGCACCAGCATCGACTTCCATTCGCGGATCGCCTCGAGGCAGCTCTCGGCGTCGCGGCCGTCGTCCTCCTCGGGCCGCTCGGCGCGGTCGGCGAACTCGGCCCGCACCGCATCGCCCACCGCGCGCAGCACCTCGCCGCCCTCGGTCACGAGCCGCATGCGCGGCAGCGCGCCGCGGCCCTCGAGGTGCCGCACGATGCCGTACGCGAGCGCGTGCCAGGTCTGCACGCGCAGCTCGCGCACATCGACGCCCGTCGCCGCGAGCCGCGCCTCGAACGAGCGCTGCGCCGCCTTGTTGAACATCACCGCGCGCATGTGCGCAGGCCGCACGCCGCGGATCGCAAGCTCGGCGAGTCGATGCACCATCGTCGTCGTCTTGCCGCTGCCCGCGACCGCGAGCACCGTGAGATGCGCGTCGTCGGGCGCCTCGACCACGGCGCGCTGCTCGTCGGTCAGATGCACGCGGCTCACGCGCCCGCCTCGCCGCCGCGCCGCGCGCGCAGGTAGTCCTCGAGGATCGCGCACGCCGCGAGCGCGTCGCGCAGCGCCTTCTTCTCGCCGTGCGTGCGCCCCGTGTTCTTCAGGCGCTCCTCGGCCTCGAAGCTCGACAGCCGCTCGTCGTGGAAGTCGATCGCCACCTTCGGCCGCGCGGGCAGGCGCGCCGCAAGCTCCGCCGCGAACTCGCGCACGAGCTTCGCGCGCGGCCCCTCGGTGCCGTCCATGTTGTAGGGCAGCCCGAGCACCACGCGGTCGGGCCCGTACTCGTCGATCGTCGAAAGCGCCGCCTTCAGTTGCAGCGCGCGCGTGGGCGCCTCGGCGACGCGCAGCGGCTGCACGATGCCCAGCACATCGTCGCCCGAGGCGAACCCCGTGCGCCTGTCGCCGAGATCGATCGCAAGGCAGCGCATCGCGCGCGCGGCTAGCGCCACGCCTCCGGCACGCGCTCGGCGACTTCCTTCACGCGTTCGGCCGCGGCGCGCGTCGTGACCAGCGTCGCGTCCTTCGTGTGCACGATGACCAGGCCCTCGCAGCCCGCGGTCGCGACGACATGCGTCGGATCGTCGGACACCACGAGCATGTCGCGCGATCCCGCGTCGACCCAGTGCGCGTTCGAGCGGTTGCCCGCGTCGTCGGCGGCGACCGTCTCGGCGTAGCTCGTCCAGCTGCCCACATCGAGCCACGAGAGCTCCATCGGCAGCGTGCACACCGTGAGCGCCGCGTCGCGCCCCGCGGGCTCCATCACGCCGTAGTCGATGCTCGTCTTCGGCAGCGTGGGGTAGACGCGCGCCATCGTCTCGGCGCGCGCGGGCGTGTCGTACGCCGCGGCGATCTCGGCGAGGCCCGCCGCGCACTCGGGCTTGAAGCGGCGGATCGCGTCGCACATCGTGCGCGCGTGGAAGACGAACATGCCCGAGTTCCACGCGAAGGTTCCCGCCGCGAGGTACTCCTCGGCGCGCACGCGGTCGGGCTTCTCGACGAAGCGCTTCGCGCGGAACGCCTGCGCGAAGCCCGCGATCTCCTCGCCGCGCTCGACATAGCCGTAGCCCGTCGCCGCGTAGGTCGGTCGGATGCCGAAGGTCACGAATCGCGACGGATCGGCCTCGACCACGCGGTAGCCCTCGACGAGCCGCGCGCGGAACGCGTCGGCGGGCTCGATGAGATGGTCCGCCGTCAGCACGCAGAACACCGCATGCGGATCGCGCGAGGCGAGCACGAACGCGATCAGCCCGACCGCGTTGATCGTGTCGCGCCCCACGGGTTCGCCGAGGTAGTTGTCGTCGGAAAGCCCGCGAAGCGCGCCGCCGATCACGCCGCGGAATCCCTCGGCCGCGCACACGATGCGCCGCTCCGCGGGCACCACGCCGTCGACGCGGTGCCACGCGTGCTCGAGCAGCGACATGCCGCCCGCGACGGGCAGCAGCTGCTTCGGCCGCGCCTTGCGCGAGTACGGCCACAGGCGCGTGCCTGAGCCGCCTGCGATGATGCTCGAGTACCTGTGCGCGTTCACATCGCCCATCGCATCGCCTTTCGGTTCACTGGACGCCGCGCGTCCGCAGCGCGCGCGTCACGAGCTCGTCGGCCGACAGCTCCGCGCCGCCCGCCGCTGCCAGCACGCGCTCGACCCGCGCGCGCGCCTGCGCACGCTGCTCGCCGAGCTGCGTGAGGATCTCCTCGGCGTCGCCCGCAGGCCCCGCGGGCACCGTCGCCGCGGCCACGGGCACGGCGATCGCCGCACGCGCCGCGCCAGGGTTCTTCAGGAACGGATCGAGCTTCCCCTTCAGCTCGACGATCGTGCTCTCGGCCGTGCGCTTGCCGATCTCGGGCAGCGACGAGAGGAACCGCGCGTCGCCCGCGTGGATCGCCTCGGCCATGCGCGCGTGCGACACCTGCATGGCGCGCAGCGCCTTGCGGTTGCCGATGCCTTTGACCGTGGTCAGCAGCTCGAAGAACGCGCGCTGCTCGCGCGACGAGAACCCGATCAGGCGCGGCACGAAGTGCGAGCCCTGGCCCTGCGACTCCATGTAGTGCAGCGTGTGGAAGCCGACATCGCCGCCGACCTGCATGAGCAGGTCGCCCGCGTCGCACGCAGGCACGAGCACCTCGTACACGAGGCCGCCCTGCGTGCGGATCTCCGCGACTCCGTCCGCGAGCTCGATCAGCGTTCCTTCGATCCTCGAGATCATCGGCGGCCATCCTACGCCCGCGCGGGGCGCGCTCAGCCGTGGTTGCCGTACGCGCGCAGATTTCGCTCGACCGTCTCGGGGTCGACCGCGCCCATGGGCGATTCGTTCACGGGCCAGCCCGTCTCCTTGCGCAGGAGCTCGAAGATGCGGTCCGACGCGTCCTTGCCGTGGCCCGCGGCGGGCGGCTCGATGAGCGCGAGGAACCGCATGCTTGGGTGCGTGCGCGTCCAGAGCGCCGCGTACGCGTTCTCGACCGCGTGTCCGGGATCGATCGCCACGACGAGCACGGGCGCCTTCGTGCGAGAGAGAATGAGCCGCAGCCCGCCGACGAACGGCCGCAGCTGCCGAGGCGGCCGCTCGATCGCGCCTTCGGGGAAGATCCCAAGCACGCCTCCCGACGAGACATGTGCGATCGCGGCCTTCAGCGCCGCAGCGTCGCGCGCGTCGTAGCAGACGGGAATGATCCGCAGCCGCCGCCAGAGCCAGACGAGCGACGGCAGCATCATCTCGGCCGACATCATCCAGCGGATCGGGTGCGGCACGAGCGCCTGCAGCGACACGGGGTCGAGCCCCGCGACATGCGTCGACACGATCACGAGGCCTTCGGGGCCGATCGTGCGGGGAATGAGGTGCGTTCCCTCGACCTTCAGGCCTTGGAAGCGCCGCGAGTAGATGCGCGCCACCACGCGCAGCCAGCCCAAGATCGCATCCTCGCGGTGCATGGAGAACCCGAAGCGGATCGCCCCGAGTACCGCCAGCGCAGGAACGACCGCAAGCACCCCGACGATCAGCGCGGCCGCCGCCCATGGCGGCAGCGAACCCAGCCATCCGAGGGTCGCGTCGGTGTCGGCGATTGCGGCGGGAACCATCGCCGCGAGGGTCGCCGCCCGCGCCGCGCATGTCAACCTCGGCGCCGCATGTTTCGCCCTCGGAAGGCCGCGCGGAAGCGGCCTTCTCGCTACACTGTTCGGGATTTGCCCGACCCGCGCCCGCGGGTCCCGACCGACAGCCCAGCCGCCCCAGCCCGCGTCCGCAGGAAAGGACTCGGGTCATCCCACAGGACGGTCACGACGACCGACGACGCGCATGCCTCGCCGCGACGACATCCACACGATCCTCATCATCGGTTCCGGCCCCATCGTGATCGGCCAGGGCTGCGAGTTCGACTACTCGGGCACGCAGGCGTGCAAGAGCCTGCGCGAGGAGGGCTACCGCATCGTCCTGATCAACTCGAACCCCGCGACGATCATGACCGATCCGGCGTTCAGCGACCGGACCTACATCGAGCCGATCACGCCCGAGGCCGTCGAGAAGATCATCGTCCGCGAGAAGGAGCTGGGCACGCCGATCGACGCGATCCTGCCCACGCTCGGCGGTCAGACCGCGCTCAACTGCGCATGCCGCCTGTTCGACGACGGCGTGCTCGAGCGCCACGGCGTCGAGATGATCGGCGCCGACCGCCGCGTCATCCACCGCGCCGAGGACCGCGAGGAGTTCCGCCGGATCGTCGAGGGCCTCGGCCTGCGCCAGCCCAAGGCGAAGACGGTCACCAACCTCGACGACGCGCGCAGGTTCCTCGAGGAGATCGGCCTGCCCGCGATCATCCGCCCCGCGTTCACCCTCGGCGGCACGGGCGGCGGCATCGCCTACAACCGCGAGGAGTTCGACGAGATCATCCGCCGCGGCCTCGCCGCCAGCATGATCGGCCAGGTGCTCATCGACCAGTCGGTGCTCGGCTGGAAGGAGTACGAGCTCGAGGTCGTGCGCGACACCCGCGACAACTGCATCATCGTCTGCGGCATCGAGAACATCGACCCGATGGGCGTCCACACGGGCGACTCGATCACGGTCGCGCCGATCATGACGCACTCCGACAAGGAGTACCAGCGCATGC
>JAJTGK010000167.1 GCA_021297815.1 Planctomycetaceae bacterium
CCTCAGGCACACCCGATGTCGACCTGAACGGAGTTCCCGACTCCTGTCAGCCCGACTGCAACGCGAACGCGCTGCCCGATTCGTATGAGATCGCGCAGGGCCTCGCGCAGGATTGCGACGGCGACGGCGTGCTCAACTCGTGCGAGATCGCGGCGGGGTCCGCCGACATCAACGGCGACGGGATTCCCGACGACTGCCAGTGCATCGGCGACCTCAACGGCGATGGCGTCGTCGGCGGCGCAGACCTGACCGCGGTCCTCAGCTTCTGGGGCCCCGTCACGACCTTCCCCGCGTCGGACCTCAACAACGACGGCGTCATCAACGCCGCCGACCTCGCGATTCTGCTCGATCGCTGGGGCCCCTGCCGCTGACGCAGTCGGAAGCCGCTTGAACGCACGCGGGCCACCGAATGTCGGTGGCCCGCGTCGTTTCATGGATCGTGGGCGCTCAGATCGTCGCCTCGGTCACGCGCAGCACTTCCTCGACGGTGGTGCGGCCTTCGCGCACCTTGCTGAAGCCGTCGTCGCGCAGCGTGGTCATGCCGCGTTCGATGCAGAGGCGGCGGAACTCGACGACATTCGGGTTCGCGGCGATCTTGTCGCGCAGGAAGTCGTCGAGCACGAGGAGCTCGTAGAGGCCGAGTCGGCCCGTGTAGCCCGTCTGGCGGCACGCCGAGCAGCCTGAGCCGATGCGCAGCGTCGGCCGGTCGATCCCGTGCACGAGCAGCATCTCGCGCATGTCGGACGGGATCTCGCGCTCCTCGCCGCAGTGCTTGCAGATGCGGCGCACGAGGCGCTGCGCGAGCACGCCGTTCAGCGCCGCACCCACGAGGAACGGCTCGATGCCGATGTTGATCATGCGCGTCACCGAGCTCGGCGCGTCGTTCGTGTGCAGCGTCGAGAGCACGAGGTGGCCCGTGAGCGCGGCCTGGATCGCGGTGTGCGCGGTCTCCTGGTCGCGGATCTCGCCGACCATGATGACATCGGGATCCTGGCGCAGCAGGCTCTTCAGCGCGCGCGCGAAGGTCATGCCGATCTTCTCGTGCGTCTGGATCTGCGTGATGCCGTTGAGGTTGTACTCGATCGGATCCTCGACGGTCGACACATTCATGCGCCGCGTGTCCATCTGGCGGATCGACGCGTAGAGCGTGGTCGTCTTGCCGCTGCCCGTCGGGCCCGTGACCAGGATGATGCCGTGCGGCTGGTCGATCTGGTTCTTCCAGATCGTGAGCGTGTCCTCGGAGAAGCCGAGGTCGTCGAGCGACACCGAGATCGAGCGGCTGTCGAGGATACGCATGACGGTCTTCTCGCCCTTGGGCGTGGGGACCGTCGAGACGCGCAGGTCGAGCTTGCGGCCGAGCACCGTGGCGCGGATGCGGCCGTCCTGCGGAAGACGCCGCTCGGCGATGTCGAGGTTCGACATGATCTTGATGCGGCTCGTGAGCGCCGCGTGCATCTTCTTCGGCGGCGACATCGACTCGAACAGCACGCCGTCGATGCGGAAGCGCACCTTCACCGAGTTCTCGTCGGGCTCGATGTGGATGTCGCTGGCGCCGTCCTTGAGCGCCGACTGGATGATGTGGTTCACATAGCGGACGATCGGCGAGCTCTCGGCCTCGGCCTCGAGGTCGCGCTCGTTGACATCCTCCTTCTCGACCTCGACATCGTCCTCCTCGTCGGCGACGCCCGCGAGGATCGCATCGACATCGAAGTCCTCGCTCTCGGCGTGCGCGTGGGCCTCGACGATCGACTGCAGCGCGTTGTAGATGTCGCTCGGCGTCGCGAGCACATGCCGCGTCGCGGCCACGCCGAGGCGGCGGCGCACATCCTCGAGCAGGAACACATCGTCGGGGTTCGGCGTGGCGACGACCGCGCGCGAGCCGTCGCGGCGCAGCGGCAGCACCATGCTGTTGCGGCAGAACTCGTGCGTGAGCTTGGCGACCATCTCGTGGTCGAACGCGTCGGCCTTCTTCGGGTCGACGACGACGAAGGTCATGCCCGCGAGCTCGGCGATCACCGCCTGCACCGCGCGCTCGTCGCAGCCCTGCTCCTTCAGGATCTCGAGCATGCGCCGTCCGGGCGCCTGCTTCTGGATGCGCTGCGCGGTGAGCAATTGCTCGGCGGTCGCGATGCCGCGCTGCGCGAGGAGCGCCTCGAGGTCGTCCTGGGGGCCAGGCGTGCCGTAGTCCTCGGGCTGGTAGAGGTCCTGCATCCCGTCCGACGCGGACGAAGGCGCAGGGGTCTTCGTCGGCGGCGGCGTGGCACCCGCGTTGCGTGCGGGCGTGGTGGCCGGCGCGCTCGTGCCGACGCGCGCCGTGGCCGCATCGGAAGCAGCCGCTTGGCCGGCCTTCGGTGCGGGTGTCTGTGCGGCATCGCCGCGGATGTCGGCGGGTTCGCTCGCGCGCGCCGTCGGTGCGCCCGTCGATGGCGTGGCCTCTGGCACCGTGACATCCCATTCAAAGCGGGCCTCGGGCGCCGGCGTGTTCGGGGTCGCCGAGGCGGACCGCTCCTCGATCGAAGGGCCCGAGGCGGCGCCGACGGGCATCGCGCCCGCGGCCTGTTCCGCGCCAGTGCCAGGCACACGCTCGACAGGCGCCGAAGGGTTCGGCTCGCCGAGCTTGCGCAGGATGTCATCGATCTTGAATCGGCCCATCGGTTCCCCCACTACTCCTTCTGGTTCACCTTCACGAACACGGTGCGCTCGGCGCCGAGCGCCTCGCTGCGCGCCGTGAATCCCGCGCCTTCGGTCGTGATCTCGGCCACCACGAACGCCATCGGCGGCTTGGTGCTGTCGAGGCGGTCGCCGACGCGCAGCACGCGCCCGTTCACGCTGACCATCGAGCCGGCGGGCGTCGCGCCGATGAGCGTCGAGCCCACCTTCAGCGTCGCGGCGGCCTTCTCGACCTCGGACGACCACTGCGCCGCGCGCTGCCCGCGGTCGTCACGCGGCGCCACAGGCGCGGACGGCACCTCGGGCGTCGTCGGCGTGATCACGGCGATCCCCGTCTGCCGCGCGGGCTCGGGCTCGGGAGCGGGCACGCCCGCGAGCACGAACGGGTTCTTGCGCAGTTCATCGCGCTTCACCTGCAGCGCGGTGTAGCCGTCGGTGTTGAGGAGGTCGGCGGGCAGCTTCGTCGAAGGCGCCTTCGCACGCTCCGAGAGGAACGACTCGACAACCTTGTTCGCCTCGCTCGGCGCGGCGACGCCGCTCGAGCTTCCCATCGAACGCATGACCCACAGGCTGACGCCCGCGATCGCGAGGAACACGAGGAAGAGCATCGCACCGAAGCCGATCCGCCTGCGCGACGAGCCCGTCGCGATCGTGAGGTTGTCGGCCGCGTCCGTGTCGGTGAACGACATCGGCATCTGCTGTTCGTCGTCGAGCTGCTGGAAGGTCCCGCGCTCGCCACCACCTGAACCTGTCGAATGCATCATCGCATGCCTCCTGGAGCCGCCAGCTTGGGATCGCCGTTGAAGTAGATGCTGAGCGTGAACTCGGCGCGCATCGAGCCCTCGGGAACGGGCTCCTCGTCCTCGTTGCGCGTGGTGCGCTTGTCGAAGCCGAGCTTCGTGATCTTGGCGCCGTTGATGCGCGTGATGCGCGGCAGGCTCTCGACATCGAGCAGGAACTGGTAGAAGCCCTCGAAGTCGCCTTCCATCACGGTCTTGAGCGGCAGTTCGAGCGCAGGGCCCGCCGCCAGGATCTTGTCGCCCTTGATCGAGCGCACCGCGAGGTTCGATCGCATGGCCAGCTGCGTGACCTGCTCGAGGATGCGGTCGACGCCCTCGCGGTCGGGGAGCTTCTGGTTGAGCTTCTCGAGCTCCTCCTCGCGCTCGGCGATCTCGCGGCCGAGGTCGCCGATGCGGGCGGTGAGCTTGCGCAGGTCGACGAGCCGCGCCTCCTTCAGGCGCATCTCGTCGCGGGCGCGCGCGATGTCCTCGTTGCGGGGCTTGTAGACGAAGAAGTACGCCGCCACGGGCACGGCGATGAGGACCGCCACGAAGGCGAGGTCACGGAATCCACGGGGCGAGCTCATTCCTGGTCCTCCTCGTTCAGAAGGGCGGGCGACACATTGCCGCCGCTGGCGACATCGGTCTTCGGCGCCTCAGGCTGCGACGCGGGCGCGCTGGCGCCGCTCGGCACGATGCTGGCCGGATGCGCGAAAGTCCCGTCATCCAGCGGCTCACATCGAGGTCGTCGGGCGCGATACCCGTCGCGTTCACGGTGACGCGGCGACGGCTCGCCTCGGGCTTGGGCGGGGTGCCTGCGGCGTTCGCCGCGCCAGGCGTGCGGCGCGCGCGCGGGTCGCCCTTCGGCGTGGCCGCGGGCGCCTTCGGCGCCTTGATCTCCTCGCTGCGCAGCTCGAGCTCGACGAGCGAGAGGTTTTCAGGCATCGTGTTGATCAGCGTCGCGAAGAGCACCGAGCGCGGCACGGGCTCGATGAGGCTCCGCGCGAGGTCGGCCTTGTCGACCATCTGCCCGCGGATCTTCTCGAGGTTGCGCATCTCCTCGATCTCCTTCGCGGCCTTCTCGGTGGCGTCGTTCACCGCGAGCTGGGCGACGCGCACATCCTCCCACTGGCGGTTGGTGACGAGGAAGGCGGCGAACACGGAGCCCATCACGATGAGGAACAGCGCGAGGGCGATGATGCTGCTCCGACGGTCGCGTGCGTCGCGCACATAGTCGTCGGGGAGGAAGCTCGTTGATGTTGCCATGGTTGGTTCGAAAGGTGGCGTTGCTGGCCGCGGTCCGCGCCGAGCGGATCACGGGGTCAAAGGTCTGCGGGACACGAAGCGAGGCCGCATGTGACGGCCCAGCCGGGGTGCGGAAGCCCTGGGTCGGGAAGGCCCGCGGGCGGCGGTGTCGTGGCGAGGAAGCGCGCGAGCGGGTCGGCGCCCTTGGCGGGAAGCCTGAGCCGCGAGGCGAGCCACTGGCAGAGGCCCACATCGCGCGCCTCGCCGCCCGCGAAGATCACGCGGTCGACGCGGCGCTCGCGGAACAGCGCGCTGTGGTAGCGCGTGCACATCGCGATCTCCTCGGAGATGCTCTCGACCGTCTCGCGGACGGCTTCGGACACGCTGAGCACCGCGCGCGGCGCGGGCGCGGGGGCGGGCGCCTCGACCTGCGCGACCGCGGCGCGCAGCAGGGCCATGCCCTCGCCAATGCCCGATGCGGGCGCGGGTTCGGGGCGCATGGGCTTGATGCCTTCGCTCAGGCGCAGGTGGCGCGCCTCGGCGAGGCCGATGCGGCGTGCTTCGGCGATGCGCGAGTCGAAGGTGCGGCCGCCGATCCCGATCGACTTGGCGAAGACGAGGCTGGTGCCGTGGCAGATCGCGCCCTTCGTGCTGCCGTAGCCGAGGTCGACATACATCGAGGTGAGGTTGGCGTCGTCGTCGCGGCGGTTCAGGTGGTCGAACGCGTGGACGAGCGCGTGGATCTCGCCGTGAATGCCCGCGACGCCGAGCTTGACGCGCTTGAAGAGGTCGACATAGCGCATCACATCGTCGCGCGACATCGCGAACACGATGACCTCGATCTTGGGCTGGCCGTCGCGCGTCGTCTCGCAGACGCGGATCGGCCGCACGACGAGCGACTGCGGGTCGCAGCCGAGCGTGAGCCCGACCTGCGTGCGCGAGACGAGCTCGACGCGATCCGACTCGGCCTGCGGAATGCCCACATGGTTCACGAGCATGTGCTGCGAGAACGGCGCGAGCAGCACGCGGTTTCCGCGGAAGCCGCCGCGCTTCATGGCCGCGGGCAGCTCGCGGGCGATGTGGTCGAGGCGGGCCTCGACGGGCTGCGTGCGGACATCGTCGGGAAGCGGGATGTACGCGGCGCCCGTCGCCTCAGGGGTGTCACCTGGTGCGACCTGCAGCAGCTTCACGCCCGCGCTGCCGAAATCGACGAGCACGGGAGAAGGCTGGGGACGAAAAAGTCCAAACGCCATGACCAGGGAACCTCCGACGGGTACGGAAAACCGCTGGGAGATCGGCCAAATCGGGGCAGACCGTGAAGAGGACCCCCGTGGATTTGTCGATAAAAGCAGGTCCGATATCCAAAGACCGGACGGAATCAGGCAAGGACTGCCCGTTTCGAGTTCCGACTGTAGGAGCGAGGCCGAGAAACGGACGCGCTATCTGGCGGAATCCGACCGCTCCCGCAGCCGCAGGGCGAGCCCTGCGAGCGGCACGGTCTCCTGGGTTCCCGCGTCGAGGTTCTTGAGCGCGACCGCGCCTTCGGCAAGTTCGGCGCCGAGGATCACCGCGAAGCGCGCGCGCGCCTTGCCCGCCTCGCCAAGCAGCTTGCCGACATTGCGGGTGGCCTTGCTCGTGGTGCGCGCGTGCAGGCCCTCGCGGCGGAGCGCCATGAGGAGACGCGGTAGTTCGGCCTCGGCCTGTTCGCCCCCTGCCGAGATCACGAAGGCGTCGGGGCGCGGGAGAAGCGCCGAGCCGTCCTCGGGCAGCAGCTTGCGGTCGCGCAGGATGTTGGCGAGCACCACATCGCCCATGCCGAAGCCGCAGGCGGGCATCTTGGGGCCGCCGAAGAGCTCGACCAGGCCGTCGTAGCGCCCGCCGCCCGCGACGGCGCGCTCGGCGCCCGAGATCTCGTGGACCTCGAACACCGTGCCCGTGTAGTACGCGAGGCCGCGCACGATGCCCACATCGACCGCGCACCAGTCGAGGATGCCCGCGCGGGCGGCGCAGGCACGGACCTCGTCGAGGGTGTGCAGCTCGCTTTCGGCGATGCCGATGCGGCCCGCGAGCTCGGCGAGCGGCGCCGACAGCGGCGCGGTGGCGCGGGCGGCGAGGTCGAAGCGGGCCACACCGTCGGCCGACAGCCCGAGCGCGTTGGCGCGGGCCGCGAATTCCTCGGGCTTCAGCTTGTCGCGACGGTCGAGCAGCGTCATCGCCTCGCCCGTCTTCTCTTCAGGCACGCCGAGCGCGCCGAGCATGCGCGCGATGGCCACGCGGTGCGAGAGGCGGACCTGCACATCCTTGGGCGTGAGGCCGAGGCGCTCGAGGGCGAGGATCGCGCACGCGATGACATCGACATCGGTGGCGGCGCCCTCGGTGCCGCAGACATCGACATTCCACTGCACGAACTCGCGCAGGCGCCCACGCTGCGGCCGCTCGGCGCGGAACATGTTCGGGATGGCGAACCACTTCACGGGAACGGGCAGCGACCCCGCGCGCGCCGCCACCATGCGGGCCAGCGTGGGCGTGAACTCGGGGCGCAGCGCGTAGTCGTTCTCGCCGCCGGCGCGGCGGAACGAGAAGAGCTCGTTCACGATGCCTTCACCCGACTTCGCGGTGTAGAGCTCGAGGTGCTCGAAGGTCGGGCCCTCGACCTCGTCGAAGCCGCAGTCGACCGACGCCGAGCGCCACGCCGCCTCGATGTGGCGACGCACCGCGAGATCGGCGGGGAAGAAGTCGCGGGTGCCCTTCGGAGCCTGGAACGAGTGGGTCGACATCGTCCGCAGGGTAGCGGCGGATTACGCGACCTGCTGCCCGCGCTCGCGCAGCACGAACGCGATCACCACCGACGCGAGCGTCCACGCGATGACCGCATCGGCCATGTTCGAATACATGTAGGCGAGCGGCAGGTGGAAGAAGTTGCCCGCCACGCCCCAGGTCGCGAGCGCCATGAAGGGCGAGATCGTGAAGCCGAGGAACACG
>JAJTGK010000168.1:0-4579 GCA_021297815.1 Planctomycetaceae bacterium
GCGTGGGCAAAAAGGCGGCGGGGCCGCCGCATTTCGCGACGGCCCCGCGCGCTGTCAGCCGATCCCACGGGAAGTCCGCTTCTCCATCCTGCGCAGGCGGCGGTCGTGGAACGCGCGTGGCGCGCGTCCGTTGTTCAGGTGTTCAGGCGCTCAGTTCACGCTGATCTTGCGCGGCGTCGGGCGTGCGGCGTATGGAAGCCGCACCGTCAGCACGCCGTTCTCGAGTTCGGCCACGATGCCCTCGCCCGTCACGCGGTCGGGCAACTGCAGCGCGCGGCGCACCGCCGACACGCTTCGCTCGCGGATCACGGTGCGCACGCGCGGCTTCGGCGTCGCAGCGCTCGTCTCGCCGTCCTTCGCATCGCAGCATGCACCAGAACCACAGCACGAATCCGCGCCCTTCGCGGCGTCGTTCGTCGTCTCGGCCATCCGCATCGCGCTCAGCGTCAGCACGCCTTCATGGAACTCGACGCCGACCTCGTCCTTCGCGAATCCAGGCACATTCGCGACCACCGTGATGCCCTCGGCGTCCTCGTGGACATCGATCGGCATCGAGGGCGTCGCGCCCGTCGACGGCGGCGCGGCCATGAAGGCGTCCACGATCTCCGCAAGATCGGTCGACGCGAAGACGCTCGAACCAAAGAGAGGCGCGCGGCGCACGGGCCCGATCGCCTGCCGCGGCGCGCGCTCGTGTCTGCATGGCTGCACGAACGGCAGTCGGTGCGATTCACGCGATAGAGTGCCTGCATGGAGGCGAACGCCCCACCGCTCACGGCGAAACCCTCGGCGCAGCAGCACGCCGACGGCGTGGTGCGCGTGGGCGCGCGCACGCTGCTGCGCTTCGCGCGCCAGGA
This sequence comes from Planctomycetaceae bacterium, assembly GCA_021297815.1. Classification (GTDB taxonomy): domain Bacteria; phylum Planctomycetota; class Phycisphaerae; order Phycisphaerales; family SM1A02; genus QWPT01. The sequence goes on from JAJTGK010000168.1 coordinate 855, forward strand.
CGACGGACCCGCGTTTCTCGACCTGCTCGCGCGTTCGCGCGAGCACCTCACACCCTGGATGCCGCGCACCGCGCGCAGCGGCGAGCGCGGCACCGCGAACCGCTTCGCACGCATGCTGCGACCGACGAGCGACTCGGGCGGGCGACTGCGGCTTCTCGTCTGCGCGCGCGACGACCAGCGCATCGTCGGCGTCGCGAGCCTGAGCGCCATCGCCGATTGGCCGAACCTCGACTGCCACGCGGGCTACTGGCTCGGTGCGGGCGAGACGGGCAAGGGGCTCATGCGCGACGCGCTCGCCGCGTTGCTCGACCACGCGTTCGAAGAACGCCGGCTGCACCGCGTGGCGGCGAACATCCTTCCCGCGAACCGCCGCTCGCGAGCGCTCGTGTCGGCGCTCGGCTTCACGCGCGAGGGTGTGGCGCGCGGCCTCGTCGAGATCGATGGCACATGGCGCGACCACGAGGTCTGGTCGATCCTCTCGACCGACTGGCGCGGCGGTGCGCTCGACCGCACCTCCGAGCCCGAGGCGCGCGCCCGAACGCGCACCCCCCGCTCCCGTGCGCGATAACGCGACAGCGGACGCTGCGCAGCCCCGTTGAACGCCCCCGATCTGCGCGAATCGCGTGCAGCCGGCTTCCCCAACGGCCGATGGAGTTGCCACAAGGCGGGGTTTGGCTTACCCTTCCCGCCTCGACGCGAGCCTTCTGCGTCGCAATTCACGGGCCTGTAGCTCAATTGGGAGAGCGCTTCCATGGCATGGAAGAGGTCGTCGGTTCGAGCCCGATCAGGTCCACTGCAAGACACGCCGCAAGCATCGCTTGCGGCGTTGTCGTTGGTGCGGCGCGGTGCGGCCCGGCGCGGCGTTGCCGCAGCTGCTGGGGTCGGGCGGCGCGCTCGGCGCTGAGGAGAATCGGCCGTGCGCTCGGGCGCCGCAAACCGCTCGGTGTGCGAGGAGGCGATACTGCAGCCTCTCGTTCACCCCCCATCTGCCGCACCAGAGGAGTCCGCATGATTCGCCACGCCATCCTGGCCCTTGCCGCCACGCTGCTGACCATCGCGATGCAGGCGTTCGCCGCCGCACCCGCGGGCTCTCTTCCTCCGCCTCCCGCGTCATCCACCGCGAACAGGACCTTCCTCGAGCTCGAGAAGGAAGTCATTCCGCTGCAGGAGGCGCGGGGAGGCGCGATGGCCGGCATCGCCGAAGGCATCGGCGCGTCGCGCAGGATCGCGCGCGTCGAGTGCGAACCGATCGACCTGACGCTGAGCGCCGCCCACGCCACGAAGCTCGTCGCGCCGTTCCTCGATGAATCCAGCAAGGCACTCTCGGGGGCGATCGTCACCTGCGGGGCAGACGGCGCGCCTGTGCGGCGCATGCGGTTCACGAATGCGCTCGTCGACTCGATGACCTTCGGAAAGCTCGACGCCTCTTCGAAGGCCTCGCACGCGTTCGCGGTGCGTCTACGCGCCGAATCGACCGAGAGCGTGGCCGTGACGGGCGAGAAGCCGCTCGTCATGCCGAAGGACTCGTCGAAGCCCTCGCTTGCGTCGGCCTTCAAGATCGAGATCCCAGGACTCGATAGCACGCGGGTGGCGACCGTCGAGGAGTTCACCGTGCAGCGACCGCCGGCTGCGCGAGGAAGCCTTGCCAGGGGACTCTCGATCTCGAACATCAAGCTGGTGGTGTCCGTCGTAGATAGGGCAGGCTTCGAAAACTGGCACCGTGAGACCGTGCTGAACCGTGCATCGAGCCCGAAGACCATGACGCTCTCGCTGCTCTCGCCGGACATGAAGGCGGCGCTCTTCACACTTGAGGGGACGAACACGGGCATCCTGGCGCTGCGCGAGATTCCGCGCGAGAACGACACGACCGTGAAGCGCTTCGAGGCCGAGCTCTTCGTGGGCCAGTTCAAGGTGCTGCCGCCGCGCTGAGGACGGGGGCCTTCCTGCGATCTGCCGTACGGGCGCGAATCGGAGCAGCGCGTGCGGACACCCTGGGGAACGCCGTCGCGGCGCCAGGCATGAGCGATGCGTGCGCTGCGCGCATTGCGTGCGATGCGTCACGGATCGCGCGCGACGCGCAGGCCGAAGCTGCTGTTGGCGTACTCGGGGGTGACATCGCCGCGGTGCGAGCTGCGCACGAGCGACGCGTCGTGGTCCCATGAACCGCCGCGCAGGACGCGGAAGTCACCGTCGTCGGGCCCGAGCGGGTCGGCGATGCCGAGCTCGCGCTCGGCGTAGGCGTCGCCGTCGTACCAGTCGGCGCACCACTCCCAGATGTTGCCGAGCATGTCGTGGAACCCGAGCGCGTTCGACGCCTTCGTGCCCACCTGATGCGGGCGGCCCTGGGCGTTGCCCGCGTGCCAGGCGACCGTGTCGAGCGCGCCGTAGCGGGCCTCGCGGATTCCCGCGCGGCACGCGAACTCCCACTCGGCCTCGGTCGGAAGGCGCAGGCCCGTCTTGCGGCAGAACTGCGCGGCATCCGCCCAGTTCAGGCTGTCGACGGGCAAGCGCGCGGTGACGAGCGCACCCGTCGCGGGCGCGGCCTGCGACTCGGCCTCCTGCCGCGTCTTGCCTTCCTGCATGAGGCGCGCGATCTCCTGCTCGCGGTCGCGCGACTCCTGGAAACGGCTCGGATTGCCGCCCAGCACACGCAACCACTCCTCCTGCGTCACCTCGAAGCGGCCGAGATAGAACGGCTCGGTCAGCGCGACCTGGTGCGCGGGCAGCTCGCTCGCAAAGGCCTGGCTGTCGCCAGGGCTCTTGCCCATCACGAACGAACCCGCGGGCACGAGCAGCATCTCGACACCCGAGGCGCGGTCGCGCACGCGCCACGGAAGGCCCGAAGCCTCGATGGCGCTGCGCAGCGCAGGGTCGGTGACGGCCGCGGGGTCGGGCCTTTCCTCGACGACATCGGCCCAGCGTGCGACCAAGCGCGGGTCCGCGGGGCGAGGAGCATCGCCGCGACCTGCCGAACCTGCCTGCGGAGCCGAGGCGCATGCCGCGACGAGCGCTGGGAGGACGGCGAGGATGGCGTGCGGGGCGCAGCGCATGTCGCGATGGTAGCGAAGCGGCGGACGACGGCCCACGCACCCGTGTGCGTGCGCTTCCGCGCGGAAGAGGACGCACGCAACGGCTCGGCATTCGCGATGACCGCATGGATCGTGGTCATCCCGTTCGCATCACGACAGCGCCGCGGGCAGGAACCCGCGGCGCCGCTCTCTCGTCAAGGAACCGAACCGCTACAGCTCGCACTCGCCCCACGCGGCGAGCAGGACCGACAGATCCGCCGCGCCGACCGAGAAGTCTCCGTTGAGGTCGGCCGCGCTCGCAAACTCGCCCCACTCGGCGAGCAGGATGGCGAGGTCGTCGGCGCCCACATTGCCGTCGGCATCGATGTCGGCGGTGCAGACCCAGCCTTGGCACGGTGGATTCGTGCTACCGGCGGTGTCCTGGATTCCCGGGCGGAACTGCGCCCCGCCCTGCTTCCATGCGTCGGTGTCGAGGCAGCGGTACCCGTGGCAGATCGGAAGCAGTTCGCTCGGGCCGAGCGTGACCGCGGCGTAGGTCCACTCGCTGTCGATCCCAGGGCGCCCGCAGGCGAACGCGATGCCGTCGACGACCTCGCTCCATGGCGACTCGTCGAGCACGCCGTCGTCATTGAAGTCGAGGTCCTGCGTCGCGAAGCACTTCGCGTTGCGCACGAGGAGCACCGTGAGGTTGTCGAA
>JAJTGK010000168.1:4592-8130 GCA_021297815.1 Planctomycetaceae bacterium
GGCGGGCCCCGCGATCTCGATGTACTCGATGTCGGGCATCGGCACGATGCTGTCGACGCGGACCTCCGACAGCTTCGGCGGCGTTGTCAATGCGGCGAGAGCGATGAGGAGCGTGGGTTTCATGCGTGCGCCCTCCGCATCCGCATGTGCGCCGTGCCCGCATCCGTGCGGGCCGTATCGCGTGCTGCGCGAAGGCAGCGTTCGGTCGTGGTCGTCATGACGACTTCCTTTCCTGATGTTGCGTTTCGCGGCCCACCACGGATCGCGCGAGGGCGACGAACTCAACCCGCGGTGAGAAGCGACGCGCGGGCGCGGCCTCTCGGCGCACGCGTCGATGCATGCGAAACTCGCGGCCACGCGCGTGGTACGGCGCGTTCCCCGTTCACAGCCGATCGCGCCGAACCTGCGCGCGATTCGCGCATGCGCCGCGCCGCGCGCGCAGTTGCTGCCGCATCGCGGAAAATGTGGGCGAACTCCTCAAGGTTTCCAAGCAGCTACTCTTCGCGCCATGCACGACGCGCTCGTCGACATCCTGTTGCTGCTTTCCGCGGCGCTTGCGCTCGGCATGCTCGCGGAGCGCATGAAGCAGAGCGCGATCCTCGGCTATCTGGTCGCAGGCACGCTGGTCGGACCGAATGTGCTCGGCTGGGTCGAGCCTGGGGAGCGCATCGACCTTCTCGCCGAGCTCGGCGCGTCGCTGCTCCTCTTCACGATCGGAACGGAGTTCAGCCTTGCGCGGCTCCGCTCGCTTGGCGGGCGCAGCTTCGCGGCGGGCGCGCTGCAGATCGCGGTCACCTGCATCGTGGCGGGTCTGGCGTCTCGGCTCGCGGGGTTCTCGTTCGGCGCGGCGTTCGCGTTCGGCGCGGTCGTCGCGCTCTCGAGCACGGCGGTGGTCGCGAAGCTGCTCGTCGAGCGCCACGCGCTCGACAGCGCGCACGGGCGGCAGTCGATGGGAATCCTGCTCGTCCAGGACATCGCGGTCGTGCCGATCGTGCTCGCCCTCTCGCTTGGCCGCAGCGGCGGCGATGCGCGCGCGCTCGGCGAGGCCGCGGGCCTGGCCGCGATGTACGCGGGGCTCCTCGTCGCGTCGTTCGTCCTGTTCGTGCGCTTCATCGTTCCGTTCGGGCTTGGCGCCGACGCCATGTCGCGAAACCGCGACCTTCCCGTGGTGTTCGCGCTCGTCTGCGCGGTCGGCAGCGCCGTCGGCGCCGAGATGGCGGGTCTGCCGCCCGCGCTCGGTGCGTTCGTGGCGGGCGTGCTCATCGGCGGGTCGCCGTTCGCGGCGCAGATCCGCGCCGATGTCGCGCCGCTGCACACGCTGCTCCTCACCGTCTTCTTCGCGGCCATCGGGCTCGTGGGCGACCCGTCGTGGGCGCTGCGCAACACGCCGCTCGTCCTCGGCGTCCTCGCGGCGGTCGTCGTGGGCAAGATGATGCTCGCCGCGCTGTCGATGCGGCTCCTGTCGATCGCGGGCGCGACCGCACTGGCGGCGGGCGCGTGCATCGCTCAGGTCGGCGAGTTCAGCTTCGTCATCGCCGCAGCGGCGCGCGACGGCGGCTATTTCACCGAGAACACCTTCAGGCTCGTGGTCACCGTGACGGTGGCGAGCCTGGCGCTGACGCCGCTCCTGGTGGGAGCTGCGACGCGGCTTGCGCGCAGGAACACGGCGGGCACCGCGTCGGCGACGGCGCGTCACGCGGCGCGTGTCGTGCTCGTCGGCTTCGGGCCTGCGGGGCGTGCGGCATTCGAGGCGTTCTCGGAGGAGCTGCGCCGGAGCACGGTGGTCATCGAGGCAAGCGCCGCACTGCGCGCCACCGCGGAGTCGGTGGGAGCACGCACCGAAACAGGGGATGCCCGACGCCGCGATGTGCTCGAGCACGCGGGCGTGCCTGGAGCGGAGGCTGTCGTGGTCACGATCTCGGACCCGGCGACGGTGGCGCAGGTCTCGGCGCTGTGCCGCGGCATCGCCCCCGCGGCGCGCATCGTCGCGCGCGCCCGCTACCACGCGGTGCGGGCCGAGATCAGCGAGTCGGGCGCATGCACCGTGATCGACGAGGAAGTTCTCGTCGGAACGCAACTTGCAGCAGCCACGGAGCTGCTGGTCGGGCCTGCTGAACTCGATCGCAACCCGCATGCATCGGGCTGAGCGTCACAGATCCGAAACCAGCATTCTTTCAGAACTTCAAGCGGCGATTCCATGATTCGTCTGACTTTGAACCTCTGTCGACCGCGCGGTGGTCTATCTTCGCGGCAACCGCGTCGCTCGTCCCGACGCCATGTCCGGGGTTCAACATGCCGGATGCACGAGAAGCGCGTGGCTTCACGCTGATCGAGATCCTCATCGTCGTGGTCCTTCTGGGGATCCTCGCGGGGTTCGTCGCGCCACTGATCGGCGAATCGCGGCGCGACGCGATGCGCAGCGCCGTGCGCATGCAGCTCGCACTGGTGCGCGAATAGATAGAGATCTACGCGGCCTTCCACAGCGGCTCGCTTCCCGAGCGAGGCATGGATGGCCCGTCCGACCTCACGGTGTTCTGGAAGACGCTGAACCACCACAACGACGAAGGTCCGTCGTTCCTCACCACTCCCGAGCTTCCGCAGGACTTCGATTGGGTCTGGAATGGGCTGACCATGCGCGTGCGCTACACGGGCCCCGATGCGCGGCTCGCTTCCGAAGCCGCGGGCTGGTGAGCGCCGCCCCCGTCGTCACGGACCTTGCAGGAAGAGCGCGATGTCGCGGCCATCGAGCCAGCCATCGCCGTCGAGGTCGGCGCGGATGAGTTCGCCGAGGCCGCGACGGCGCAGTTCGCGCACGGAGATCCGTTCGCGCGGCGCGCCTTCGACGAGGCCGCCGCAGGACTCGCCAGCGCTCAGGAACCCGATGCCGATGAAGGCGAAGTCGCCCGTGTTCACCGCGAGGTCGGCGTTGAAGTTCGAGCGCGCCGAGCGCGTGGTGTCGAGGCCGATGTCGCCGACGAACGCGCCGAAGTCGAGCACATCGATGAAGTCGTCGTCGTTCGAGTCTCCCTGGACGAGCGACGCCGCCGCCTCGTAGCGCGAGCCCGACACGGTCGCGGCCACCGAACGCGTGAGCGAGTGCGCGGCATCCTTGACGAGGATGCAGGAGTACGCGGCCGCGACAGGCACTTCGATCGCCGTCGCCGAGCCCGACGGACGCGTGCACGCCACATCGATGGTCTGCACCGAGGTGCCCGCGCGGACCCTGATCGGACGCGTCGAGTCGCCCACCACGATGCCGAGCAGCGTGATGTCGAGGTCGAGCAGCTGGTGCGCGGCGACGGCGACCGTGCGCTGCGCGGACGACGCGTTTCCTGCGGCATCGGACGCACTGAACACGATCGTCGACTGCCCGACGGGGAAGTAGCCGTCCGCGGGCCATGCAGTGGCCGCCGAGCCGCCCGGATAGGCGATCGAGACCGAGACGGCGACCGCGCCGCCGCAATCGTCGAGTGCGGACACCGCAGGCGCCGCGATGTACGCGCCGAGCGTGGTGCCCGCATCGGCAGCAAGCGATGCC
>JAJTGK010000169.1 GCA_021297815.1 Planctomycetaceae bacterium
GTCGCTGAGCAAGGCCTCGACGCGCGCGCCGATGGCGCTGGCGTTGGGCGCCCGCGCCTCGAGCCGCACCCGGACGCTGGCCGTCTGGTTGCCTGCCTGGTTCATGTAGAGAAGCAGGTTCGCGCCGAGGTCCGACACCAGCAGGTCCTGGTCGCCGTCGCGGTCGAAGTCGGCATGCACGGTGCTGTAGCTCCACAGCGTGCCCGAGCCGGGTGCGCCGCCTGCAAGCGGAATCAACTGCGCGGGCGGGGCCCCTGGGTTTCGCCAGAGCCTGTTCGGGCTTCCCTGGTGGTTCACATAGAGGTCGAGCCTGCCGTCGTCGTCGTAGTCGACGAACAACGCACCCCATCCTGCGGCGAGGTCCTCGACGCCCCATGCGGCTTCGGCGCGCACGAAGGTCCCGTCGCCATTCCCGAGCATGAGCGGGTTGACGCCGAACACGGGCGCATCGGCCGAGGGAAGGTTGGTGACGAGCAGGTCCGGCCGCCCGTCGCCGTTGAAGTCGCCGCTCGCGCACCCCATCGAGAAGCATGCGGCGTCGGCCCCCGAGCCTGGACCTGTCTCGACGAGCGTGTCCGCGTGGTTCGTGAAGAGCCAGTTCTCCTCGAACAGCGGCGACAGATGGCCGCGGTCGTTCGAGACATAGAGGTCCTGGTCGCCGTCGAGATCCATGTCGGTGAACACGCCGAGGAAGGTCCGCGCGGGACGGGCCATGCCGATCGCAGGCGCGAGGTCGGTGGTGGTGGCGCCGTCGTTGCGAAGCAGCTTGCTCATCACGAGCGCGTAGGGTCCCGTCGGCATGACATAGTTCGCGACGAAGAAGTCGAGGTCGCCGTCGCGGTCGATGTCGGCGAGCGAGATGGCCTTGGTCGCGCCGCCCGTGCCGAGGCGGCCATCGAGCGCATGGGCCGCGTAGCTGAACGGAGCGCCGGCGCGGAACACGCGCGTCGGGCCGCCGATCTGGGTGATCAGGATCTCGGGGCGACGGTCGCCGTCGAGATCGGCGCAGGCCACGGCCGACGCGTGCAGCAACGCGGGAATGCCCGACTGCGCGGAACGGTTTGCGAAGGTCCCGTTGCCAGAGTTCTCGAAGACCCCGATCTGGCCGTTGAGCCTGCCGAGGGCCACGATGTCGTCGTCGCCGTCGAAGTCGAGATCGGCGGCGGCGACGCCGAACCCGTACAGACCCGTCGTCTGAGGCACCTGTTGCACGAGGTAGGTCACGCCGCGCGCCGTGGCCTCCTGCGTGAACTGCGACTGTGCGTACACCTGCCGGCCCGCCACGCCGAGCGCGCAGGCAACGGCGACGCGATACACCCGAGTTGGTCGGATGCCAGCCACCGCGCCGAGCCTATCGCCAGCGCGGCGGGAGGCAAATGCGCAATCGAAAAAGGATCACTCGACAGATTGGGCCACGGACCACACGGCGTCGAGATCACCGTCGCGGAGGGCGTAGGTTCCGCCGCGCAGGCCGAGGAACTCGGGCAGGTTCGTGATCAGAAGCAGGCGCCCCGCATGACGGACGAGTGCCAGGGTGCACGAACCCGAAGGCGGCGTCGACTCGAGACGGACCTCGTCTTCGCTCGATGCAAGGACACGAAGCGTCAGCGTGCGGCTCGATTCCGCGTCTCGAGGTCCGAACACGGTGCAGTCGGCCGAGATGCCGCCGAGGCCGTCGTGGCGCATCAGCACTTCGAGCCGTCCGCCGTTTCCAAGGCGCCAGACAAGCGAGGCCTCGGCGATCCGCTCGCGCATCGACCGCGAGGTGTGTGGTGCGACGGTCATCGCGGTGCCCCCAGGAGCCTGGCGAGCACCTTCGTCGCGCGCTCGATGCCCTTGCCCGACTTCGAGATGGTGTTCGCCAGCCCGTCGAAGAACACGCAGAGCGCGAGCAGTTCGTCGATCTTCTGGTCGTGCTGGCGCTCGCGCTCGTTGCGCTTCGTCTTCGCGGTGCGCTCCTTGCCCGACTTCTGCGCGACGCGGCATCCGCCGAGTTCCTCGACCAGCGGGTCGAACTCGCGCCGCTTGCGGGCGCGGAGGATGGTGTAGAAGAGCTTCCACACATCCTGCTCGGCCTGGTGGTACTCGCGACGGTCGCCCGCGCTCTTCGCGCGCACGCGCTGTACGAGCCCCCATTCGACGAGCTGCTTGAGCGTGGTCGACACGCTGCCGCGCGAAATCGAGAGGCGCTCCATGATGTCCTCGGCCGACTGAGGCTCGCCCGAGATGAAGAGGAGCGCGTGCACCTCGGCCATGCTGCGCTGCACGCCCCAGCGAGTTCCCATCTCGCCCCAGAAGGCGATGAAGCGGTCCTGGGCCGAGCGCACTTCGTCGACATCGGGCAGCGGGTCGGCCTGCGGCGACGCGGCCTGCTTGGGTGTGATGTTGCGCGACGAAGCCATGGCCGAAGCGTACGGTGCGCGTCCTCGGCCTGCAACCGAAGTTTCAGAAAGTTCTGAAAGTCAGGACGGCCGATGCACGGCACGCGCAAAAAACAAAGCGGCCCCCGCAGTCGCGGGGGCCGCTTGAAAGCTCACGCGCTTCGACGCGTCGCGCCTCGGCTCACAGCGGCTCGAGCGGGTCGTTGACCCGGATCTCGATCAGGTCGTGCCAGACTTCGTGCGCACTTGTCGCGCCGAGGCCGCAGGACCACACGCGCATCTCGACACGCTGGGTAGCGGGATCGAGGTACTGCGAGAAGCCGCCATAGCCAGGCAGATCGAAGTCGTACTGGTCGGCAATCGTCGTGAGGAAGTCCGCACCGAAGTACTCGTAGCGGTTCGTCTGGAAGTTCTTCACGAACACGCCCACCAGCACGAAGTTGCGCGTGGCGCGCGAGACCAGCGTGAGGCCGAGATCCGAGACCTGGGTCTCGGGGTTCTGCACATCCTCGATGCTGAGGCGGGCCAGGACATCGGTCGTGGCACCCGTCGAAAGGTAGGTCAGGCCGTCAGCCTGCTCGCCCGATCGGCGCCGCACGGTTTCCACGCGGAGGAACTGGTTGTCCTCGGCGCGGATCGTGTAGGAGACCCACGGTGCGCCAGCAGGCTGCACGCCGGTCACGACACGGATGTCGGTGGGGTTTCCGTCCCAGCCCGTTCCAGTGAAGAGACCCACGCCGCAGTCGTAGAGCTGCGGGAAGCCGGCAATCGCGCGGAACTCGCCGTCGCAGTCGGGGTCGCCGATGAGGCAGCAGTCGCTCTGGTTCGGCGGGGACACCGCGAAGGGGCACTGCGGGCGGCTGTTGCCGCCCATGATGTCGCGGATGTTGATCGGTCCGAGCGGGGTTCCGTAGATCTGACGCGCCGCGCTCTGGAGGCAGGCGACCGCGCCCGTGATGATCGGGGCGGCAGAGCTCGTGCCGTTGAACCGCGACGAGTAGGTTCGGAGCTGGTTCTCCTGCTGAGGGTCGCCTCCCGCGGGAGTCGGGTTGGTGCCGCGGAACAGGTCGCCGTAGCCAACGGTCACCACGCTGATGCCCCACGCCGAGATGTGCACGGCGGCAAGGTCGCGACCGTTCGGGTCGGGCGTTTCCTCACCCGAGAAGTTCGAGAAGGGCAGGCGATAGTAGAAGCCTTCGCACGCCTCGAAGCCAGGGCAGCCAGGGGCGCCAGGCGCGATGCGGCCTGGCGTGCAGGCGCCAACGATGATCACGCCCGAGTCTTCCTCGACCGCCTGCGGGTTGATCGGCAGGTTGCTGTTGCCCGCCGAGCAGACCGTCGTGATACCGAGGTCCGTACCGAGCGAGATGAGGAGGCCGTACGGCGCAACCGAGGGCAGGGCGTTGCCGCCGCCGAAGCCCCACGAGTGGTTGACCACATCGCCCGCCTCGAAGGTCTGGAAGCAGCTCGCGATCGCGCTCTGCGGACGGCTGCCTTCCTCGAACGAGACGATCGGGAAGAAGTAGCCCTGCGCGCGCTTCGCGATGCCCGTCACGCCGAACCCGTTGTCTCCGGCAATCACTTCACCGAGCGTCGCGGTGCCGTGCTGCGGTGCGTTGTTCGAACCCTCGTAGAGAATGATCGACTGGCCCGGCTCAGGGATGACGCGCGGCACAGGCAGCAGGTCACCGTTCGAGTCGAGGGTGAAGTCCTCGTGGTCCACGAACG
>JAJTGK010000170.1 GCA_021297815.1 Planctomycetaceae bacterium
TCGGGCCCGTGACGAGGCGGCTCGTCTCCGAGTTCCGCCGACGCGTCGAGCACGACGCGCCAGAGGACTGACCGGCGTCGGCACGCCCGCGCGCCGCAGGACCGCACCATGCGTGAGATCGAGCTCGCCGTGCGCGAGACCGTCGCGGCCAACAACATGAAGGACGCGTACATCCGCCTCGTGGTGACGCGCGGCCCCGGCCCGCTCGGCCTCAACCCCTTCACCTGTCCGAAGCCGTCGACCATCGTGATCGTCGACCGCATCGCGCTCTACCCGCCCGAGATGTACGAGAACGGCATGCCCGTGATCGTGGCCAAGCGCCCGCGCATTCCCGTCGAGTGCCTGAACCCCTCGGTGAAGAGCCTGAACTACCTCAACAACATCCTCGCCAAGGTCGAGGCGGTCGAGGCGGGCGTGCATGAGGCGATCATGCTGAACACCGACGGCGAGGTCGCCGAGTGCACGGGCGACAACATCTTCTTCATCCGCGACGACAGGCTGGTCACGCCGCCCGTGTCCGCGGGCATCCTGAACGGCGTCACGCGGCTCTTCGTCATGAACGAACTCGCGTCCGCGTGCGGCCTTTCGGTCGAGGAGCGCTCGATGCGGCTCGACGACCTCTTCACCGCCGACGAGGTGTTCCTCACGGGCACGGCCGCCGAGGTGATCGGCGTGAGCTCGATCGACGGCCAGGAGATCGGCGAGGGCAAGGTCGGGCCCGTGACGAGGCGGCTCGTCTCCGAGTTCCGCCGACGCGTCGAGCACGACGCGCCAGAGGACTGACCGGCGTCGGCACGCCCGCGCGCCGCAGGACCGCACCATGCGTCGGACGGCTCGCCGCGGGCGTGCAGTGAATGCGGCGCGACCTACTCGGTCGCCGACCATGCGTTCCGCCGCGGCAAGGTCCAGTTCTGCTGCCCCGGCTGCGGCACCGCGTACTACGGCACCTCGGCGAAGGGCCATCTCGAGCCCGCGGCGTTCGACTGCGCGGGCTGCGGGCGCGCGCTGACCATGGACGCCTGCGTGGTGAAGCCCTACGCCGTCGCGCGCGACGACGACGCAATGCAGCCCACGCTGGTCCCGTGGGAGCAGGAGGGGCCCCTGATCCGCCGATGGTGGGAGACCGCGAAGCTCGGCTTCGCAGGCGCACCCGTCGCGCTCGCGCCGCAGGAGGACGCGAAGCCGCGTCCCGCCGTGCAATTCCTCATCGTGACGGTACTCGTCACCGCATTGCCATCAACCGTCTTCGGACTGGCCTTCTCGGCACTCGGCCTCGGCGTGAACTCGGGCACAGGCCTGTTCCGCGTGATCTCGAGCAGCCTCTCGGTCGAAGCGCTCATGGCGCTCATGATCCAGCTCCTGCTGATCCCCGTGTTCGCGATCCTCTATGTCACGGTGGTCGCCGGCGGAGCCTCGCTCGCAGGCGTCTCGTTCCGACACGCATGCATCTCGGGCTGCTACGCCTCGGGCGCGCTGCTCCTGAACCTCGTCCCGTTCTGCGGCGGGCTCGTGTCGTGGATTCTCTGGACCGTGCATCAGTGCCGCGGCGTCACCATGCTCGCGCCCGACGACAGCCGCACCTTCGCCCTCGTCATGTCGGTCATGGCCGCGATCGTCGCAGGCGTGGCCTGGGCGATCGCGTCGTTTCTGATCGGCATGGCGCTCTGACTCCGCGCCGCTAGACGGTGATGCGCTCCCACGCGCCGAACTTGAATCGCGCGAGGAACATCATGCCGCGCACCGCGAGCTCGAGCATCAGGCCCCACCAGATGCCCACGAGGCCGTACTCGAGGTGGATGCCGAGGTACCACGCAAGCGGCAGGCGAATCGCGTAGCAGCCGAACACGGTGATGCCGAGGATCCACTTGGTGTCGCCGACGCCGCGCAGGCCGTTGCGCACCACCATCGCGAGCGCGAAGAACGCCTGGATCGAGCCCGCCGCGACGAGCAATTTCGGCACAAGCTCGATGTGCACGGGGTCGTCGGAGATGATCCGCGTCAGCTGCTCGCCGAACGCGATGAAGACGAGCCCCATCGTGCCCATGATCGCGATGCCGATCAGCGTGCACTTCCAGATCGCCTTGCGCGCAAGCGCGGTGCTGCCCGCGCCGAGGTACTGGCCCGCGAGCGCGCCCGCCGCCGTGCCCATCGCGAAGCCGGGAAGGAACGAGAACGCCTCCCACTGCACCGTGATGATGTGCGCGCCCACGAGGCCTTCCTTGCTCGCCGTGCCGATGCCGCGCTGCGCGGCTTGGCCGATGAACCCGAGCACGAGCAGGTTCACGAACCACATCGCGAGCCCCTCGAGGAAGTTCGGCACCCCGACGCGCAGGATGCGCCACGACATGTCGCGCTGCGGCCGCAGTTCGCTGGTCTCGAGCCGCAGGTCCTTCACGCCGCGACGCAGCACGCGCCAGGTCAGCCACGCGCCCACGAGGTACGAGATCGAGCTGCCCGCCGCGATGCCGAACACGCCCCACGACACGGGATCGAGCGGCGATGGGTTGGGCAGTTCGGCGCCCATCGCGCGAATCGCGACGCCCGAGATGAGCCACGACGCGACCACATTGACCACATTCACCCACACCGCGATCTGGAACGGCTTGTGCGCCTCGCCCGCGCCGTGCAGGCACATGCCGCCGACCATCATCACGCCGCAGAAGGGAATGCCGTACGCGAGCGTCCGCACATAGGTCACGCAGTCGCGCGTCGCCTCGGGGGAGAGGTTCGAGTAGCGCGCGAGCGGCTCGGCGAGCACGGTCATCAGGATCGCGACCAGGATTCCCCACGCGAGCGAAAGCTGCATCGACTGCCCGAGCGCGCGCTGGCTGTCGCGCATGTCGCCCGAGCCCATGGCGCGCGAGATGATCGCCTGCCCACCGACGCCCGGCCATCGTCTGCTGCAGGAGCACTGGCCACGCGAGGATCCAGATCGCCTCCGACATCGACTTGCCCGCCAAGCGGCCCGCCTTGATGCGGCCCTCGTCGTCGGGAATCGCCTCCTGCTCGAGCGACGCCGACGCGATCGACGGCAGGTCCTCGGGCGAGGTCGCCGACTCGCGCAGCACGCGTTCCTCGATGCGCTCCGAGCGCGTCTCGCCGCGGTTCGCGTCTCCGCCCGCGCTCATGGGCGCCCGACCTGGACGAGCGTGGCGAACTGGCCCGCATCGGCCGCGGAGAGCACCGCCTTCGCGCTCTCGGCAAGGCCGAGGCGTCGCGTGACCAGCGGGGCGGGGTCGACCGCGCGTCGCGCGAGACGCTCGATCGCGCCCGCAAGCGGGCCGAAGCCCGACCCATGCACCTCGATCTCATCAAGCGCAAGCCGCGAGAGGTCGACCGCGACAGGCGCGCGCGCCGAAAGGCCCGCGACCACGACATGGCCGCGCGGCCGCACCATGCGCGTCGCCGCCTCGATGGATTCCGCTGAACCGGTCGTATCGATCACGAGCTCCTGGTCGCCTCGACGGCCCGTTTCGGCAAGGGCGCGGTGTCGGATGCCGAACTGCTCGGCGACCTTCAGGGTCTCCTCGCGCGTCGCCACGAGCCGCGCGAGCGGGTTCTCCTCGCAGGCGACCAGGCAGGTGAGCACCGCGAGCAGGTCGTCGCCAAGCACGCTCGCGAAGGTCTTTCGATCGACGCCGCCACGGCGCACGGCCTCGGTCGCGCGCGCGAGGTGGACTGCGAACACCGCCGCCGCCTCGTCGAGGCCCGCGGGAATCGGCGCGCAGGCCGACGGCGGCACCGCGATCCACTCCGCACAGCCGCCCGACGCGGCGTCGATGCCCACGATCGCGCGCGCCGCACAGTGCAGGGCAAGGCCGCCGCGGCAGCGCTCGCACGCGCCGCACGAGAGCACGGGGTGCACGGCGACCCGCGCGCCACGCGCCACCGCGCAGCCCGCGGGAGCCTCCTCGACCACGCCCACGCAGGAAGTCCCGACGATCCGCGCGCCTTCGCTCGGCGCGCCGAGCCCGCGCATCACCTCGCGCTCGAGCGGAGTGACCAGCGCGTGCGTGACGCGCACGAGCACCGAGCCTGCGCCGCGCACGGGCCGCGCGATCGCTTCGAGCGCCACGGCACCCCGAGCCGCGCACAGCGCCTGCATCGTGCTGTTCATCGCGCGCACCTCACCGTTCGGTTCCACCGCCCGCATCCTTCGCGTCGCCTGACGGCGACTCGGGCAGCGTGATCGGCGCGATCTCGGCGGGGCGAGGCTCGCTCGTACGGCGGATTCCCGCGGTGCGCAGGCCGATGGGCACATCGGAAGCTTCGAAGACGACGGGATCCCAGAAGAGCAGGTAGTCCCAAGTGTCGAGCTGCCGCGAGAACACGGGGTACAGATAGACGCGCGAGCCCGAGGTCGCGGCGGCGAACGGCTCGCCCGTGCTGGCATAGAAGCGCAGCCACGCATCTTCCTCGAGGCCGAACCGCTGTCCCGTGAGCGTACGCAGCGCATCGACCGCCGCGGCGTTGACCGCGAGGTCGCGCTGCGAAAGCGCGGCGACGAGCGCGTTGAACACCGCGGGCGTCGGGTACTGCCCGAGCGCCACCGCGAGTTCCGTGCGCACATCCGAATCCTCAGTCGGGTCGATGAGCCGCGTCCAGATCGTGTCCGCCACCGCGGGGTCGTGCAGCCGCTGCAGCGCCTTCGCGCTCGCAAGCCGCACCTGGCGGTAGGGGCTCGCGAGGTTCTTCGCGACGCGCGCGGCATCCTCGGGCTCGCCATGCCGCCCGAGCGCCTGCACCGCGGCCGCGCGCACCAGGGGGTCGGGCGCGTCCTCGGCGTACAGACGGTAGAGACGCAGGTAGGCGTCGGAGCCGCCCCACGGAGCGTTCGCGAGCAGCACCGTGCCGCGCCGCGCGTTCTCGGCGTCGTTCGGGTCGGCGGCCCACTGCGCGGCTTCCTGCGGCGTGGGCGGCGTGAAGCTGTCGGTGAACTGCGCGAAGTCGGACGAGATCGTGTCGCAGCCCGCCATCGCCGCGATCACCGCGAGCGCGCCCGAAGCCGCGAATGCCATCCTTGGTCGCATGGCGGGAGCGTACCCAATCCGCGCCGCGTGCGGACGGGGTACGCTCACCGCATGGCCCTCGTGACCAAGGCGTTCGTGCTCGGCGACTTCGCCACCAACTGCTTCGTGGTGTGGGACGACACCGACCCCACGAAGACCTGCTGGATCGTCGACTGCTCGTACGACCCCGAGCCCATGCTCGACTTCATCGAGGGCGCTGGGCTGAAGCCGTCCCTCTGCATCCTCACGCACTGCCATTGCGACCACATCGCGGGCCTCGCCCGCATGCGGCTGCGCCTCGGGCCCGTGAACACGCTCTGCCACGCCGCCGAGGCGGGCTTCAACGAGGACCCGAACCTCAACCTCTCGGCGTTCATTCCGCCCGCAGTCAGCGCGCCGCCGCCCGACGCGTATGTGGCGGGGGGGCAGTTGCTCGAGCTCGGGTCGCACTACTTCCGAGTGCTGCACACCCCAGGCCACTCGCCGGGCGGCATCACGCTCTGGTGCCCCGAGGCCTCGGTCGCCATGGTGGGCGACACGCTCATGGCGGGCAGCATGGGCCGCATCGACTTCCCGACCAGCGACCCCGCGCTCATGCGGCGCACGCTCGAGACCCTGATGCACCTGCCCGACGACACGCGCATCCTCTCGGGCCACGGGCCCGAGACCACGGTGGCGGCCGAGCGCGCGTCGAACCCCTGCGTGCGCCCGGGCGCCTTCTAGCCGCCGACCCTGCGTCCGCAGCGGGTTTCCAAGGGCGCGAAGGCCTCGCCGAGGTCTTATACTCCGCGACCTATGCCGTACACGCTCACTCCCGGCGAAGGCTTCGGCCTTGATGTCGAGGACACCGACTACCTCAAGGACCACTTCCAGGCGCCCGACCGCTGGGTCCTGAACTTCGGTCCGCAGCACCCCGCGACGCACACCACGCTGCGCCTCGTGCTCGAGCTCGACGGCGAGCGCATCGCCCGCTGCACGCCGCACATCGGCTACCTGCACTCGGGCTTCGAGAAGCTCGGCGAGCACCACGACTACAACCAGTATGTCTGCACGATCAGCCGGATGGACTACATCTCGCCGATCGTGAACGACATCGCGTGGCACCACGCGGTCGAGAAGCTCTTCGGCGTCGAGCTCACGCCGCGCGCCAAGGTCGCGCGCACGATCATGTGCGAGCTCGGGCGCATCCAGAACCACCTCCTGTGCGTCGGCGCGGCCGCGCTCGACCTCGGCGCGTTCACGGGCTTCCTCTACGGGTTCAACGAGCGCGAGTTCATCTACGACATCATCGAGTACATCTCGGGCCAGCGCTTCCACCCCGACTGGACGCGCGTCGGCGGCGCGTGGCGCGACATCCCCGACGATGAGGTCTTCAAGCGCATGGTGCGCAACTTCATCGATGTCCGCCTGCCGAAGGCGATCACCGACCTCGAGACGCTGTGCAACAGGAACCGCATCTTCGTCGACCGCCTCGACGGCGTCGGCGCGGTGTCGAAGGAAGACGCGCTCCAGTGGAGCATGACGGGTCCGAACGCGCGCGCCGCGGGCGTGCGCCGCGACCTGCGCAAGGACGAGCCGTACCTCTGCTACGCCGACAACTGGGACGGCGAGGGCGCCGACAAGGTGCGGTTCTCGATGGCGGTGGCGAGCGCGGGCTGCAGCCTGTCGCGCTACCTCGTGCGCCTCGAGGAGATCAAGCAGTCGGCGAAGATCATCGACCAGCTGATCGACAAGCTGCCCGGCGGCTCGATTAACGCGGTCGCCGACGGCAAGATCCGCGTGCCCGAGAAGGCCGACGTGTACGGCTCGATCGAGGGCGTCATCCAGCTGTTCGAGC
>JAJTGK010000171.1 GCA_021297815.1 Planctomycetaceae bacterium
CAGGCGAACGGTGGAAACCGCCATGTGTCGCTCCACCGCGTGACCACCGCGTGGACGACGGGCGCCAGCGACCCCGACCTGACCGAATCGACGGGCGCTGCACCGCTCGCCGGCGACGCGACATGGCTGCACGCGAGCTTCGACCCCTTCGGTGCGAGCGCGCTCTGGCAGAACGCAGGCGGCGACTTCCTCGCCGCGGCAAGCGCCGTCACGCTGACCACGACCGCGGGCCTCCAGACCTGGGAATCCGCGGGGCTTCTCGACGATGTGCGCGCCTTCGCCGCGCAGGGCGCTGCGAACCTCGGCTGGATTCTGCTCGGCGACGAGACCGCCGCAGGCACCTCGCGGCGCTTCGACAGCGCCGACAGCGCCGCCCTCGGCGGCATCGTGCCGCGGCTCGAAATCGAGTACAGCGCGGTTCCCGCGCCAGGCTCGATCGCGCTCCTCGCGCTCGCGGGAATCGTGGCGCGCCGCCGACGCCGCTGAATCAGGTCTGCAGCACGCCCGTGCGGTAGCCGCCGCTCGCGGGCGACACGCCGGGCGCCACCTGCGGCGCCTGCGCCGCCACCGCCAGCGCCAGCGCGAGCTCCGCCCTCGTCGCCTTCGGGTCGATGATGCGGTCGACCCACCCGCGGCTCGCCGCGTAGCGGATGTCCTGCTGCTCGTTGTAGCTCGCGGTCACCGCGGCCAGGAGCTGCTTGCGCATCTCCTCGTCGACCTTCTCGCCCTTGCGCTCGCGCGCGGCGAGGTCGATCTGCAGCAGCGTGCCCGCGGCCTGCGCCGCGCCCATCACCGCGAAGCGCGCGCCCGGCCACGCGAGCGTCAGCAGCGGGTCGAACGCGCGCCCGCACATCGCGTAGTTGCCCGCGCCGTAGCTTCCGCCCACGACGAGCGAGATCTTCGGCACCACGCAGTTCGACATCGCGTTCACCATCTTGGCACCCGCGCGGATGATGCCGCCCTGCTCGCTGTCGCGGCCCACCATGAAGCCCGTCGTGTCGGTCACGAACACGATGGGCAGGCCCTTCTGGTTGCAGTCCATGATGAAGCGCGCGGCCTTGTCGGCGCTGTCGTCGTAGATGACCGCGGGCATGTTGGTCGCGCTCGATGGACCCGCCTTGCCGCCAGGCATCTTGCGCTGGGTGAGCTTCTTCTGGTTGGCCACGATGCCGCACGGGAAGCCGTCGATGCGCGCGTACGCGCACACGAGCGAGCGGCCGAACTCCGCGCGGTACTCGTCGAGGCTGTCGGCGTCGACGAAGCACGACAGCAGCTCGACCATGTCGTACTGCGCGCCCGCCTCGGCCTTGAACACCTGCAGCGCGTCCTCGGCGGGGCGCCTCGGCGCGACCGACGCGAACGGCGCCTTCGGCTTCGCGGGCGCGGTGCGCACCGCGGAAAACACGCGCCTGAGCCGCGTGATGCACGCGGGGTCATCCTTCTCGCGGAAGTCGATCGTGCCCGAGATCTGCGCGTGCATCTCGGCGCCGCCGAGTTCCTCGCTCGAGACCTCCTGCCCGATCGCCGCCTTCACGAGCGCAGGCCCCGCGAGATACAGGCCGCTGCCTTCCGTCATGAGCAGCGTGTCGCATAGGACGGGCAGGTAGCCGCCGCCCGCGACGCAGTTGCCCATGATCGCCGCGATCTGCGGAATGCCCTGCGCGCTGATCACCGCGTTGTTGCGGAAGATCCGCCCGAAGTCGTCGGTGTCGGGGAACACATCCTCCTGGAGCGGCAGGAACACGCCCGCGCTGTCGACGAGGTAGACGAGCGGCAGTCGCGCGCGCTCCGCGATGTTCTGCGCGCGGATGATCTTCTTGCAGGTCATCGGGAAGAACGCGCCCGCCTTCACGGTCGCGTCGTTCGCGATCACCATGCACAGCCGCCCGTCGACTTCCGCGATCGTGGTCACCACGCCCGCCGCGGGCGCGCCGCCGTATTCGCGGTACATCCGCCACGCGGCGAACAGTCCGCACTCCATCGAAGGCGCGCCCTTGTCGGCGAGCAGCGCGAGGCGCTCGCGCGCGGTCAGGCGGCCGTTGCGGTGCTGGCGCTCCACGCCCGACGCGCCGCCGCCCTCCTCGATCTTCGCCGCCTCGGCGAAGTACTCGGCGGCGGCCTTCTCGAGCGTCGACAATGTGGCCTTGGTGGCGTCCTGGGACATGCGCGCTCCGTTTGGTGCGAGAGGCGCGGAGAATACGCCCCCGACCCGCCGCGCGCCGCGAGATGTTCCGAGAACTCGCGACCGAACGCCACACCCACCAACCCCAACGCCCGCAAGGTCTTGCGCCGTCCCCCGCGCTTCCGCTATCTTGTTCGACTTCCAAACGCAGGTCTCACAGGCGGCGGGAGTGCCGCCCATAGGAACCCCTTTCATGACCACTTCGATCGTCGACTCGTCCCGCCATCACGCCAAGGACACCGGTTCCACCGAGGTCCAGATCGCCACGCTGACGGCGCGCATCAACGAGCTGCAGGACCACTTCAAGGCCCACAAGAAGGACCACGCGTCGCGCCGCGGCCTTCTCCTGCTTGTCGGCCGCCGCAACCGGCTGCTGAAGTACCTCGCCGCGAGCAACCGCGAGAGCTACCTCTCGCTCATCAAGCGCCTCGGCCTCCGCAAGTGACCGTCCGCGCGCCGCGTCCGCGGCGTTGAGCGCAGCCGGTCGCCTTTCATCCGCCCGCGCCCTTCCCGCATTCGCGGCGCCACGCGCCGGCGCTGTGCATTGGCCGAGAGCCATTCCAAGTCTTCATTCCCATCACCACGAGGCCTTCGAAGCCAAACATCGAGGGCCAAGCCGCGCAAGAGGCGCGGCGACAGGAGAATCACCATGGCAGTCACTGTTGTCGAGAAGGTCATCGGCGGGCGCACGCTGCGCTTCGAGACCGGCCGCGTCGCGAAGCTCGCGAGCGGCGCCGTCATCGCCTCGTACGCCGACACCTGGGTCCTCGCGACCTGCGTGCGCGCGAACCCCCGTCAGGGCATCGACTTCTTCCCCCTGACCTGCGACTACCGCGAGAAGCTCGGCGCCGCGGGCAAGTTCCCCGGCGGCTTCCGCAAGCGCGAAGGCCAGCCCTCCGAGAAGGAAATCCTCACGATGCGCATGATGGATCGCCCGATCCGTCCGCTCTTCCCCGAGGGTTTCTGCGACGAGATCCAGCTGCAGGCGTGGGTCATGTCGCATGACGGCCAGAACGACGCCGATGTGCTCGCGTGCACCGCGGCCTCGGCGGCGCTCCACATCACCGACGCCCCCTTCCAGGGCCCCGTCGCCACCGTGCGCGTCGGCCGCATCATCACCGAGCAGGGCGAGCGCTTCGTGCTCAACCCGACGCAGGCGCAGATGGAGTTCAGCGACCTCGACCTCGTGCTGTCGGGCCACAAGGACGGCATCAACATGATCGAGGTCGGCGCGGCCGAGGTCAGCGAGGCGACCATGGTCGCCGCGATCCGCTTCGGCCTTGAGGAAGGCATCAAGCCGACCCTCGCGCTCATCGAGGAGCTCCGCGCGAAGTGCGGCGCCCCCGCCGTGCGCATGGGCGAGCTCACGACCCCGAGCGACGAGGTCATGAAGAAGGTCAAGGAAGCCGCCTACGACCGCCTCCTCGAGGCCCGCAAGATCAAGGGCAAGAAGGAGCGCAACGAAGCGGTCGACGCGATCAAGGGCGATGTCCTCAAGACGCACTTCTCGATCCCCGCGGGCATCCCCTACTCGGATCATGTCGAGGCCGAGAAGAAGCAGAAGCAGGCCAAGGAAGGACTGCGCCTGCTCGAGAAGAAGATCACGCACTACCTGGTCGCGCAGCACTCGATCCGCGCCGACGGCCGCAAGCTCAACGAGATCCGCGCGCTCGACATGTCGGTCGCCGTGTTCCCGCGCACGCACGGCTCGGCGTTCTTCCAGCGTGGCGAGACGCAGTCGCTCGTCACCTGCACGCTCGGCACCGTGAAGGACGAGCAGATCGTCGACGGCCTGCTCGCCGAGTACGCGAAGAAGTTCTACCTCCACTA
>JAJTGK010000047.1 GCA_021297815.1 Planctomycetaceae bacterium
CGCGTTCGTCTCGCGGATGATCGCGATGCCCTTCGCATGCTCGAAGACCGCCGACGGAATCGTGGACGAGCCGCGCTGGAAGTCGCGCATGATCGCCACCGACTGGCCCATGCGCTCGCCCATCGGCGTGGAGCACGCGGCCAGGGCGAGAAGTGGCAGCACGATGATGGCGCGCAGCGCCGCAGTGAATCCGCTCATGAAGTGCCTCCGTGCACGATGCAGCCGTTCAGTCGATCATCTTCTTCACATCGTCGATCTTGCTCGCGACCTTCTTCAGGTCGGCGGCGCTCTGGATGCCCTCGACCGCGGCGCGGACATCGGCGATGCGCAGCGCGATGACCTTGTTCATCATCTTCACGACGACGAACGCGCAGAGCACGACGATCGCGAACTCGACGCAGTTGTTGACGAACTTGCCCCACGCGATGACCGCGTCGGGGACCTTCGCGCCGTCGACGGTCTTCTCGGTGAGCACCCACTGCAGCTGCTTGAAGTCGACGCCGCCGATGAGCACGCCGATCGGCGGCATGAGGAGGTCGGACACGACGCTGTTGACGATCTTGGTGAACGCGCCGCCGACGAGGATGCCGACGGCCATGTCGACCGCGTTGCCCTTCGCCGCGAATTGCTTGAGTTCGTCGATGAATCCCATGGGTGCCTCCAAGGTCCGGAAGTGGACGCGCGGAAGATAGCGCGGCCACCCGAACCGTGCAGCGTCAGTAGAGGAGCCGCAGCCCCGCGAAGATCCCGAGGTCGATCTCGGGGCGGTCGCTGCCTTCCTGTGCGATCGGCAGCTGGACCCCGAGTTCGACGGCGTAGGTCGGTGCTTCGACGAGAAGCCCTGGCGCGAACAGGACCTCGCGGTCGCCTTCGGCGGTGAAGGCGCCGTTCAGCTCGAGGGTCAGGTACCACGCCGCGACGCGTTCCTCGCCGTACGCGGCGGGGGCGAGACGGAATGCGTAGCCGAGGTCGGCGCCGATCACATCCTCGCCGTCGTCGCCGATGAAGAGCGGCAGGTCGGTGTCTCCCGTGACGAAGGTGTAGCGGGCTGCGGCGTTCACGCCGTGGCGGCCGAAGATCGCGGTGATCGCGGCGCCGACGAACGGGTCGAGCGACTGGCGTCCGAAGCCGTCGGTGGCGGTCGGGAGCGCGGCGCCTGCGAAGACCGCGCCGCGGACGGTGTCGATCGCGTCGAGGTCGTGCTGCAGGACCCGCAGTTCGATGCCAGCCTCAAGTGCGCCGAGGCCGAACTCGCCGTCGCTTGGGCGTGGCGCGTCGAGGAATCCTTCGTAGAGCGGGAGCTCGGCCCACATCGACAGGTCGCGCGCGAGCCCGTGCTCGATGCGCAGGTCCTGCTCGAGCAGCGTCTGGTCGTTCTCGAGGAGGTAGGCGCGCGCCTGCATCCGCGGGATCCACACGCCAGGCGACGGCGAGGTGGCGGCGGGCATGTTGGGCGTCTCCTGCGCGGCGGCGTGGGTTGGCAGCGCGAGCGCAGCGGTCGCGAACAGGGCGGCGCGGATCACGGCGTGCCTCCTTGTGCGCCACGGTCAATCGCGCGCAGCGTGAAGCCCGCGTCCGAGACCGCTGTGGCGAGGTCGCGCGCGGACGGGCGCGCGTTGCCCGACAGCGTGATGGTGACGACGCCGCGCTTCATGTCGACGACGGCTGCGTCGACGCCTGGCAGACGCTTCAGCTGCAGGTCGACATTCGACACGCACTTGGGGCAGCTCATTCCGTGAACCTCGAGCTCGTGTTCGCCCGCGGCGAGAGGTTCGGCGGAGTAGGACATGGTGACGGCGGTCGGCGTCGACGCCGTGCTCGTGCACGACGGAGCGAGCAGATGCGCGGCGCAAAGGCACGCGCCGATGAGGATCGGGTGGCGCATGGGGCCCTCGAGGAGTTGGATGAAATGGTTTTATAGAAGAACGATGTTGACAAATACGCGCACGGGATATCGGCGCGTCAGGTCGTCCATCGCGAGACCTTCTCGAGCAGCGTTCGCCCTGCGGGGCGATGCACGCACGCCTGGTGCTGCAGGGCGCGCGCAGCTCCGAGGAACTCCTCGATGCCGCGCAGCTCTGCGCGCGGCGCGAGGGGCAGGGCGCCGAGCCTCTCGCTGCGGTCGGTCGGCGCTTGGGCGGGGTGGTCGTCGCGCGCAGGGGCTTCGTCGCCCGACGCGCAGGCGCAGGCGGGGCCGCAGCAGCAGTTTCCGCCGCAGCAGGTGGCTTGGCCGCGTCCTGTGGCATCGGCGCGTGCGGGTACAGGCGCCGCGACGAGCGCGGCGACAGCCATGAGAAGCGCGGTGAGCCAGCGGGTCATCGGGGGCGCATCCTACGCCTGGAGCGCGCGGTCGAGGTCGGCGTCGGACAGCGACCAGCCCGCGCGCGGCGCAGGGTGCCAGTGCGCGATCGGGTCGCCGCCCACGAAGGCGCGCGCGTTGAAGTCGTAGCGGACGGGGGCCTGCGAGCGTCCCGCGACCGTGCCCGAAAGCACGATCTCGTTGAGCACGGTCGAGCGCCCGAACGCGCAGAGCGGCGCGTCGTGAGCGCCTGCGGTGCCCGCGCGCCACGCGCGGATCGCGTCGAGCCACTCGCGGTGGTGGCCAGGCGACGGCGCGATGCGCTCGGCCTTCGCAGGCCCTTCGGCCGCAAGGATGCCCGGCGTCGCGAGGTACTCGCCGTAGTTCGCCCACAGGAAGCCCTTCGTTCCCTGGAACACCATGTTGAAGCGGCCGTGGTAGTCGACGCGGTCCTTCGCGCCGAGCTCCTGCGCGGTGGGCGAGATGCGGCCGTTGTCGAACCAACGCAGGACGAGCGGGTCGAAGTCCTTCTGCGGAATCGCCCACGAAGCCTCGGTCCACTCGGGGCACGCCACGCTGTCGACCGACGCGGTGCTGGCGTGGATCTCGACCGTGCCGAGCGTGGCGCGGTCGAGGCCGAGCGCCCACACGGGAAGGTCCATCATGTGGCAGCCCATGTCGCCGAGCGTTCCTGTGCCGAAATCCCAGTACTTGCGCCAGTTCGCGGGGTGCACGCCCGTGACGAACGGCGTTTCCTGCGCGGGGCCGAGCCAGAGGTCGTAGTCGAGCTCCGCGGGCGGCGTCGACACGGGGCCGGTCGGGCCGCAGCACCAGCCCTTGTTCACCCAGCAGTCGCAGCTGGTCACGCGGCCGATCGCGCCTGCGCGCAGCTGCTCGACGACGCGGCGATAGTTCTCCGTGGCATGGATCTGCGTGCCCATCTGCGTGGGCACCTTCGCCTTCGCGGCGAGTTCGCCGATGCGGCGCGACTCCTCCATCGTGTGGGTGAGCGGCTTCTCGCAGTAGACGGGCAGGCCCGCGCGCAGGGCGAGCGCGGTCGGAAACGCATGCGTGTGGTCGGGCGTCGAGACGAGCACGCCGTCGAGCGCGAGCGCGCGGCGCGCCCTGAAGACCTCGCGCAGGTCGCGGAAGACGGCGGCTTTGGGGCAGCGCCTTGCGGCTGCCTCGCGCGCGCGGCTGTCGACATCGCAGAGCGCCACGATCTCGGCGCCTGCGCCGAGGAGGTCGCCGAGGTTGTCGGCGCCGCGACCCGAGCAGCCGATGAGGGCGATCCGCACAGGCGGTTCGGAGGCGCGCAGGATCTTCGGCGCCGAGGTGGCGGTGTCCGCGCGCGCGGCGGCGCCGAGCAGCGTCGGGGCCGCGAGCACGGCGGGCACGGTGGCGAGGAAGGCGCGGCGGTGCATCTGGTCCATGCACGGAGTCTCGCCGTTCGCGCGCGCAAATGCAACGGGTCGCAACGGAGGAAGATGTGTTATGTATGATTGCGACTCGATTCAAACTTACTTTCAGAGGGCAGCCATGAAGAAGAAGCGTCGTTCAAAGGGTTCTGCCAAGCCGGTGCGTGCGAAGCGCGGCGCTGCGCGCGGTACGGCGCGCGGCGCGGGGCTTGCGGCGGTCTCGACCGAGGCGCTTGCGGCCGAGTTGAAGCGTCGGCGATCCGAATTGCCGAAGCTCGAGCGCGAGGCGAACGCGTTGCGCGCGCAGCTCGCGGCGGTCGAGGCGCGCATCGCGTCGCTTGGCGCCGACGGCACCGCCGCGAAGCCGCGCGCGGCCGAGGCTGCGGGAAAGCCGTTCCGCGCGGTGCGCAAGGGCAAGCCAACGCTTTCGGTGCAGTTGCTCGAGCATCTTGCCGCAAAGGGCGAGCCCGTCTCGCGCGGCGACATCGTCGCCGAGGTCGCGCGCCGCATGGGCCGCGAGGTGAGCCCGAGCTTCTCCGTGCAGGTCAGCGCCACCTTGCGCAAGCTGGTCAACGCGGGCGAGGCGGCGCAGGTCGGGCGAGGCCAGTATGCGGCGAAGGGCGTGGGCATTGCGGCGAGCTGATCGATTCGCAGCGCTTGCGCTCTGTGCGGTGCTTGCGGGCTGCACGCCACCCGCGAAGGTCGAAAGGTCGCTTCAGCCGCCAGGCGCGGCCGATCGGGTTTCGGCGATGCCCGTTCGGCTCGACGAGCGGCAGATCGATGTCGGCGGCCTGTTTCCATCGTCCGATGTCGCGGAGCGCAAGAGCTTCATCACGGCGCTCGAAGGCGCGCGGCGCACGAGCGACGCCGCAGCGGCGGCCGATGCGGGGGCGCTGTTCGCGGCGTTCAGCATCTCGTCGACGGCCGATGATTTCGCGCGGCGCCTCGTCGACGGCTTCATGCTGGTCGAGATGCGCGGCGACGACGGCGTGAGTTCGCTCGAAGGGCTTCTGACGGGCTATGCCACACCTGTCGTGGCCGCGAGCCTTCGACGCGACGAGAAGTTTCGCTTCCCGCTGATCGGCGACATCCGCAAGTCGGCGCCCGAACTGCTCGACGCGCCGCGCCGCGAGATCCTTGCATCGCCCAAGGCGCTCGCGGGCGCGATCGCGTGGGTCGACGGCCCCGCGACCTGGGCGCTCGTCGAGACGAACGGCACGGCGCGGCTCGTGATCGAGGGCGCCGATGGCCGCACGCGCGAGAAGCTCATTTCCCGCGCGGCCACCAACGGCAAGCCGTGGACCGGGCTTGGCCGTGCGCTGGCGGCGCGCGGGCTGCTGCAGGCCGAGGGTTTCACGCTGGCCGATGTGCTGCGGGTTTCGCGCGAGAATCCAGCGGCCGCCGAAGAGGCCGCGATGGACAACGAGCGCCTCGTCTTCTTCGGCGAGGTCGCCGAAGGAAACTTTCCACCCGCGCTCGGCATTCGCGGCGCGAGGCTGATGGGCGGCTACTCGTGCGCCGCCGATCAGACGGTGTATCCGCCAGGGTCGGTGCTTGTCATCGTGCGCAAGCGCGCCGATGCGAAGCCCGACGAACCCGCCGAAGCGCGGCTTGCGTTCGTGATGGATGCAGGCGGCGCGATCAAGGGTCCGGGGCGCATCGACATCTACCTCGGGCAAGGCACCGAGTCGCTGGTGCGTGCAGGGGCGCTGCGCGAGTCGATCTCGGTGTACCGCCTGGTGAGCCGCGATCGATGAACGGCACGCGCGCGCCGGTCGCGCTGCGTGTCCTCGTGGCGGCTGCGCTGGCGGCGCAGTGTGCCGTATGGATCCGCGCGGCGATGTGGTACCCGCAGCTGCCCGACCGCTTTCCGATCCACTTCGATGGAGCGGGAATCGCCGACGGGTGGGTGAACACGACGCCGTTCGCGTGGTTCGGGCTCTGCGCGATTCCGCTCGTTCTTGCAGCGTTTCTCGGCGGAATCGCGCGCTGGATGACCTCGCTCACGAGGTCTTGCCCTGCGCTCGTCAATGTTCCGCGCAAGGACCTGTTCCTGAAGCTGTCGCCCGAGGGCAGGGGCTGCGTGGCTCGGCCCGTGCAGATGCACCTTGTCTGGACGACGCTGCTCGTGACGATGCTCTTCGCGTTCATCCAGGAAGGTACGGCACGCGTGGCGGCGGGCGAATGGACGAGGCTTCCGCCTTGGCCTGTGTTCGCGTTCATCGGAGGAGTGGTGTTGCCGCTGCCGTGGCTGATGATCGCGACACGCCGCGCGGTGGAGACGACGGCCCGCGCGGAGGGGATCGACGGCGCGTAGCGGGGGGGCGGTCGTCGGCCGCCTACCCGTCCCGCCTCCCTCCGACGGTGCCTGGCACGTGCCGTGCAGTGCCTGGCACTGCCTGGCACGTGCCAGGCACCACGATTCCGCCAGCTGCGTGCGGTTGCGGCGGGTTCGGTCGTCCCGAGAAATCAAGCGACTTTCGACCACTCGCTGCGAGCCGAGATGGGCCATTGCCTTGGTGCCTGGCACGAGCCGTGCAGTGCCTGGCACTGCCTGGCACGTGCCAGGCACCGTCGGGGGTGGGCGGCGATCTCGCTCGGCCGCTCAGCGGTGCCTGCGGACGGCCGTCGCGAGCAGCGCGTTGCCTGCGGCCGCATGCTCTCCCGTGAAGCGCTCCGCCGTCGCGTCCCATGTCAGCGGCTTGCCGATCTCGTAGCCGATCACGCACAGCTGGCACACCGTCGCCGTGCGGTGGCCCGTTTCCGCCGTGCAGATCGGGTCGCGGCCCTCGCGGATCGCGCACAGGAAGTCGTCGATGTGCGAGCGGTTGCGCGGAAGCCGCAGCTCGTTTCCAGTGGGTTCCGCGAGAAGTTCGGCAGCATCGGGCGCGGTGCGGTCCTCGCCCTTGTACGCCCGGAGGTGTCCGCGCGAGACCTCGATCGTTCCTTCGCTGCCGAAGAAGGTGCAGTCGGTCGGCCCGCCGTGGATCATCTCGACGCCGTTCGCGTACACGAAGCGAAGCCCCGTCTTCGCGCCGTCGGCAGGCGGAATCACCTCGCGCGGGCCGCTCGCGTCCATGTCCATCGCCCATTGGGCGATGTCGAAGTGGTGCGCGCCCATGTCGGCAAGGCCGCCGTTGCAGTACTCGCGGTAGTGCCGCCACGCGGGATAGCGGTCGTGCACGCCGATCGGGCAGAGCACGCTGCTGAACGGCCGCATCGGCGCCTGGCCGAGCCAGCCGTCCCAGTCGATGCCTTCGGGCAGCGGTTCCTCGGGAAGATCGCAGCGCTTCGGCGGCTCGCCCACGCCGATCGTGATGCGCTTGAGCGTGCCGATGCGCCCGTTGCGCACGGCTTCGGCGGCGCGCACGAACATGTGTCCGTACTCGGATCGCTGCTGCGAACCCGTCTGGAAGCGGATGCCGCCCGCGCGCGCTGCCGACGCGATCGCGCGGCCCTCGGCGATCGAGAGCGAGAGCGGCTTCTCGCAGTAGACATGCTTGCCCGAAAGCGACGCCGCGATCGCAGGCTCCGCGTGCCAATGGTCGGGCGTCGTCACGATCACGCCGTCGAGCGCGGCGTCGTGCACCACGGCGCGCCAGTCGGCGACCTGGCGGCACACCTCGGCCTTGCGCCGCTCGTTCACGCGGCGCACGCCTTCCTTCGCGCGGGCGTCGACGACATCGCACACCGACACGATCTCGACATCGGGGTCGTCGAGGAACATGTTGTAGATCTCGCGTGCACGGATGCCCCAGCCGACCACGCCGAACTGCAGACGACCGTTCGCGAGGCGCGCGCGCGCCGCACGCGGCACGGCCGCCGCCGCCGTGGGAAGCGAAGAAAACGCCGCGACCGAGGCCGCGGCGAGCATGAAGTCACGACGGGTGGGGGAGGGCTCCATGCGCGAAGCGTGGCACGGATCGCACACGCGCGCAACCCGACCGAGGCACAATGGCGAAGTTCCCGCTTGACGCGGCGCGCCCGCAGCGTTGCGATGCTCGTCGCAAGGTGCACCCATGATGCCACTCGTCCCGCTTGTCCTCTTCGCGTCGCTCGCCGCTTCCGCAGCTCCGCCCACGCCGCTCTTCGACGCGCTGCCCTACGCCGGCTGGCGCGTGGTCGGCGGCGCCGCGATGTTCGAGCTCCTCCCGCCCGCGAATGGCGGCACGGGCCCCGTGCTCGTCGGGCGCGGGCCGATCCCGCGCAACGGATTCCTCACGAGCCCGCGCGAGATCGGCGACTTCACGCTCGAGGTCGAGGTGCGCCTCGGCTCGCCCGACAACCCGAAGGGCGAGAAGATGAACTCGGGCATCCAGATCCGTTCGCGCGAGCGCGATGCGCGCATCGTCGGCCTGCAGGTCGAGGTCGACCCGTCGGCGCGCGCGTGGTCGGGTGGCGTGTACGACGAGGGCGGGCGGCTCTGGCTCGCGCCGCTCGAGGGCAACGACGCCGCGCGCGCGGCGTTCAAGCTCGGCGAGTGGAACGCCTACGAGATCGAGGCGATCGGCCCGCGCATCCGCACGAAGGTGAACGGCGTTCCCGCCGCCGAGTGGTACGACGGCTGCGTCGCGGGGCTGCTGGCGTTCCAAGTGCATGGCGGTCCGCCGTGCGAGGTCGCGTTTCGCGCGCCTCGCATCGTCGAGCATGGCATGCACGCGTGGTCCGAGCTTTCGGCCGCACCGCGCGTATCGGACGGCGCGCCCCATGCGTTCGAGGCGCCGCTCGACGGCGCGACGCGCGGCGTGCGGCTGCGCGTTTCGGGCCGCGGAAGCGTCGTGCTTGCCGCTGGAAGCAGCACCGTCGTCGAAGTTCCCTTCGAGCCTGTTCCTGTGAAGGAAGGCGAGAAGCCCGCGGCCGACGCGAATCGCGTGGTCGAGATCGTGTGGCTCGATGGCGCGGGCGCGGCGCTCGTCGATGGCCGTCGCGTCGCCGCGGTGCGGTGCGACAAGGCGCCTGACGCCGTGCGCGTGCTTGCAGTCGATGGCGAGGTGCGCGGCGCCGAGCGGCTTGCCAAGTCGCGCTGACGCGGTGGATTTCTGGTGGAGCGATTGCGGCCTGCGCGGTCGCGCGGCGGTCGTGCCGCGTGCGACACATCGAAACCCGCATGTCGCGCCGCACGGCCGTGGAAAATCATGGGACGCGTGACTGCTCGCCCAGCCCCTCGTCGCAGCGCGGCGATGCTCCTCCCGTCGGCGCGCGTCGCGCCACGCAACGACGGGAGGAACCGATGGCACTGGGAACGGACACGGCTGCGCGCATCAGCGCGCCGATCGAGACATGCATTCCAGGAGATGTGGGCGAGGCGCGGCGCGCGCGGCTCGAGATCGTCGTGGGGCTTGCGCGCATCTACCGCCGCTGGTCGGCCACCGATGTCGCGGCCGCGCTCGGCAGGCCTCCTGGAAAGATCGCGCCACGCAGCGGAAACCCGAAGCTCGACCTCGTCGCGCGCCTTGCCGACGCGATCGACTGGGAACTCGGCGACCTTGCGGAAAGCCTCTGGTTCGCCGAGCCGCCGCCCCTCGACGACGACCTCGACGGCGCGCGCATCGACGAGCTCGACGCGCACGCGCAGCTCGCGCACCGCCGCGGCGACTTCCAGGCGATGGAGGCGATCGGGCTCGCCATGCGCCGCATCGCCGCGACTCCGAGCGACCGGGCGACCGCGGCCAACCGCCTCGCAGGCGCGTACGACGGCATGGGCCGCTTCCCGCGCGTGCTCGCCTGCGTGCGCGAGGGGCTCGCCGAGCACGCGATCGGCATCGACATTCGCACGATGCTCACCGTCAACCTTGCGAACGCGCACTCCACGCTCTGGAACCTGCGCGAGGCGGAGTCGATCGCCTCGGCTCTGATCGGCGAGCTCCGCGACCCCGCGCGGCGCACGAGCCGCATCAGCCGCGTGGCGTGGGCGCACGCGCATGCGGTGCGCGGCCATGCGCTGCGCCGCAACCTCGTCCACGCGCACGACGCCGTCGCAAGCCGCCTCGTGGCCGTGCGCGCCGAGGGCGATCTGCTCGAGGCCGAGCGCCTCTTCCTCGGGCTCTGGGAGGAGTACGGCGACGCGCACTACCGCGGGCTTGCGAACACCGCGCTCGGCGGTGCGGTCGAGGCGGGCGTGGCCGCAGGCAGGCTCGACGCGCGCGAGGCGCTCGAGCAGGTCTTCTCGCGGCTCGATGCGGCGGTCGATCCATCGAGCACGCCCGTCGAACTCGCCGAGAGCCTGGGCTGGTGGAGCGTCTACGGCGCGAACATCGCGTTCCGCGCGGGAGAATCGCGGCTTTCGGCGCAGCGCGAGCGGAGCGACCTCGACCGCGCCATCGCCATCTGCACGAACAAGGCGATCGAGATCGCCGAGCACCTCGACCACTGGGCGATGCGCGAGCGTGCGTTCACGCTCGAGTGGTCGCGCCGCGAGCGCAGGCATGGCGAGGCCGCGGCCGAACCGTGGTCGCTCGACGACGACGACATCCGCGTCCTTGTCGGCACGATGGGGCGTTTCCCGCTCTTCCGGCCGACAGGCTGGGCGATCCTCGGGGCATCGATCGAGCGATGAGCCCTAACGCAACGACCGCACGGCCATCGGATACCTTGGCCGCATGGCCACCCGCACGCCTGACCCCGCCGTCTCGCGCCGCGCGCGCGCCGCCGCGCGCTGGGCGATCGCGGTGGGCGTCGCGGGGTTCGGGCTCAAGCTCTCGGGATGGCTGCTCACCGACTCCGACGCGGTCTTCTCCGACGCGCTCGAGTCGATCGTGAACATCGTCGCGTCGCTCGGCGCGTTCTTCGCGATCCGCTACGCCGACCAGCCGCCCGACGAGGAGCACCCGTACGGCCACGGCCCGATCGAGTTCGTGAGCGCGCTCTTCGAGGGCGTGCTCATCGGCGTCGCGGGCGTGGTCATCCTCACGCAGTGCGCGCAGACCTTCTACCGCGGCCGCGCGCCGCTCGAGTCGATCGACCTCGGCCTCGCGCTCGTGCTCGCGAGCGCGCTCCTGAACGGGATCGCGGGCATCGCGCTGCTGCGTGTCGGGCGCGCGACCGGATCCGAGGCGCTCGTCGGCGATGGCAAGCACCTGCTCTCCGACCTTTGGACGACCTGTGCGGTCGTTGCGGGCCTTGTCGCCGTGAAGCTCACGGGCCACGCGTGGATCGACACCGCCGTCGCGACCGCGGTCGGCGTGCTGCTCCTTGTCGTCGGTGCGCGCGTGGGCCTGCGCGGGCTCTCGGCGATCCTCGGCCGACAGGACGAGGCCGATCACCGCGAGATCACGCGCATCCTCGAGGAGCACCGGCAGGGCCGCGAGCCGCGCATCTGCTCGTTCGCCTCGGTGCGGCATCGCCATCAGGGCCGCGTGCACTTCATCGACATGCACCTGCGGCTGCCGCGCGGCATGTCCGTCGCCGATTCACACGAGGTCGCAAGCGCGATCGAACACGAGGTGCTCGAGGCGGTCGGCGACGGCACCGCGACCGCGCATGTCGAGCCGTGCGGCGATGCGCAGTGTCCGCGCTGCCGCGGAGGCGCGGGGTGATGCGCGGCGCGCTGCGGCTGCTGGCGCCTTTGGCCGCGTGGTGCGCCGCGTGCCTTCTCGCCGTGCCCTCGACGCATGCGGCCCCGCAGCAGCCTTCGCCGCCGCTCCGCTGGGGCGCCGACCCGTCGGGTGGCGCGCCCTTCGCCTTCTTCGACCCCGACGACCCGTCGCGCGTGATCGGCTTCGGGGTCGACATCATGGAGGAGGTCGCGCGGCGGCTCGGGCGCACGCTCGAACTGCATCGCGCCGACTGGCTCGCGCTCTACGACTCGCTGGAGGCGGGGCGGTGCGATGTCCTGATGAACGGCTTCGAGGTGACCGAGGAACGAGCGGCCGTCGCGCGATTCAGCGTGCCGTACTTCGCGTTCGGGCAGCAGATCGTGGTGCGTGCGGGCGAGGCGGGCGCGGTGCGGACGCTTGGAGATCTCGCGGGCAGGCGCGTGGCCGTGCTCAACGGCTCCGCGTCGGTCGATGTGCTGCGCGAGGCTGGCTTCGACGACGCGCGCATCCTGCAGTACGACGACAGCCTGGCGCCCTACACCGAGGTCGCGCTCGGCCGCGCCGACGCCGCGCTCGCCGAGTCGATCATCGCGGCCTACTACGCGGGCGCCGACGCGCGGCTTGCGATCGTGGGCGAACCGTTCGCGCCTGGGACCTACGCGGCGGTCACGCGCGCAGCCGACGCCGAGCTCGGCGCCGACATCGACCGCACGCTGCGCGCGATGCAGGCCGACGGCGCGCTCGGCGAGATCCTGCAGCGCTGGGGGCTGTGGGACGACGCGCAGCGCGCGCTCGGCACCGAGCGCGGCGCGCCGCAGGAAACGCTCGCGAAGGCGCGCGGCGAGCCGAGCGGCATGTCCAGCGCAGCGGCGGCGATCGCGCCCGCGATCGCGAAGGGCGCGGGCATCACGGTGCTTCTCACCATCGTCGCGATGCCGCTCGCGACCGTCGCGGGGCTCTTCCTCGCGATCGCGCGGCTTTCGCCCCGTGCGTGGCTTCGCCGTGCGGCGGTCGCGTACATCACGGTGGTGCGCGGCACGCCGCTTCTCGTGCAGGTCTTCCTCGCGTACTTCTCGCTGCCGCCGCTTGGCCAGTGGATCTACGCGGTCTCGCCGCAGTTCCTGCAGGCCGCGCTCGATCCGCTCGGCGGCGCGGCGTTCCTCACGCTTCCGCCGCTCTTCGTGGGCGCGATGTGCCTTGCGGCCAACTACGCGGCCTACGAGGCCGAAGTCCACCGCGCGGGGCTCGAGGCGGTGCCTGCGGTGCAGTGGGACGCGGCGCGCGCGCTCGGCCTGAGCCGCGCGCAGACGCTGCGCCATGTCGTCGTGCCGCAGGGCGTGCGCATCGCGCTGCCTGCGATCGTGAACGACCTCAACAGCCTGATCAAGGACAGCTGCCTGGTGAGCGTGATCGGCGTGACCGACCTGCTCGGCGTCTGCCTCGGCATCGGCAAGGCGCGCTTCACCGTGCCCGAGATGCTCGTGATCGCCGCGGCGGTCTATCTCGCGCTGTCGGTGGCGGGCGACCTGCTCGGCGCGCGGCTCGAGCGGCGCCTGCGCGCGCGTGGCTTCGGCACGCTCGAGGCGCACGCGAGAGGAGCGCACGCATGAGCGCGGCTGTTGCAGCGAGGCCGCTCGAGGTGCGCGGGCTCCGCGCGCGGCGCGGTGCGCACGAGGTGCTGCGCGGCGTCGACCTCGCGGTCGATGCAGGCGAGCGCGTGGTGGTGCTCGGCGCGAACGGCTCGGGAAAGACCACGCTCCTGCGCGCGATCGCGGGGCTCGATGCGGTCGAGGCGGGCGAGATCCGCGCGGACGGCGTGGGGCTCGTCCTGCAGCAAGGCGCGCTCTTCCCGCATCTTTCCGTCTTCGAGAATGTGGCGCTCGCGGTTCGGCTCAAGGGCCGTCCGCACGACTCCGCCGCGCGCGCCGCGCTCGCCGCGGTCGGCATCGACCGCCTCGACGCGATGCCGCACGAACTCTCGGGCGGCCAGCAGCAGCGCGTGGCCATCGCGCGCGCGCTCGCGCTCGAGCCGCGCGTCCTCCTCCTCGATGAACCGACCAGCGCGCTCGACCCCGACGCGACGCGCGAGGTCGAGCGCACGCTCGCGGGCCTTTCGGAGCGCGGCATCGCCGTCGTCATCGTGACGCACGACCTTCCCTTCGCCGTCAGAACCGCCACGCGCACGCTGCGCCTACGCGACGGTCTGCTCGCCGCGGAGTAGCACCGCCGCGGCGACCGCCGCCATCTCGACGCGCATCACGCACGGCCCGAGCGACACGACCTCGGCACCGATGCCGCGCAGCGCGGCGATCTCGCCGTCCTCGAAGCCGCCCTCGGGGCCGATGAACACCGTGCGCGCCCGCAGCGGCTCGACGCGCGCATTCCACGCGCCAAGCGTGGCCGTCGCACCCGTGTGCGCCACGGCGAGCGCCGCACCCCGCGCGCGCTCCGCCTCGGCCACCGCGCCAAGCGCGCCACCCACGACGAGCTCGGGCATCCACGCCCGCTTCGCCACCTTCGCGCTCTCATGCACGATGCGCTGCCAGCGCTCGCTGCGGTCGAGCTTCTCGGCGTCGACCACGCTGCGCGCACACTCGATCGGCACCAGCCGCGACGCGCCCGCCTGGGTCGCAAGGTCGAGCAGCGTCGACAGCCTGTCGCCCTTCGGCACCGCGAACGCGATCGTGACCTCGGGCACGAGCGGCCTCGCCTCGAACCGCTCCTCGACGACCGCGACCATGGCGCCGTGGCGCGAGCGCTCCTCGGCCAGCCGCGCGCGCGCGGTCGCCCCGCGGCCGTCGAACAGCGTCACCGTGTCGCCCGCACCGAGCCTGCGCGCCCCGAACGCGTGGCGCGCCTCCTCACGGCCGATCTCGACCGTTTCACCCGCGGCAGGCACGAACTCGGCATGGAGCCACAGCGACGACATGGGCCGCAGGATACGGCGCGGCGACGCGCGCGACGGCGGGGGGCTCGATGCCTGCGCGCCGCAAAACGACAACGGCCGGACACGGTGGTCCGGCCGTCGAATGGAGCGTACCGGGATCGAACCGGTAACCTATGCCTTGCAAAGGCATCGCTCTCCCAGTTGAGCTAACGCCCCGACGCGCGCAGTATAGCCAAATGAAACAGGCTCCGCCCATCTGGGCGGAGCCTGAGTTTCATCGCGTTTCGCGCGGCGCGCGCGCTTACTTCGACTCGTCGGTCGACGAGCCCGTGGTCTTCTCGCCGCTCACGGTCGTCGTCGGCACCACGCCCGAGCCGATGCCCGACTTCGCGTTCAGGATGTCGACCGACGCGGGCGTGATCGTGTTCAGGCGCAGGCTCTCGTCGTAGCGCATCTGGCCCTTCACGCCGACAAGCAGGCCGAGCATCGACGACATGTCGCCCGAGTCGGGGCCAGGAATGATGTACGCAAGCGTCTGACCCGTGCCCTGCTCCTGCAGGCGATAGAGGAGCGGCAGGCGCTCGCCGTTGTACACGCTCGACGCGTTCAGTCGGCCGACGAGGTCGAACGGCTGGCGCGTCCACATGGCCTTCTCGAGGTCGGCGACGCCGTCGATCTGCGCGTTCTTCTTCGCCTTGAGCTCGGCGATCTCGAGCAGCGACTTCTGCACATCGATGCGCACGGCGATCTGGTCGGCGCGCATGTTGGCGTTCGTCGCCTCGCCCTTCGGAGTCTTCGGATCCTCGGCGAACGCGAGGTAGCGGTCGCGCAGCTGGATGAGCTCCGCGGTCTCGGTCGGCTCCTTCGAGATCTTCTTCCAGATCTTGTCGAGGTCGCTGAAGGTGATGCGCTTCACCTTCTCGACCGCGGCGGCGCGCGCGGCTTCCTGCGTCTTCGGCTGCTCGGTGCCCGCGGCGGCGCCGTCGGTCGGCGTGACGGTCAGCGTCTGCGTGGCGGTGCCGTCGGTCGTCGTGGCGCCGTTGTTCGCATCCGTCGTCGTCGGCGCGATCGCCTCGCCCGTCTCGCGGTCGACGGTGGAGTTCTCTTCGGTCGCGGTGCCCGTCGTCGTGGTGTCGGTCGTCGTCGGAGTCGTCGGCTCCGTCGTCGTCGGCGCAGGCGCAGGTTGGGGCGTGTTCGTCGGCTTCGCAGGCGGCGTCGTTCCGCCCGCGGGCGCGAGCGCCGACAGGTTGATCCAGCCGCTCGAGCGCTGATCAAGCGCGACCTTGAAGAAGGTGTCGCGGTCGTCCTTCACTTCCTCGAGAATCGACACGGTGTCGCCCGCGACGAGGTAGCCGATCTGGCGCCACGAATCCTTCGGGCCGAAGCCCTTCTCGGCGTGCGGCGCGAGGATCTCGGCGCGTCCACCGACCTTGATGTTGCCGTTCTCCACGGTCACGGCGGGCGTCGACTTCACATAGCCCCACCAGCCGTTGAAGGTGTCGCCCGTCATCGACACGCGCGCCCAGCCGATCTGCTCCTCGACGACGCGCACGGTCGCGCCCTTCGTGAGGCGACCGAACGCGTAGCCGCTCTCGACGCTAGGACTCGAGCGC
>JAJTGK010000172.1 GCA_021297815.1 Planctomycetaceae bacterium
GAGAAGGCGTGCCCGCTCCCATCCGCGCCCAGCCCGAAGACGGCGACGAGCGAGGTGTTGCTCACGGGATCCGTCGCGATCACGAGGCGGAGTTGCGAATCGCCGATCGGGTAGGAGTCGGCCCATGCCGATGCCCACGCATCGCGCTCTTCGCCGCGGGCATCACCTTCGGTATCGCCGGGATCGAGGTAGCCGGGGGTGTCGGGACATCTCGCGGGGATGCGCGGATCGCGCACCCAGTCGGGTCGCGGAGTTGCTCCTCTCGCCGATGACCGATCCGACTCGGTGATCGCGGCTTGCAGCGCTTCCATCGCCTTGTGGCACTCGGAGAGCTGCGCCATCGAGCCGTTTGAGAACGACGCCGCGAGGCTGTTGCCCCGTCGCCGCCATTCCGCGGAGGAAGTCGACGATGGGTTGTCTATGTTGGTGGCGAGCCGAGGCCGAGGCGCCTGCCCCGCGAATGGCCAGGCGTGCTCGTCGAGCAGCAGCCTCGATGGGTCCGGCGGGGTGCTGCCCTCCGAGGAAGAGCAGAAGCTGAGCGATTCGTACGCACCTGCGCCGAGGTTCCAGTCATGACGGATCCTGGACCACGCCGCCCATCGCGCGTCCTCGCTACGGTCCGACTCGGGGAGCGGAGCCTTCGGTGGATCGACTTTCGTCGGCTGCACCAGCGTGACCGCAGGAGTCGGCCCCGTCGAAGTCGACTGGCTCAAGGCGGAGGGGGTCGAAACCTGTACTGCCACAGCAATGGACAGCGAAGCGCAGAAAGGCAGGGGCATGGGTATCCCTCGGCGATTTCCCTACAAGTTGAAGCGATCGATGCCGGCGGACCTCGACGGCGTTCGTCACATCGTCCAGCCGCCGTCGATCACATGAATCGCGCCCGTCGTGTAGCTCGCCTCGTCGCTTGCGAGGTAGACGGCGAGCGACGCGATCTCCTCGGCCGTTCCAAGCCGGCCCATCGGCTGGCGGGCGATGAAGGCCGCGCGGGCCGCGGCGGGGTCGGCGTTCTGGTTGATGCGGCCCTGCAGGCTCGGTGTCTCGACCGTGCCCGGGCAGATCGCGTTCACGCGGATTCCGTGCGCGACCGTGTCGGCGGCGACCGCCTTGGTGAGGCCGATGAGCGCGGCCTTGGTCGCGCTGTATGCGGCACGGTTCGGCACACCGCGGATCGAGCTCGCGACGCTTGCGATCGAGATCACGCTGCCCTGCCTGCGCGCGATCATCCCAGGCAGGAACGCGTGCAGCGTGCGGTACACGCTCTTCACATTGAGGTCGAACGAGAAGTCCCAGCCCGCCTCGTCGCAGTCGAGCACCGTGCCCTGGTGCACGAATCCCGCGGCGTTGAGCAGGATGTCGGTGTCGCCCGCGCGCGCCGCCGCCGCGCGCACCGCGGCGAAGTCGCGCACATCGAGGCGTTCGGTGCGGATCGCGCCGTGCGCGCCCGCGAGCGCGGCCAGCCCCGCCTCGTCGATGTCGGTGGCGACGACCTGCGCGCCCTCGCGCGCGAACGCAAGCGCGCATGCGCGTCCGATGCCCGCCGCGCCCGCCGTCACGAACGCGCGCTTTCCAGCCAGTCTTCCGCTCATCGTTCTGCTCCGTTCTTGCGACGCTTCACCCATTCAGGGCCGTTCGGAAACGCAAACGCCTCGAGCGACGCGCGCTTCACCTCGCCCGAGAAGCCGGGCCTCGTCGGCGCGAGATAGCGCCCGCCCTTCACCACGCACGGGTCGACGAAGTGCTCGTGCAGGTGGTCGACGAACTCGCACACGCGCCCGGCAATCGTGGGGTTGAAGCGGATGTAGTCGACCATGATCAGGTGCGCGACGAACTCGCAGAGCCCCACGCCGCCCGCGTGCGGGCACACGGGCACGCCGAATCGCCGCGCGAGCGCCATGATCGCGAGGTTGTCGTTCACGCCGCCCACGCGGCACGAATCGAGCTGGCAGATCTGCATGCCGCCCGAGGCGAGGAACTGCTTGAACATCACGCGGTTCTGGCACTGCTCGCCCGTCGCGACCTTGATCGGCTGGATCGCGCGCGCGATCTCGGCGTGGCCGAGCACATCGTCGGGCGACACGGGCTCCTCGAACCACCAGATGCCGAACGGCGCGAGCGGCTTGATCCACTCGATCGCCTGCCGCACATCGAAGCGCTGGTTCGCGTCGACCATGAGCACCCGGTCGGGCCCGATCTCCTCGCGGATGATGCGCGCGCGGCGCACATCGTCTTCGATCGACTGGCCGATCTTCATCTTGAAGTGCGTGAAGCCGTCGCGCACGCCATCGCGGCAGCGCGCGCGCACGGTGTCGTCGGGGTAGCCGATCCAGCCGCAGCTCGTCGTGTACGCGGGAAAGCCCTCGCGCTCGACGCGCGCGATGCGCTCGGCGCGTGTCGCGTCGTTCGCCTTCACCATCGCCAGGCACGCCGCCTCGTCGACGGCGTCGCGGATGCCGTGGAAGTCGATCGCACCCACGAGTTCCTCGGCGGGCATGTCGGCGAGCAGCCTCCACAGCGGCTTGCCTGCGGCGCGCGCCTCGAGGTCCCACACCGCGTTCACGATCGCGGCGAGCGCGAGCGCCATCACGCCCTTCTCGGGCCCGAGCCAGCGGAACTGCGAGTCTTGCGCCAGCGCGCGCCAGAACGCGCGGCGGTCGGCGCGGATCGACTCAAGCGTGCGCCCCTCGACCAGCGGCAGCAGCGAACGGATCGCCTGGCACACGATCTCGTTGCCGCGGCCGATGGTGAAGGTCAGGCCATGGCCCTCGAGGCCTGCGTCGGTGTGCAGCACCACATACGCGGCCGAGTAGTCGGGGTCGACATGCACGGCGTCCGAGCCATGCGCCTCCTCCGAGGTGGGAAACCGAAGGTCGGTGATCTCGGCGCCAATGATCGTGGTCGGTGGCATCTCAGGGTTCCGTCGGCGGCGGGGGAAGGGTTTCGCCCGCGGCGGCGCTCTTGTAGCAGGTCTCGACGAGCGCCATGGTGCGCCACGCGTCCTCGAGGTTCGACTCGAGAAGGTCGCTTGCACCCGCGGCGAAGGCCTGCAGCGTGAGCATGGCGTTGCCGAACGCATCGGGGAACCAGTTGCCCTCGACCGCGACGGGCGTCCACGCGTCTCCGTCACGCGACCACTCGAGCGTGTCGGGCCGTCCGCTCGGGTAGTCGAGGTTCACGCCCAGCCGCGCGACCGCCGTGCCGCGCGTGCCTTCGATGCGCAGGTGCGACGCCTCGTGGCCTGAAGGCGCCGCGTGATGGTGATAGGTCGTCACCACGGCGCGGCGCGTCTGGCCGAAGGTCATCGCGGTCGTCGATCGCGTGTCGGCGATGCGCGGCGCCGCGGGGTGACGCGCCGTGGCGCACCACACGCGCTCGGGCTCGCCGAAGAGCGCCCGCGCGAGATCGAGGTAGTGGATCGAGTGCATCAGCACCTCCATGCGCGGCATGCCTTCGAGAAACGCCCAGTTCTCCCAGGGCATGCGGCACACCACGCGCATCTCGAGGTCGAGCGGCTCGCCGATCGCGCCCGACGCGACAAGCACGCGCAGTGCGCGCACGGCAGGCGCATGGCGCAGCTGGAAGTTCACGGCGCCGACGAGCGACCGCGACCGCGCGAGCTGCAGAAGCCGCGTGGCCTCGGCAAGGTCGCGGCCGAAAGGCTTCTGCAGCAGCACGATGGTGCCTGCGGGAACCTGCGGCAGGATGCCGCCAAGCGCCTGCGGCGGCACCGCGAGATCAAGGATGCCGCCCTCGGCGCGACAGGCCTCGGAGATCGACTCGATCGATGCGAAACATCGTCCGCCCGTCGCCTGCGCCAACTCGTGCGCCCGATCGGACTGCAGGTCGAACACGCCCGCAATCGGAACACCAAGCCGCCGATACGACGGCGCATGCGCCTCGCGCACGATCGCGCCCGCACCGACGAGTGGTCGGTCGGAGCGAACATCGACGCGCAGCGTACTCCACGGCTCTATGTGCTGGCTTGAAAGCACACCGCCCTCGGGTTGACCCGAGGGCGGTGCAGATCGTTTTGAGGAGCAATTCGCTTAGCGGCGGCGACGACCCGCGAGGCCAGCGAGCCCCAGCAGGGCGATCGCGCCAGGAGCAGGAACGCCGTACACGCCATCGACCGTGATCGAGCCACCGAGCAGCGGGTTTCCACCCACGCCGTTCACATCCCACGCGAAGGTGAAGACCTGCGAAAGGCCGCCGATCGTCGGGCCGGGGTTCGGCATCCAGCTGAGCACGATCGCGTCGAGCAGATTGGGCGAGAGGAAGTCATCGAACTGGCAGCCTGCGTTGCCTGCCTGCGACGGCAGGAGCGCGGTCACGCCCGTGATGGCGGTCTGGCCGTTGATCAGCGCGATCATCCCGTCGCGATCGATGCCCGAGCTGCCGTAGTTCAGGTCGAGCACCGCGAACAGGCCCGAGTACTGGACATAGTTGAAGTCGTTGAACTGGAACTGGAAGTACCCGCGCTCGGCGAGGTCGCCCGAGTAGCCGACGAGCGAGAAGCAGCCGAACTGCACGCACTCGGTGCCTACCGAGACGAGCACATTGCCGTTACCCACATCCGAGTAGCCCGCCGCAGTCAGTTCGGCGCCGGTCGCGTTGACCTGCACGATGGTCTGGGTGACATCTGC
Organism: Planctomycetaceae bacterium; assembly: GCA_021297815.1. Classification (GTDB taxonomy): domain Bacteria; phylum Planctomycetota; class Phycisphaerae; order Phycisphaerales; family SM1A02; genus QWPT01. Next base: position 4,644 of record JAJTGK010000172.1, read on the forward strand.
CGAAGCCGCGGAAACGGCGAGAAGGGCGGCAGAGAGAGAAGCGAGGGATGCCTCAATACGCATGATTGCTCCAGGGAATCTCGGAGGGGACAGACGAAAGATGCCTACAGAGACGGCCGCGGCAAGCGAGAACCCCGAATTCGCGATAAATGCTTGAAAACGGGCTTCCGAGGCCTGTTCGGCGCCCGATCAGCGGTTGCGAACCAGCAGGGGGCCGCAGGGCCGAAGGTTGGTGTAAGCCTCCTTCAGGGAATGAATTATGACGCTCTCGGGCGCCCGGCGCGCGCACCGCGCGCCGATCTCATCGGGCCCTTGGGTTTGCTGGCTCGGGTTACTCCGGTTGTGCAGGCCCGAGCCGCCCGATCGCCTTGCGGTTTCGCCGACTGTGCTTGGACTCCGTGCATCCCGCGCCATCGTCTCGACCAGCCGACATCCCGTCGGCGGGGAAGGGAACACCATGAAGATCCGCACGCACGCAGCGCTTGCCGCAGGCGCCATCGCCGCCGCCGCACTCGCCACCACCTCGCACGCCAGCCTGTTCATGACGACGGGCCAAACGGGCGCGCAGGTGCAGGTCGATGTCAACCACACGCAGCACTGGACCTACACGCTCACGGGCAATGTCAGCGATGTCGTCGGCGGCCTCTTCACGATGAAGCGCGGGTCACAGACGACGGCCTCGATCACCTTCGAGGTCTTCGAGGGCACGATGCTG
>JAJTGK010000003.1 GCA_021297815.1 Planctomycetaceae bacterium
CACGCGGTCGGCGATCTTCGCGAGCCCTTCGGGCCCGTGGTAGGTGCCGTACATGCCGGCCATCACCGCGAGCAGCACCTGCGCGGTGCAGATGTTCGAGGTCGCCTTGTCGCGGCGGATGTGCTGCTCGCGCGTCTGGATCGCCATGCGCAGCGCACGGTTGCCGTGGCTGTCGCGCGACACGCCGATGATGCGGCCAGGCATCTTGCGCACATACTGCTCGCTGGTCGCGATGAACGCCGCGTGCGGGCCGCCGAAGCCCATCGGCACGCCGAAGCGCTGGGCGCTGCCGACGGCGATGTCGGCGCCCCACGAGGCGGGCGTGTTCAGCGACACGAGCGCGAGCGGATCGCACGCGGCCACGACGAGCGCGCCCTTCGCATGCGTCTTCTCGGCGAGCGACCTGTAGCACTCGATGCGGCCGTCGGTGGTCGGGTACTGGACGAGCGCGCCGCAGAACTCCTCGGTCGGCTCGAACTTCGCGGGGTTGCCGACGACGACCGTGATCCCGAGCCACTTCGCGCGCGTCTCGACCACCGCGATCGTCTGCGGATGGCAGTCCTCGGCCACGAAGAACCTCGTGCGCGTCTCGCCCACGATCCCCTGGCACATGCTCATCGCCTCGGCGGCGGCGGTGCCCTCGTCGAGCAGCGACGCGCCCGCGAGCGGCAGGCCCGTGAGCTCGCTGATCATCGTCTGGAAGTTGAGCAGCGCCTCGAGGCGGCCCTGCGCGACCTCGGCCTGGTACGGCGTGTAGGCCGTGTACCACGCGGGGTTCTCGAGGATGTTGCGCAGGATCACGCCCGGAACCATCGTGTCGGTGTAGCCCATGCCGATGTACGAGCGGAAGACGCGGTTCTGCTGCGCGAGCGCCTTCAGCGCCGCGAGCGTCTCGGCCTCGCCGCGCTCGGCATGCGTGCCCGTGTGGGTCGGGTCGTCGATCTCCATCTCGCGGTCGAGGCGGATCGTCGCGGGCACCGTGGCCTTCAGGAAGTCGGCCATCGTCGAGTAGCCGCACGCGCCGAGCATCGAGGCGATGTCCGCACCCGTGTGTGGGATGTGGCGGCGGAAGAAGGTGTCGGTGGGGCCGAGGGTGGTTGCGGCGGTCGACATGGTGGAGGCGGTGGTCACGGGCGAAGTGGTGGGGGTCATGGGAGTAGGCGCGGCGTACGCGGGTGCTGCTCGCGGCCGTTCGCCGCGAAGCGGCGAGTATAGAGGGTGAGCCGCCGCCGCCCTTGCTACGCTGCGGGTTCCATGCGACCCATCGACCGCCATCCGTGCCCGCAGGTCGGGCGATTCAGCCCCGTTTCCGCTTCTTTCCGCGCGCTTCTCGGCGCCTCGCTCTGCGTGGCGATCGCGGCATGCACGCCCGCGAAGACCGCCGACGCGCCCGCTGCGTCCGTAAACACCGCGGCCACCGCGCCTGCGGCCCCTGCGACGGCCACCACGCCGCCTGCGGCCAAAGCCACGGCGACCACGACCGCGACCGCGACCGCGAAGCCCCCTGCATCTGCGGGAATGGCCCCGACCGCCTCGGGTGGCGCGCTCTTCTCCGACCTCTCGTCGCCCGGCAAGACCACGCCCAAGGTGCGCGCCGCCGCACCCGCGTTCGCCACGCGCGACGGCATCGCCGCCGAAGGCAAGGTCATCGAGGGCAGCGTCAATGTCTACGACTTCAGCCCGCTCGAAGACTTCGTGCCCGCCGACCCGATGCGCACCTCGCTGGCGCAGGTGCTCGCCGACCTCGGCCCCGACGCGGTCGAGTGGTACCAGCATGTGCAGACGCTCTCGAACCCCTGGTTCGAGGGCCGCGTGCCCGGCTCCGACGGCATCGAGCGCGCCGCGCAGTACTGCGAGTTCTGGATGCAGAAGGCGGGCCTCGAGCCCGCGTTCACGAGCGGCGCGCAGGCGAACGCCGCGAACCCGTGGCGTCAGCCGTTCGACCTTCCTGGCAGCGCGCGCCGCGTGGCGTCGAGCGCGATCTCGCTCGGCGGCGCCGAGCTCGCGGGCGCGAAGGCGATGAAGAACTCGGGCGGCGGAACGGCCGAGATGCCCGTCGCGTTCGTCGGCTACGGCATCGCCGAAGGCAAGGACGGCTACTCGAGCTTCGGCACCGATGAGCGCCTCGACGGGCGCATCGCGGTCGTGATGCGCGGCGAGCCGCTGACCGCCGAAGGAAAGTCGCGCTGGGGCGGCGAGAAGTTCACGAGCGCATCGAGCCTTGCGGGCAAGGTCCGCAAGATCGCCGCGCTCGGCGCCGCGGGCATCGTGGTGGTCGAGCCGCCTGGATACGCGGGCAAGAAGGTCGATCTTCTCGCGATGAGCGCCGACAGCCTCGGTGGCGAGGTCGGCGTGCCCGTCTTCTTCGCCGACGCCGCCGCGGCCGACGCGCTGCTGAAGGCGTGCGACCGCGAGGGCCGCGACCTGGCCGCGCTGCGCGCGATCGCCGACGAAGCGCCCACGGGCGCCGTGCGCGCCGTGCTTGGCAAGGACGACGCGCCCGTCATGCTGAAGGTCGACATCGACACGGGCATGATGGTCACCCACAATGTGGGCGGCATCCTGCGCGGCAAGGGAAGCCTCGCCGACGAATGGATCGTGATCGGCGCGCACTACGACCATGTCGGCTTCGGCAAGTTCGGCGCCGATCCACGCAACCGCGGCAAGCTGCACCCTGGCGCCGACGACAACGCGAGCGGTACGAGCGGCATGCTGGTGACGGCGCGGCGGCTCGCCGAGCAGTACGCCGCCGCGGCCGACGGCACGAACATGCGCAGCGTGCTCTTCCTCGCCTTCAGCGCCGAGGAAATGGGCCTGAACGGCTCGCGCTACTACATCAAGGCTCCGTCGATCGCCGCCGACAAGGTCGATGTGATGCTGAACATGGACATGATCGGCCGCATGCGCGGCGGCAACCTCGTCGTCGGTGGCGTCGACAGCGCGAAGGGCTTCCGCGACGCGCTCATGCCGTACTTCAAGGCGAGCGGGCTCACGATCCACGCCGACCCGAGCGGCCGCGGCCCGAGCGACCACGCGCCGTTCTTCGGCGCGGGCATTCCCGTGCTCTTCTTCTTCAGCGGCGTGCACGATGTGTATCACCAGCCTGGCGACCAGGGCTACTCGATCGATCCGCGCGGCGTGCCTGCGGTGCTCGACCTCGTGGGCAAGATCGCCATGTGGCGCGCGACCGACGCCGAGCGGCTCGAGTTCGGCAGCGGGCCCAAGCAGGCGCCTGCCGCAGCGGCGGGCGATGCGCAGGCGGCGGCACCCGCGGCTCCCACGGCAGGCGACCGCGGCTACGCGCCCGTGCGCCTCGGCATCCAGCCAGGGCCGACCGACGACGGCGAGTCTGGCCTGCAGGTGCTCGGCGTGACGGCGGGCACGAGCGCGGCCGACGCGGGCATCAAGGTCGGCGACATCCTGGTGTCGTGGAACGGCGACAGCCTCGACGACAGCGGCGTGCTTGCGCAGAAGCTCCGCGCGCACAAGCCTGGCGATGTCGTGAAGCTGCAGATCGTGCGCGACGGCAAGGAGATGGAGATCGAGGTCACGCTGAAGGCTTCGGCCGCGCAGCGCAGGCCGCAGAACGACTGAGGACATGATGCAGAGAGCCTTCGTCTCGTTCGCCGCGCTCCGAAGAAGGGGCGCGGCGTTTTTCTTCGTCGCGCTCGCCTCGTGCGGAGGAGCGGTGCAGGAGCCGCCGCGGGTCGAGTCGGCTCCCGCCGCAGCGCCCGCGCCTTCCGTCGCGCCACCTGCGGTCGCCGAGAAGCCCGCGGAATCGGTGCCACCCGCGCGCCCTGCGGCGCCCGAGGGCACCTACGGCACCTGCGAGCCAGGCGAAGGCGGCAGCGGCAGGACCTACATGGGCCGCGAGATCGCCGAGGTCATGGGCCACTTCGGCGTCGGTTGGCTCGAGCGGCCCGAGCGCGAGCGCGAGGAGCGCACCGACCTCCTCGTCGAGTCGCTGCGGCTTCGACCGAGCGACGCGGTCGCCGACATCGGCGCGGGCAGCGGCTACTTCACGATGCGCATCTCGCCGCTCGTGCCTGAAGGCGTGGTGTACGCCACCGACATCCAGCAGGAGATGCTCGACATCGTCTCCGAGCGCGCCGCCGAGGAGAACGCGCTCAATGTCATGCCCGTGCTCGGCGAGATCGACCACTCCGGGCTCGCGCCGAACTCGGTCGATGTCGTGCTGTTCGTCGACGCGTACCACGAGTTCTCGCATCCCTGGGAGATGATGACGAGCATCGTCGCGGCGCTGAAGCCTGGTGGGCGCGTGCACCTCGTCGAGTACCGCCTCGAGGACCCGTCGGTGCTCATCAAGGAGCGCCACAAGATGAGCGCCGCGCAGGCGCGCCTCGAGATGGAGGCGGTCGGGCTCGAGTTCGTCGAGAACATCGACGCGCTGCCGCAGCAGCACATCCTCGTGTTCAGGCGGAAGGGCTGATGGCGTCGGCCGCGAAGGCCACGGTGAAGCGGGCGGGCAAGGCCGCGGCCGACGGGTTCTTCGGCGGGCTGCTTGCGGCGCGGCGGCTGCTGCCTGCGGGCGTCGACGACGCGCTCTTCCACCTGCCGCGGCGCGAGGTCTCGTTCGATGCCGACGGCGTGCGGGCCACGCGGCTCTGGATGGAGCACGCGTGCACGCTCGAGCCCGCGACCGATCTCGCAGGCACGCGCTGGTCCGCGCTCGATGGCGATGCGCGTCCGCCGCAGGAGCTCGTCGTCGTGCGTGTCGCACGCGGGCGCGTGGTCGGGCGGCGCTGCGCCGTGGTCGCGCCTGGGGGAAGGCTGGTGCGCGATGCGTCGCCGTTCCTCGGCGCGCACAGCGGCGGCTGCTCGAGGCGCGGCGCGTGTGCGAGGAGCAGGGCGTCGATCTCTCGCGCGCGAAGGTCGCGGTGTCGCGCGCGCGCATCGAGGCGGTCGATGCGTGCCTGCGCGCGCTCGGCATCGGCGAGGACCGCGTCGTTCGCATGGGACAGTTCGAGCAGATCGAGGCCGACGAGGTCGTGGCCGCGTCGGTGCCTTCGTGCACGCTTGGCGTCACGGCCGAGGCGGCGCGCACGCTGCGCGCGTTTCGTGCACCGCTCGACGCGCAGGCCGCGCGGCATCCGCGGCGGTTCGTGGTGCTGCGCCGCGGGCTGCGCTCGTTCCTCAACGAGCACGAGGTCGTCGACGCGCTTGCGCCGTTCGGGTTCGCCGCGGTGCGGCTTGAATCGATGCCGTTCGAGGCGCAGCAGGCGCTCTTCGCGGGCGCCGAGGCGGTCGTCGCGCCGCACGGCGCGGGCCTCGTCAACCTCGCGTGGTCGCAGCGCGCGTGCGAGGTGCTCGAGGTGTTTCCCGAGCGGTACCTGAACCCGTGCTTCCGCCGCGTCTGCGCGTCGGCGTCGGCGTCGGGCGGCGCTGCGATCCGTCACGGTTTCCTGGTGTCGCCGCCCGCGCGCGAGCGCGTCGACCGCGCGTCCGACCGCATGCAGGTCGACATCGCCGCGTTGCGCGCGTGGGCCGCGGCGCTCAGCCGATGACGGCGATCGCCTTCACCTCGACCGCGATCGGCGTGGGCAGGCTCGAGATGCCGAGCGTGGTGCGCGTCGGGTTCGGGTTGCCAGGGCCCGCGAAATACTCGGCGTACACGCGGTTGTAGGTCGGGAAGTCGTTCTTCATGTCGGTGAGGAACACCGTCACATCGACGAGGTTCTGCCACGGAACGCCCGCGTCCTCCATGACGGCCTTCACATTGTCGAAGCATGAACGGCACTGCGCCTCGATGTCCTTGGCCACAAGGCGACCATCGGCGCCGAGCGTGACGCCAGGGATCTCCTTCGAGCCGCGCTTGCGCGGGCCGACGCCCGAGAGAAACAGCAGATTTCCCGCGCGCTTCGCGTGCGGATACGCGCCGACCGGTTCGGGAGCGCGCGTGGAGACGACGGTGCCTTCTTCGCCCTGGCTCATGCGAGGGAGCGTAGCACGGCGCGCACGGGGCTTGCGTCGAAGCCGACGAGCGGAAGCGGCAGCGCGATGAGCTCGTACTCGCCAGGCACGACATGGTCGAGGCGCAGGCCCTCGATGATGGAGACATTTCTTGCAAGGAACCGCTGGTGCGCCGCGAGATCCTTCGACTCCTGCACATCGACGCTCGGCGTGTCGACGCCGACGAGGAGCACGCCGCGGTCGGCGAGCGCGTCGACGAGCGCGGGCTCGAGCCCCGCGAAATCGCTGTTCCACGCGGTGAAGTCGGGAAATGTGCCCGTGCGGATCAGGACGCGCGGCTGGCGGATCGCGTCGAGCGGCGTCTCGAGATGCGCGACCCCGACGCGCATGCCGCCAGGGCGGCGATCGGCGCGGGCCCGCACCACCTGACACGGGCCGAGATAGCGCTCGAGCGGCATCGTGTCGATGCAGCCCGCGCCCGCGCCGTAGTGGTTGGCGCCGTCCGCGTGCGCGCCAAGATGCACGGTCGCGCGCAGGGTCGAGAGCGTGACCGATGCGCCCTGCTCGAGGTGGCACAGCACCTCGCGCGAGAGCGGCGTGTCGCCCGGCCAGACCGCGATGTCGGGCGTGATGCGGGGAGAGATGTCGATGATGGCTCGCGTCATGAAGCGGGGCTCAGGGCCGTGGGCCAGGCGTGCGGCGGAGTTCTTCGTCGATCGCGTTCGTGCCGCGCCGTGCGCGCAGCACGGGCGCGAGCGCAAGCAGTGCGACCACGAGCGCGATGCTCGCGGTCCACATGAGGTTGTAGTGGATCTGCGGCTGGCTTCCCGACGGGCCGATGAGCCAGGCGATGCGGTCGAAGAGCGCCGTGGTCTCGGCGTCGACGCGCGCACCCGCGGACCACGCGTGCTCGCCGACCGCCTTCGCGCCGCGTGCGATGTAGCCTGCCGCGAAGCCGCCTTGTGCGATGCCACCGATCGCGCCGCCACCGCCCGCGAGCAGGCCCACGGCGAATCCGCCCACGGCGCTGCCGACCGCGGCAAGGGCGAACCCGCCGAACGCCGCGAGCGCGCCAAGCGAGAGCCCGCCGAAGGTCACGGCGCCAAGCGAGAGCCCACCAAACGCGACCACGCCGCGCGCGATGCCGCCGAGGGCGATCACACCCGTCGCGATGTCGCCGATCGCGATGTAGCCGCGCGCGTGCCCTGGCTTGCCGCGCGCATCGACGCCAAGCGCGACCGACACGAGCGGAAGCCCGAGCACCCGTTGTGGCGACTCGTAGCGGCGCGTGGGCTTCGCGCGCATCGGAAAGTGGAATCCGTAGACCGACGGCTCGCGCGTGAGCACCTCGACCAGCGGCCTGCCGCACCCAGGGCAAGAGCTTGCGGCAGTCGCCGTCGTGAGATCGTGGCCGCAGGCGGCGCAGAATGGCCGCGGAAGCGGTGTTCCTGCGGGAAGGCTCGCGTTCACGGAACCGCTCCCGTCGCGAACAGCGCCGCCACGACCACAAGCGCGACCGCAAGCGAGACCGCGACGCCGATGACGCGGCTCACCGCACGCGCCGTCGCCGCGCCGCGCGCCTTCGCCTCGGTGTACGGCACGGTCGAGAAGCTCACGAGGTCGTAGAGCGGCGTGAAGCGCACGGGCGCGATGCGGTGCAGCAGGTGCTCGACCTTCTTGCGCCGCTGCCACGCGGGCCGCCCCGCGAGGTCGCGCATCTCGATGAAGTTGTACTTCGCCATGTCGGCGATCGCGTTCGCATTCGCGACGCGCGCGCCTTCGTAGGCGCACAGCGCCTCGCCGATCGAAGGCTTCGCGGCAAGCGCGTCGACGAGCGCCTCGCAGTCCTCGAAGCTTGCGTTCGCGCCCTGCCCGTAGAACGGCACGATCGCATGCGCCGCGTCGCCGAGCAGCGTGACCGCGCCGCGCGACCACGGCGCGCAGCGCACGGTGACCATCGTGCCCACGGGGTTGCGGTCGAAGTCGGCCGCGAGCGTGGGCATGAGCGGCACGGCGTCGGGGTACGCCGTGCGGAAGTGCGCCAGCGCATCGGCGCCCGTGCGGATCGCCGCGAAGCTCGAGCCCTCGCCGTCGTGACGCCAGAACAGCGTGCAGGTGAACGAACCGTCGGGGTTCGGCAGCGCGATCATCATGCTCTCGCCGCGCGGCCAGATGTGGAGCGCGTTCGGCTCCATCGCGAACGGCGCATGCGGCCCCGAGGCGACGGGCGGAATGACGAGTTCCTTGTAGCCGTGCCCGAGGAAGTCCTGCGAGTAGTCGAAGCGCTCATTCCGCTGCATCGCCGCGCGCACTGCGGAATACGCGCCGTCGGTGCCGACGACGAGGTCGGCGCGCGCGGTGCGCGTGGCGCCCGTCGCGTCGTTCACGAAGGTCGCGGCAGGGGCCGAGAAGTCGACGCCCGTGCAGCGCTCGTCGAAGGAAAGCGTGACATTCGGCTCGGCCGCCGCGGCGTCGAGCAGCGCGAGGTTGAGCGCGCTGCGCGACACCGAGTTGATCGCGAGCGTCGGGTCGCTCGAGTACGGGTGGTAGTGCGGCGCGCCCGCGGTCGGGTGGATCATGCGCCCACCCATCCGCACGGCGTCCTTCGCGATGTCCTGCCAGAGGCCTGCGCGCTCGAGCGCCTTGATGCCGCGCGCGCTGATCGCGAGGTTGATCGAGCGGCCCGCGATGTGACGCCGCGCCCGCGGGTCGCCGCGGCGCTCGACGACCTCGACCCTCCACCCCGCGCGCGCGAGGTACACCGCGAGGAGGCTCCCCGCGAGACCCGCGCCGACGATGAGCACGCTGCCAGGCTTCATTCACGCATGGTACTTCCGTACACTGTGGCCATGGCGACCACCGCGAAGTCCCCGGGAATTGAACGCGACGCTGCGAAGGCGATCCCCACATTGTTCAAGCAGTACGGCGAACGCACCTATGCGCTCGCCTTCCGCATCACGGGCTCGGCGCAGGAGGCCGAGGATGTGGTGCAGGAGTCGTTCATGAAGGCGTTCCGCCGCTGGAGCACCTTCGACGGCAGGGCCGACCCGGGCACCTGGCTGTACACGATCACCGCGCGCACGGCGAAGCACCGCTTCCGCAAGCGCAAGGACGGCTCGACCCGCCGCTCGAAGATGCGCGCGTTCAGCGACCTCATGCCGTGGAACGAGGACTCGGTGGTCGACCTCGCGATCGACCGCCGCCAGCCCGCCGACAAGCTGATGCGCGAGGAGGCGAAGGAGCTCGTGCACGACGCGATCCTGGCGCTGCCGCCCGCGTATCGCGTGCCCGTCCTCATGAAGGACATGCTGGAGATGCCCGTCGCCGACATCGCCGAGGCGCTCGGCATGCAGGAGGAGACGGTGAAGACGCGCATCCACCGCGCGCGGCTTGCGATCCGCAAGAGCCTGAACGGCGAGCTGCCCACGCGGCGCGCGACGACGCCCGAGTACGAGAAGCAGGTGTGCCTCGACCTCCTCAAGGCGAAGCTCGCGGCGATGGACGAGGGCCACGGATTCCCGATCGGCCGCGAGGTGTTCTGCGAGCGCTGCAGGTCGGTGTTCGCGGAGTTCGACCTCGGACAGGGGGCGTGCGTGGACCTCGCCGATGACAAGATGCCGAAGTCGGCGCGCGCGCGGCTCGAGAAGGCGATCAAGGCGCTGAGCTGACGGGCGGGCCTGCGTTCGGTGTAGGCTGCGCGCGATGGCCACGCTCACCGCCGCCGCGTTCTCGCATGACCGCGACTTCGCCCGCTCGCTCGACGCGCGCGACGAACTCTCCGCGTTCCGCGCCGCATTCGTGCTGCCCGAGGGCGCCGCGGCCTTCGATGGCGGCGAGCCGATCTACTTCGTCGGCAACTCGCTCGGGCCCATGCCCGTCGCCGCGCGCACGCTTGTCAACGAGGAGCTCGACGACTGGTCGCGCCTCGGCGTGAAGGGCCATCTCGGCTCGCGCAGGCCGTGGTACTCGTACCACGAGCAGCTGCGCGCGCCGCTCGCGCGGCTCGTCGGCGCGCGCGAGCACGAGGTCGTCGCGATGGGCTCGCTCACCGAGAACATCCACCGCATGCTCACGACCTTCTACCGCCCCGCGGGGAAGCGCACGAAGCTGCTCATCGAGAAGGGCGCGTTTCCGAGCGACACCTACGCGGTCATGTCGCATGTGGCCGCGCGCGACCTCGACCCGAGCCTCGAGGTCGTCGAGATCGCGCCGCGCGCGGGCGAGTGGACGCTGCGCGAGGACGACATCGACGCCGAGATCGCGCGCCTCGGCGACACGCTCGCGCTCGCGCTGCTGCCTGGCGTCCAGTACCGCACGGGGCAGGCGCTCGACCTCGCGCGGCACACGCGCGCGGTGCACGCGGTGGGCGCGCGCTGCGGCTGGGACCTCGCGCATGCGGTCGGCAACCTCGCCGTGTCGCTCCACGATTCGAACGCCGATTTCGCCGTGTGGTGCTCGTACAAGTACCTGAACTCGGGGCCGGGCGCGGTCGCGGGCGCGTTCATCCACGAACGCAACGCGGGCGACCTTTCGCTGCCGCGCCACGCGGGATGGTGGGGCAACGATCCCGCGACGCGCTTTCGCATGGAGCCGCGGTTCGTGCCCGTGCCGCGCGCCGACGCGTGGAGCCTCTCGAACCCGCCGATCCTCGCGGTGGCGCCGCTCATCGCGTCGCTCGCGGCGTTCGACGGCGCGGGAATCGCGGCGCTGCGCGCGAAGAGCGTGCGCATGACGGCGCTCCTCGAGTTCCTGCTGCGCGACCTTGCGCCCGAGGTCGAGATCATCACGCCCGCCGCGTCGCACGCGCGCGGCGCGCAGCTGTCGCTCCTCGTCGCGCACGAGGCGCACGCGCGCTACGAGGCCTTCAAGGCCGCGGGCCTTGCGTGCGACTACCGCGAGTCGGGCCGCGGCGTCGCGGGCGAAGGCATCGTCCGCCTCGCACCCGCGCCGCTCTTCAACACCTTCGACGAAGTCTGGCGCGCCGCGCAGGTCGTGCGGCGCACGGTCAGGGGCTGACCGCGCCGAGGAACTCCTCGGCCGTGCCCGCGAGCATGCGCGCGCGGTCGGCGTCGGAGATGCCGTCCATCGCGCGGATCATCGATCCCGCCACGCGCTCGCCGAGCGGGAACGGGTAGTCGCTGCCGAGCGCGAGCCGCCGCGCGCCGACCGATTCCATCAGGAAGCGCAGCGCCGCCTCGTCGTGCACCAGCGTGTCGAGGTAGAAGCGCCCGAGCTGCTCGCGCGGGTCGATGCCGCAGTCGACCGCACAGAGGTCGGGGCGCTCGCGGAACCCGTGCGCGATGCGGCCGATCGTGAACGCCAGGCTTCCACCGCCGTGCGCGAGGCACACCTTGAGCGCGGGCAGGCGCGCAAGCACGCCGCCCAACATCAGCGAGCACGCGGCGCGCGCCGTCTCGGCGGGCATGCCCACGAGCCACGGCAGCCAGTACTTCTGCACGCTTGACTGGCCGAGCATGTTCCACGGATGCACGAACACCGCCGCGCCACGCCGCGCGCAGTGCTCGAAGAACGGGAAGAGCTCGGGCGCGTCGAGGTTCCATTCGCCGCGCGCGGTGTTCACATTCGAGCCGATCTCGACGCCGCGCATGCCGAGCTCGTCGAGCGCGCGGTCGAGCTCGCGGCAGGCGCGCTCGGGGTCCTGGAGCGGCACGGTGCACAGCCCCGCGAACCGCGTGGGCCACGCGCGCACCACGCCCGCGATGTGGTCGTTCAGGTGCCGCGCAAGCTCGAGCGCCGCGTCGGCGGGCTGGTGGTACGAGAACATCACGGGCACCGTCGACAGCACCTGCATCGACACGCCGTGCGCGTCGCACTCGCGGATGCGCGTCTCGGGGTCCCAGCAGTTCGCCTCGATGTCGCGGAAGTGGCGGCCGTCGACGGTCATCCGAGCGCACGCGCAGCCCGACGCGCCCGCGCCGAGGTGCTCGATCGCGGGCCATCCGCGCGTGCCCGCGCGCGCGGCCATGTCGGGCCACGACGGCGGAAGAATGTGCGTGTGGAGGTCGATGACGCGCATCGCGGGCATTCCAGGGGCTTGGAGCGCAGGTTATCCGTTCCTTGCGGCGCACGCTGCATTCCTGCGGGCGAGGCAGCCGATGTACCATCTCCCCTTCCTGCCGTGTCGCACGAGCGCACCCAGCATCTCTCCCCGAAGGCGCTTGCCGCGCTTGCGATCGGAGCCGTCGGCGTCGTCTTCGGCGACATCGGCACCAGTCCGCTCTACGCGCTCAAGGAGAGCTTCGCGCATCTTCAGGACCTCGGCCAGGCGATGGACGAGGTGTATGTGCGCGGCCTCCTGTCGCTCGTGTTCTGGCTCGTCGTCTTCGTCGTCAACATCAAGTACATCTTCCTGATCACGCGCGCGTCGAACCGCGGCGAGGGCGGCATCTTCGCGCTGCTCTCGCTGATCCCGCGCGGGCTTTCGGCGAAGTCGCGGCGCGGGCGCTTCATCATGTCGATGCTCGCGATCGCGGGGGCGGGCCTCCTGTTCGGCGACGGCATCATCACGCCGTCGATCTCGGTGCTCTCCGCGATGGAGGGCCTGAAGGTCGCGAACCCCGTGCTCGAACCCGCGATCATCCCCGCGACGCTCGCGATCCTCGTCGGGTTCTTCTACTTCCAGCAGTTCGGCACCGCGCGCATCGGCGTCGTGTTCGGGCCTGTGATGGTGGTTTGGTTCTCGGTGCTCGCGGTGCTCGGCCTGTTCGGCATCATGCAGAAGCCCGACATCCTCGGCGCCGTGAACCCGATGTACGCGATCGAGATGATCCGCCTGCATCCGTTCGAGGTGTTCGTGCTGCTCGGCTCGATCGTGCTGTGCGTGACGGGCGCCGAGGCGCTGTACGCCGACATGGGGCACTTCGGCATCAAGCCGATCCGCCTCGGGTGGTATCTGCTTGTCGGCCCTGCGCTGATCCTCAACTACTTCGGGCAGGGCGCGGTGCTGCTGGCGACTTCCGCGGCGCCCGGCGAAGACTTCAACCCGTTCTACGCGCTCGTGCCCGATGCGCTCGTGATTCCGATGGTCGTGCTGGCGACGCTTGCGACGATCATCGCGAGCCAGGCGATGATCTCGGGCGTCTTCTCGATCGCGCGTCAGGCGATCCGCCTGAACCAGCTGCCACGGCTCGAGGTCGTGCACACGAGCAAGGACCAGGAAGGGCAGATCTACCTGCCGTCGCTCAACGGCCTGATGCTGGTCGGATGCCTGATCACGGTGCTGCTCTTCCCGAGCTCCACCGAGCTCGCGGGCGCCTACGGCATCGCGGTGACGCTCGACATGGCGATCACCACGGTGCTCTTCGCCGTGGTGGCGCGGCGGTTCTGGCGCTGGCGCCGCCGCTGGGTGATGCTGCTCATCGGGCTCTTCCTCGTGGTCGACCTCTTGCTCGTCTCGGCGAACATGCTGAAGCTCGTGTCGGGCGGCTGGTTCGCGCTCCTCATCGCGCTGCTCGCGTTCATCGTGATGTCGACCTGGGTGCAGGGCTCGTTCCACATCGGGAAGAAGCTTGCGGAGGACTCGCAGTCGATCCACGAGTTCCTCGCCGAGCTGTGGACCGACGCGATTCCGCGCGTGCCCGGCACCGCGGTGTTCCTGACCACGAACTACAACACGCCGCTCGCGCTGAAGCATTTCGTCGAGCACGCGCATGTGCTGCACCAGCAGGTGGTGCTCGTGACCATCGTGTCGTCGAACCTACCCGTGGTACCCGCGGCGCGGCAGATTCGCGTGGAGTGGCTTCCTGACGGCGTGTGGAAGATCACGGCGCTCTGCGGCTTCATGGAGAGCCCGAACATCCCGCGCTTCCTCGAGCGCGCGCGTGCGCACGGTTTCAACTTCGATCCTGACCAGACGACCTACTTCGCGCGCCGCACCTCTGTGGTGCCGACGGGCAGCGCGCCGATGGCGGGATGGCGCAAGCGGCTGTATGCGGCGCTGTCGCGCAATTCGGTCGATGCGACGCGCTCGTTCAACCTGCCGCCCGACCGCGTGGTCGACTTCGGCGCGCAGGTCGAGCTGTAGGGCGTCGCCATCGCGTGGGGTCAGGTGAGGGACCGTCGGGCTGCGCCCGACGCATCGAGCCGAGATTGGAGAGTTTTGCGACCCAGTGCCTTCGGACTGGGCACCCGTCGCGCTGCGCGCGACGGCGTCGTGCCGGTTTCGAAGCGTTGGCGCAGGATTCCGCGCGAATCGCCGCTGGTCTTCGGTCGGCGATGTCGTGATCGGTTCGGAGCGTTGGTGCGGAGCCCGCGCGAATCGCCGCCGGCCGAGAGGCCGGCGGGTGCCCAGTCCGCAGGCACTGGGTCGCCCCGTACTCCGATCTCGCGAGGGCGCGCGCGCAACGCGCGCGGTCCTTCACCGTCGCCATCACATGCATCGCCAGGCCTCCCCGCGCGCCGCGGAATCCCCGCCGCGCGGCGACAGCCTCGAACTACGCCTGGGCCTGCGGCTTCGCGATGCGATGCCCGCAGCACTTGCAGGTCGACAGCACGGGATCGGCCCAGAACTCCTCCATCGCGCGCGCGAAGTGGTGCACGATGTCCTTGCAGTCGAACACCTTGTCGTACACCAGCGTGTTGCACTTCTCGCAGAAGAAGATCAGGTGCTCGGGCTCGCCCTGCGGCCGGCGCCGCTCGACCACGAGCCCGATCGTGTTCGGCCCGCGCTGCGGCGAATGCGGCACATTCGGCGGGATGAAGAACACCTCGCCCTCGCGGATCGGGTGCACCTTCACCTTGCCGTCCTCGATCGTCTTCACCGCCACATCGCCCTTCAGCTGGATGAAGAACTCCTCGCTGTCGACCTGGTGGAAGTCGTTGCGCGCGTTCGGCCCCTTGATGATCATCACAAAGAAGTCGCGGCCCGAGTACAGGTACTTGTTTCCGACGGGCGGCTTGAAGTGCGCCGAGTTCTCCTCGACCCACGAGAGCAGGTGGAACGGCGCCATCACCGAGCCATCCGCCATGAAGCCGCTGGGCTCCCCTGGCGTGTCGGCGATCGACTGGAAGCGCGAAACGACGCCGGGCTTCGTGGGGAGGGTGGTCGGCTGCATGGTCATGCGGCCATCGTAGTACTTCGGCGTTCCATTACCATCCCCGCGTGTCCGATCCGTCACTCGACAACCGCAAGGTGCCCTTCGCCCGCTCGCTCGCAGGCCGCCTGCTGCTCTTCGGCGTGTATCCGGCCGCGGCGCTCGTCGGGCTCGTGATCGGCATCAACGCATACGAGCGCTTCGAGGACCTCGAGCGGCTTGCGCAGGAGGAGCTTCGCCGCGAGGCGCTCTTCATCGGCGCGCGCATCGGCGAGTCGAACGAAGCCGCGATCCGCGCCGCGCGCGCGATCGCCGCGCAGCAGGAGGCAGGCCTGTTCGGCAAGCGGCAGCTCACCGTGGAAGTCCTCAAGGGCATGCTCGCGGCCGACCCCGACATCACCGCCGCGTATGTCGGCTACGAGCCGGGCGCCGACGGCAACGACGCCACGGCGCGTGCGACGGATCCCGCGGAGTGGATGGATGCGACGGGCCGTTTCCTTCCGTATCCGTTCCGCGACTGGACGAAGGGCGACGCCATCGCGGTGAAGCCGCTCGTCGATGTGGAGACGAGCCTGTACTACGACGGCGTGCGCCGCGCGTTTGCCGAGAACGGCCGCGCGACGACGCTCGTCACCGAGCCCTATGTCTACGACGGACAGCTCATCGTCGAGCAGTCGCATCCGATCGTGATCGACGGCAGGTTCCGCGGCATCGGCGCCACCGACCGCGCGCTCGTGACGATCGAACGCACGGTGCGCGAGCGCACGCAGGCGATCGGCGCGACGGCGTACCTCGTCTCGTCGCGGGGGCGCTTCATCGTGGCGACCGACGACGCGCCGGTCGGTGCATCGCCGAAGGAAGGCGCTTCCGCGGAGCTGCGCACTACGCCCGTCGCCGACTCGCGGCTTGCGCCGATGATCGAGGAAATGCGGCGCGACGCCGACGCGGATGGATTCGTGCATCGCTCGACCGATCCGCGGAACGGCGTCGACCTGATCGCCGCGTCCGTGCGCGTACCCGCGGGCGACTGGACGCTCGTCCTCGTGAAGGACCGCGAGGTCGTCGTCGCTCCGATCCGTGCGCAGGTCGCGACGGGGCTCGTCATCGTCTCGGTCGCGGTGCTCTCGACGATCGCGCTCGTCGGCCAGATCGCCGTGCGTACGGGGCGCAGGCTCGGTGCGGCGGTGAAGGCTGCGGCCGAGATCTCGCGCGGCAACCTCGCGTCCGAAGTGCAGCGCTGCACGAAGCAGGACGAGGCGGGCGTTCTGCTGCGCGGCCTCGAATCGATGCGCGCGGCGCTCGCGCGGCTCATCACGGGCGTGCAATCGGCGGGCGTGACGGTCGAGACGAGCTCGGTCGAGCTGACGGCCGCAAGCCGCGAGCAGGCCGCGATGGCGCAGCGGTTCGGCGAGTCGACCGCGCAGGTTGCGGCGGCAAGCAGGCAGATCACCACGACGAGCAAGGAGCTCGCGCGCACGATGTCCGAGGTCGAGCGTTCGGTCGGCGAGACGGCCGATCTCGCCGACTCGTCGCGGGCGAGCCTGGTGGCGGTCGACGGCACGATTCGCGAGGTGGCGCAGGCCGCCGATTCGATCGCGGCCAAGCTTTCGGCGATCAGCGAGCGCGCGGCGTCGATCAACGCCGTGGTCGGCGTCATCGCGAAGGTCGCCGACCAGACGAACCTTCTTTCGGTGAACGCCGCGATCGAGGCCGAGAAGGCGGGCGAGCAGGGGCGCGGGTTCCTCGTCGTCGCCCGCGAGATCCGACGCCTCGCCGACCAGACCGCGGGCGCGACGGGCGACATCGAGTCGATCGTGCGCGAGATGCAGTCGGCCGTCGGCGCGGGCGTGATGGAGATGGACCGCTTCGCCGAGAAGGTGCGGCGCGGCGTCGAGGAAGTCACCGACTCGAGCCGCCGCATGGGCGAGATCATCGAGCGGGTCGAGGCGAACGCCGAGCGCTATCGCGCGGTGTCCGAGGGCATGCAGTCGCAGGCGCAGGGCGCCGACACCATCTCGGCGTCGATGACGGCGCTGGCCGACGCGGCGCGCCGCGCGGTCGAGACCGCCGAGGAGTTCGGTCGGACCGCGGACGAACTTCGGCGCGCAAGCCAGACGCTGCGCGGAAGCGTGGGGCAGTTCACGGTTCGGCCTGCGTCGGGCGTTTCCGCCGCGCAGAATGCGTGATTTTCTAGAAATAAAAAGGTGTGCCTGCGTGGATCGGGCGCGGCTGGGCCTTACCTTCGGGGCATGTCTCGAACCCGCCCCGTGTCCGTCCCGGCGCTTGTCTCCGCCTTGCTCCTGGTGCTTGCCGTCGTCCTGCCCCGCGCAGAGGCGCAGGTTCGGTTCCATGTCGACCCCTCGGTGCCCGCGAGCGGCGACGGACTGACCTGGGCGACGGCATTCAAGGGCATCAAGTCGGCGGTCACCGCCGCGGTGGCCAACCCCGCGGTCACCGAGATCTGGGTGAAGGCGGGCACCTACTACCCGGGCGTGACCCCGTACGGGTCGCGCGACGGGCTTGCGATCTACGGCGGCTTCGCAGGAACCGAGACCGCGCTCGCGCAGCGCAACCTCGCCGTCAACGAGACGATCCTCACGGGGCAGGACTCGGTGCGCGTGATCTCGGGCGCGGGCCTCGGCCCGACGGCGGTCTTCGACGGCTTCACCATTCGCGACGGGCGGACCAACGCCAACGGCGCGCTCATCGATGGCGGCAGCGCGACCTTCCGCCGCTGCAAGTTCCTCTCGAGCCGCGCGGGCGGGGAGGGCGGCGTCTACTCGAGCTACGGCGACAGCCCGACCTTCATCGAATGCCGCTTCAACGGCAACGAGAGCGGGCAGGGCGGCTCGGTCGCCAACAGCTACGAAGGCACGCTGACCTTCGTGAACTGCCGCATCTTCGCGAACATCGCCGATGGCGGCGCCACGATCCTGACCTACGAAGGCGCGATCAACCTCATCAACACGGCCGTCTGCGGCAACACAGGTGGCGGCGACTGCGGCGTGATCACCTATCGCGGCGCGGTGTACGCCGTCAACTCCACGATCGCCTCGAACTCGGGCGCAGGGCTTTCGAGCTTCACCGGCCCCGACAAGATCCTGCACAACTGCGTCGTGTGGGGCAACGGCCTCAATGGGCCATTCGCGGCGAGCCATTCCCTGCTGCCGTTCGCGGATGCGGGCGAGGGCAACATCTCGGTGGACCCGCTGTTCGCAAGCCCCGACGCGCGCGACTGGCGCCTCGGCGGCGGGGTCGCCGCGATCGACGCGGCGAGCGCGGCGCTCGTGCCTGCCGACACCTTCGACGCCGACTTCGACGGCGATGTGCTCGAGCCCTTCCCGCTCGACAACAACGGCCTTGCGCGCGTTCGCGACGGCGGCGTGGGCAAGCCCTGCGTCGACATGGGCGCCTACGAGTGGTTCCCCGACTGCAACCTCAACTTCATCGAGGATGCGGCCGACATCGCGCAGGGCGTGAGCACCGACCTCAACGCGAACGGCCTGCCCGACGAGTGCGAGGACTGCAACGGCAATGCGTTGCCCGATTCGATCGACATCGGCAACGGCCTGAGCGAGGACTGCCAGCGCGACGGCATTCCCGACGAGTGCCAGCAGGAGATCGTGGTCGTGCGCTACAAGCACGACGACGGCGTGCCCGACACCGACATCGGCCTCACGAACCCCGCCGACATCGCGTGGCTCAACGCATTCGAGGTCGTCGAAGGCGGCGAGATCCTGCGCGAGGTGCGCGTCGCGTGGGGCTCGGGCCTGCCCGTTGGCGTGGCGGCGAAGGTCTGCGTGTGGAGCGACCCCGACCAGGACGGCAACCCCGCCGACGCGAAGGTCGTGCGCAGCGAGCTCGTGTTCGTCGAGAGCCCGGGTACGGGCGCATTGCAGCTCGTGGACATCGCCGATGTCTTCATCGGTGCCGCGGGCAGGCGCTTCTTCGTCGGGGCTTCGGTCGCAGGGGATTCAGGCATGGCGCCGATCGACATCGGTGCGCCGTTCGCGATGAAGTCGTGGGTCGTCGCGTCGAACGCCGTGGGCGAGCTCGATCTCGACAACCTCGGCGCGGCGCCGCTCTTCGGCCGCGTCGACACCTATGGCTTCGCAGGCGACTGGCTCGTGCGCGCCTCAGGATGGCGCGAGCTCGATTGCAACGGAAACGGCGACCTCGACGAGTGCGACATCTTCTCGGGCTCAAGCGCCGACTGTGGCGGCGATGGCATTCCCGACGAATGCCAGCTCGCAGGCAACGACTGCAACTCGAACGGAATCCCCGACGACTGCGAGCTCGCCTCGGGTGCGCTCGACGACTGCCAGCCCAACGGCGTACCCGACCAGTGCGAGCTCGCGTCGGGCACCTCGACCGACCTCAATGCGAACGGCGTGCCCGACGACTGCGAGGATTGCGACGGCAACGGCCTGCCCGACTCGATCGATCTCGCCAACGGCGCCGCCGACTGCCAGCCCGACGGCATCCTCGATTCGTGCCAGCTCGGCACCGACGAGGAGTTCGTCTATCGCCGCGACGACGGCACCGCCGAGATCTATGTCTCGAGCGACGCCCCCAACATGGCGTGGCTCGTGAACTTCACGGTCGAGGAGGGCGGCGAGCGCATCGGCGCGGTCGATGTGCTGCATGCGCGGATGCCGATCGGCTTCCCTGTCGACATCTACCTGTGGAGCGACCCGAACGGCGACGGCAACCCGAACGACGCGCAGGTGCTGGCGCATGTCGCGACCACGATCCAGTTCCCCGACAGCAATACCTACGAGCGCGTCGAGGTTCCCGATGTGCTCGTCGGAGAGACGGGGACCTCGTTCTTCGTCGGCGCGATCGTGCACGACTTCCAGCTGTTCAACGACTACCCGGGGGCGAAGCACAACACGGGCGAGACCTACACCTCGTGGCTCGTCGGCAAGAACGGCACCATCGACCCGAACGACCTGTCGGCGGACGCCGACGAGTTCCTACGCATCGACGATCTCGGCGGGCCTTTCGTAGGCGTGTGGTGCATTCGCGCGGCGGCCGATGCGAGCAACGACTGCAACCTCAACGGGTTCCCCGACGACTGCGACATCGCCGATGGCACGAGCGCCGACATCGACTACGACGGACGGCCCGACGAGTGCTACCCGCCCGCCTGCATCGCGGATCTGACGGCCGACGGAATCGTTGGCGCGGCCGATCTCTCGCTGCTGCTCGGCGCATGGGGCGGCACGGGGCCGGCCGATCTCGATCGGAACGGCCTGGTGGGTGCGTCGGATCTCGCGTTGCTGCTCGGCGCGTGGGGAATCTGCCCGTAACGGGAGGCGCGATCACACCGAGGGCACGGCTGCCATGGCGGGCATCTGCCTCGCGCGGCCGCATTCGGGGCAGTTCGTCACCTCGGCGGGCAGGCCGCGCAGGTCGTAGTCGCAGGCAGGGCAGCGGTCGTCGCACAGCGCGACGCGCGCACTGAGGCCGCACGACGCGCACGAGACGCTGCCCGTGGCGACGACGAACTCGCTCTCCGCGCTGCAGCGAGGGCATTTCCAGACGAACGCGTCGATCGGCTCGAGCGCGATCGGCTTTGCGCGCCGCAGGCGGAACATGATCGCCGCGGTGAGCAGCGAGGTGAACATGAGGATGCCGCATGCGAGCGCGAGCCGCGAGAACATCTGGTCGCGCGCAGGGTCGAAGCCGTTCTCGCGAAACGCCATGACCGTCAGCAGGCCGATGAACACCGCGACGAGCACCACGCTCAGCGGCCGCAGGATCGACAGCTCGAGACCCGCCCGCACCAGCCCGAAGAAGTTCCAGACGCCGATCGGAGCGGCGACCATGGTGCAGACGAGCCCGAACCGCACGAACTGTTCGCTGGAATCGCCGCGAATCGAGGCCGACGCCGCAAGCATGAAGCCGACCAACGCGAGAAGCGATGCGCCGATCCCCGCGACCCCGAGCCTGCGTTCGCGTGGCTTCGGCGGAGCGAACTGCGGGCGGCGCGCCGTCGCGCTGCGGCGCACGCCCGTGGCCGCCGCCGCAGCTGCGGCCGAACCGCACGAGAGCGCGACGGACCAGAGGTACGCGAGCTCCACCTTCGTGACGCCGTAGGTCGCGACAAGCGCCGTGAGGAATCCGACGGCCAAGGCGAACATCGAGCCGTAGATCGAGATCCGCTCCGCGAGTTCGAGCGAGCGGTCGGTGTTGCGGCGCTGCTGGAGCGCGGGCGTCGCCAGGGCGATCGCCGCGACGCCGTTCACGATCCAGAACAGCATGAGCTGCGCGGTGCGATCGGTGCCCGTCTCCCAGACCGCTCCGATCGCAAGCAGCGCCGCGATCGCGAGGAACCCGAGCGTGCAGCCGCGCAGCATGTCGATGCGGGAGCCCGAGTCCTTCGGCGTCCACTGCAGCGAAAGGCCCGCGGCGATCGCGAGCACGATCGCCGACCCCGCGGCGCGGCCCGCGAAGCTGCTCGCCGAGAACACCGACACGACTCCGAGTGCGGCCGCGAGCAGAAGCGTCGTCAGCAGGATGCGAAGGACGATCGTGCGTGCGTTCATCGCCGCAGTCTACGGGAAGCGAATTGACAGAACGCCGCGAACTACGGGCATCTCGGCGCGTCGCCGTCGCCACGGCCATCGCCGTCGTCGCCCATGGGCGCGCCTTCGCAGCAACCTGCGCGTCGCGCCGCCTCGGCCGACTCGATCATGCGCGCGAGCACATCGACCGAGCCGCGCTTCTCGAGGAACTCGGCGAAGTGCCGCATCGATTCGGGGTTCGCCAGCACCGACGCCACGGGCGTGAAGAAGTGCACCGCCGCCGATCCGAGCGCATTCATCGGCCGCGACATCTCGAGGAAGGCGACCGCAGGCCCCGTCATGCGACGGCGCACGACCTCGGCGACCAGCCGCTCGAGGATGGCACGCTGCGCGTCGGTCGGCTCGCAGGGCCGCCCGTCGTCGAGCGCGAAGGCGTTGCGGAGGAACTCGCGCATGGCGTGCAAGAGCGTAGCCGCCCGCGCGTACGATGCACGCCGTGACGATTTCGCTTGCGATCATCTTTCCCGTGTTTCTCGGGGTTTCCGAGCCTCCTGCGCCCGCTGCGCCCGTTCCTGCACCGACCGCGCCCGAAGGCATGGTGTGGATCGCAGGCGGCGAGTTCACGATGGGCGGCAGCGACAGCCTCGCGCGCCCCGACGAGCGCCCGCGCCACCGCGTGCGCGTCGGCGGCTTCTGGATGGACGCGACCGAGGTCACGAACGCGCAGTTCCGCCGCTTCGTCGAGGCAACGGGATACAAGACCGTCGCCGAGCGCCCCGTCGACTGGGAGGAGCTGCGCAAGCAGGTGCCCGAAGGCACCCCGAAGCCGCCCGCCGCGATGCTCGAGCCGGGGTCGCTCGTCTTCGCGCAGCCCGGACCCGAGCAGCCCGCCGACGCCTACTTCGACTGGTGGCGCTGGACCACGGGCGCCAGCTGGCGGCACCCGCAGGGCCCCGAGAGCACCATCGACGGCAAGGACGCGCACCCCGTCGTGCATGTCGCCTATGAAGACGCGCTCGCCTACTGCGCATGGGCGGGGAAGCGGCTGCCCACCGAGGCCGAATGGGAGTTCGCCGCGCGCGGCGGCCTCGAGGGAAAGGTCAACACCTGGGGCGACGAGCCCGTGGTGCCCGCCGCGGGCAAGCCGTGGCGCTGCAACATCTGGCAGGGCGAATTTCCGCGGGGAAACACGAAGGACGACGGCTTCCTGCGCGCGGCGCCTGTGCGGAGCTTCGCGCCGAACGGCTACGGCCTCTTCGACATGGCGGGCAATGTGTGGGAGTGGTGCGCCGACCTCTATGCGCACGACGCCTACGCCGAACGCGTGGGCGCGCTCGGCGCGGCGAAGGTCGTGGTCGACCCGAAGGGCCCCGCGCGCAGCAGGGACCCGCGGAACCCGAGCGCACCCGAGTCGCGCGTCCACCGTGGCGGGTCGTTCCTTTGCAACGACAGCTACTGCGCGAGCTACCGTCCGAGCGCGCGCATGGCGTCGACGCCCGACTCGGCGATGGAGCACCTCGGCTTCCGCTGCGTGAAGGATGCATCGCCCGACGCGCCTGCGCCGCAACCCGCCGCGGCGCCCGCACAGCCTGAGAAGGCCAAGCCGCAGCTGCCCGCGCCGTTGCCCGCGCCGCAGCCCATCGCGAGGTGAGTCGGTACGCTGCGCCCATGCACGCGCCCGCCCACGCCGCGAAGCCCGCGATCGACCTCTCGAAGCTGCGCTACATCCTGGCCACCGACTGCGGATCGACCACGACCAAGGCGATCCTGGTCGAGCGCGTGGGCGAGTCGTGGCGCCAGACGCAGCGCGCCGAGGCGCCGACCACGGTCGAGGAGCCGTTCGCCGATGTCACGATCGGCGTCTCGAACGCCCTGACCGAGATCGGCGAGCTCGCGGGCCGCCGCTTCATCGCCGACGACGGCACGATCATCCGCCGCAAGGGCCCCGACGACCCCGACGGCTGCGATATCTACATCTCGACCTCGAGCGCGGGCGGCGGCCTGCAGATGGTGGTCGCGGGCGTGGTCGCGCAGATGACCGCGGCGAGCGCCAAGCGCGCGGCCCTCGGCGCGGGCGCGATCGTCATGGACACGATCGCCTCGAACGACAAGCGCAAGGCGCACGAGCGCATCGGCCGCATCCGCGAGCTGCGCCCCGACATGGTGCTCATCTCGGGCGGCACCGACGGCGGCAATGTGCAGCAGGTCGTCCAGCTCGCCGAGCAGATCGCGCCCGCGAAGCCGCGGCCGCGCTTCGGCGGCGAGTACGAGCTGCCCGTGATCTTCGCGGGCAACAAGGAGGCCGCGCCGCAGGTGCGCGCGATCTTCGGCGCGCAGGGCGGCTTCGACCTCTCGGTGGTCGACAACCTGCGCCCCACGCTCGAGCAGGAGAACCTCGGCCCCGCGCGCGACCGCATCCACGATGTGTTCCTCGAGCATGTCATGGCGCACGCCCCAGGCTACGACCGCCTCATCTCGTGGAGCGACGCGCCCATCATGCCGACGCCAGGCGCGGTGGGCGACATCCTGCAGCGCATCGCCGAGCGCGACGGCCTGAACGCGGTGTGCGTCGACATCGGCGGCGCGACCACCGATGTGTTCAGCGTGTTCGGCGGCACCTTCAACCGCACGGTGAGCGCGAACCTCGGCATGAGCTACTCGATCTCGAATGTGTGCGCCGAGGCGGGCATGGCGAATGTGCTGCGCTGGGTGCATGTCGCGATGGACGAGCGCGAGCTGCGCAACCGCGTGAAGAACAAGATGATCCGCCCGACCACGATCCCGCAGTCGGCGGAGGCGCTCGTGTTCGAGCAGGCGGTGGCGCGCGAGGCGCTGCGCCTGGCGTACCAGCAGCACAAGGAGTTCGCGACCACGCTGAAGGGCGTGCAGCAGCAGCGCACGGTCGGCGACCTCTTCTCGCAGCAGGAGAGCGGCCGCACGATCGTCGACGACATGGCGCTCGACCTCCTCGTCGCGTCGGGCGGCGTGCTCAGCCACGCGCCGCGCATGGAGCAGACGGCGGCGATGCTCGTCGACAGCTTCGAGCCGCAGGGCTTCACGCAGCTCGCGAAGGACTCGATCTTCATGATGCCGCACCTCGGCGTGCTGGCGAGCGTGCATTCGGCGGCCGCGATGGAGGTCTTCGAGCGCGACTGCCTGGTGCGGCTCGGCTGGTGCGTGGCCGCGAAGGGCGAGGGCAAGTGGGGCAAGCCGTGCTTCCGCTACCGCGTCTCGGGCGCGGTGTCTGCGTCGGGAGCGCTCGCGTGCGGCGATGTCGCGCTCGTGCGCGTCGCGGGCGACCAGGAGGTCGTGGTCGTGGTCGAACCCGAGAAGGGCTTCGATGTCGGCGCGGGCGCGGGCAAGCCGCTCGAGCGTCGCGTGACGGGCGGCACGGTCGGCATCCTGTTCGACGCGCGCGGACGACCGCTCGTGTTGCCCGAAGGCGAGGCCGACCGCAAGGCGGCCGTCGCGCGCTGGGCGCAGGCGTGGGGGGTCTGCTAGGTTCCCGCCATGGCCAAGGCCTACACGCCAGGACTCAAGGTGTCTGCGAGCACGGTCTACCGCGCGCGGCGTCTGCTGCCCGTCACGGGCGAGGTGCTCGTGAAGGCGGGCGACCGCGTGGGCGCGCGCGACACGGTGGCGCGTACCTTCGTCGAGGGCGAGGTCACGCCTGTCGCGCTCGCATCGCTGCTGTCGGCGCCCGCGGGCGATGTGCCGTCGCTCATGTTGGTGAAGCAGGGCGACACCGTCGAGGCGGGGCAGCCGCTCGCGCGGTCGAAGGGCATCTTCGGGCTCGGCAAGAAGGAAGTGCCTTCGCCCGCCGCGGGCACGGTCGAGTCGATCAGCGCGACGACGGGGCAGGTGATCCTGCGAGGTGCGCCGATCGCGGTCGAGGTGAAGGCGTATGTCTCGGGCACGGTCGTTGAGGCCTTGAGCGGCGAGGGCGCCGTGGTCGAGTGCGACGCGGCGCTCGTGCAGGGCATCTTCGGCGTCGGTGGCGAGACGGTCGGGCCAATCCGCATGGCGGCGAACTCGCCCGATGCGACGCTGGGCGCGGCCGACATCAAGCCCGACATGAAGGGCGCGGTCGTGGTCGGCGGCGCGCGCATGACGGCGGGCGCCGTGCAGGCGGCGCAGGCGGCGGGTGTCGCGGCGCTTGTCGCGGGCGGGATCGACGACGCCGATCTGAAGGCGATCCTCGGGTACGACCTCGGCGTCGCGATCACGGGCAGCGAGCGCATCGGGCTCACGCTCGTCGTGACCGAGGGCTTCGGCGACATCGCGATGGCGGCGCGCACCTTCGCGCTGCTCAAGGGGTTCGAGGGCCGCGAGGCGAGCGTGAACGGCGCGACGCAGATCCGCGCGGGCGTGATGCGCCCCGAGATCGTGGTCGCGCGGCAGGCGGGCGACCCCGCGCCGTCGACGGGGGCGCGGCCCGAGGAGGGCGCGCTCGAGATCGGCACGCAGGTGCGGCTCATCCGCGATCCGTACTTCGGGCTGATCGGCAGCGTCGCGGCGCTGCCGAGCGAGCCCGCGGTGCTCGGCTCTGGGTCGAAGGCGCGCGTGCTCGAGGTGACGCTCGGCGATGGACGCCGCGTCACCGTGCCGCGGGCGAACATCGAGTTGATCGAGACCTGAACGCCGCGCGTGCGGCAGCGAGGATTGGCATGCGGATCCGACAAGCACACGCGAGCGCACTCAGGATCGCGTCGCTGTCGGCGGCGTCGATGTGCGCCGCCATCGCATGGGCGCAGGACGCGGCGCCCGCGGCCGTCGATGGCGCCGTGGCCGCCGAAGCCGCGAAGGCGTGGTTCGACACAGGACGGCTCGGGCTCCTGCTCGCCGTCGCCGTGGCGAGCGCATGCATCATCGCGGGCATCGTGATCGCGCGGCTCGGCGGCAGCGTGCGCATCCGCCGCATCGCGGCGCTCGAGGCGATCGACGAAGCGGTCGGCCGCGCGACCGAGATGGGCCGCCCCGTGCTCTTCGTGCCAGGCATCCAGGACATGAACGACATCCAGACGGTCGCGGGCATCACCGTGCTCGGCAGGGTCGCGAAGACCGCGGCCGAGTACGACGCGCAGCTCGAGGTGCCGACCGCGCGCTCGCTCGTCATGACCGCCGCGCGCGAGACGGTGCAGTCGGCCCACTACGCCGCCGGGCGCCCCGAGACCTACAGCGAGGGCCGCATCAACTACATCACCGACGAGCAGTTCGGCTATGTCGCGTACCTCAGCGGCAAGATGGTGCGCGACAAGCCTGCCGCGTGCTTCTACATGGGCGCGTTCTACGCTGAGAGCCTGGTGCTTGCCGAGAACGGCAACGCCATCGGCGCGATCCAGGTGGCGGGCACGGCCGAACCGTCGCAGCTGCCGTTCTTTGTCGCGGCCTGCGACTACACGCTGCTTGGCGAGGAGTTCTTCGCCGCGAGCGCGTATCTCTCGGGCGAGCGCGACCAGCTCGGCTCGATCAGGGGGCAGGACATCGGCAAGCTGCTCGTCGCCGCCTCGATCGTCGTCGGCTGCGCGATGGCGACCTACGCGTCCATCGCGCTCGCGTTCGGAGGATCCTGACCCATGTTCAAGCGTGGCATACCCATCGCGATCCTCAGCCTCACGGGCACGCTGCTCGTTGCGGCGCACTTCTCGCCCATGACGCAGTCGTGGGGCGAGGTCGTGCTCAACTGGTTCAGCGTCGTCGCGGCGATCACGGCGATCCTCGGCGCAGGAAACCTGCTGCTCGTCAACCTCGAGAAGATCTCCTCGCGCCGCCCTGGCTGGGCGTACTCGGCGATCACCATCGCGGCGTTCGCAGCGATGCTCGTCTTCGGCTTCCTCAAGATCGGCGCCGTGCCGAACCCGCAGAACCCGACGGTGTACTTCGCGGGCGACTACGAGACGCGCGAGTCTGCCTACGGCTGGATGTACGAGTATGTCATGTCGCCGCTCACGGCCACGATGTTCGCGCTGCTCGCGTTCTATGTGGCGAGCGCCGCGTTCCGCGCCTTCCGCGCGAAGAACATCGAGGCGAACATCCTGCTCGTCACGGCGTTCATCATCCTGCTCGCACGCACCTACGCGGCCGAGCTGCTGACGGGCTGGGTGCCGAAGGACTCCGCCTTCTTCTTCGTGCGGCTCGACGCCATGTCGACGGGCGTCATCGAGCATGTCGCGACGGCGGGCATGCGCGCGATCACGATCGGCATCGCCCTTGGCGCGCTGGCGACAAGCCTGCGCTTCATGCTCGGAATCGACAAGAGCTACCTGCCACGGAGCTGATGGAGCGACCCCATGACTGACCAGACTCCACACATCGGCCCCGTGCGCCGCCTGCTCGTACGGCTCGGCGACATCGACCGTCGCTGGATCTACCTCTCGATGGCGCTCGCAGTGGCGATCCCCATGCTCACGGGCCTCAGCTTTCCCGAGACGCCTGGCAAGATGTCGTCCGCGACCTTCGATGCCATCGAGTCCGTGCCGGCGGGCGCGAAGGTGCTCTTCTCGTTCGACTACGACCCGGCGAGCGAGGGCGAACTGCAGCCCATGGCGAACGCCTTCGTGCACCACTGCGCCGCGCGGGGCCACAAGATGGCCTTCATGGCGCTCTGGCCGCTCGGCAAGCAGATGGCGGAAGCCACGATCGACAGCATCCTGCTCGCGAACCACCCGCAGTACCGCTACGGCGAGGACTATGTGCAGCTCGGCTACATGCCCGGCTTCGAGACCGTCATCAAGGGCCTCACCACGAACTTCGCGTCGCAGTACCCGCTCGATGTGCGCGGCACCCCGATCGGAAACATCCCGCTGATGAGCGATGTCAAGACGCTCCAGGACTTCGACCTCATCGTCACCGTCTCGGCTGGCTACGCAGGTGCGAAGGAGTGGGTCCAGTACGCGAAGAGCACCTACCCCGACGCCTATGTGCTTGCGGCTGGCTCGACGGGCGTGCAGGCGAACCAGCTGTTCCCGTACTACCCGACCCAGATGGAAGGCCTTCTCGCCGCCGTCAAGGGCGCCGCCGAGTACGAGACGCTGGTCGCGGCCGCGTATCCGCCCCCCGCGCATCCCGAGCGACTCGAAGAAGGCCGCCGCAGGATGGGGCCGCAGTTCGTGGCGCACCTCCTGATGATCGGGCTGATCGTCCTTGGGAACGCCTCGATGTTCGCGGCCCGCGGCATGAAGGGAGGCCGACGATGAGCAACCCAACGACGCCAAGCGGAGGCGCGAAGGGCCCGAGCCCCGTCGCGATGATCGCGCTCCTCCTCTTCCTGCTCGCGGCGGTCGCCGACCAGACGCTCTTCTCCGAGCCGTACTTCGCGCGCAAGTATGTCGACCTCAAGTCGAACGAGCGGATCCAGGCCAGGCACACGGGCGCCGATGGCGAGTCGAGGACCGCGTGGCTCGAGCCCACCGATCAGAAGATCGTCTCGGGCGAGTGGAAGCCCGTCGAGGGCGTCGACCCCGTGAAGTGGACGACGCGACCCGCGGTCACGGAGAAGGAGTACGAGGCGGTCCAGGCCGAACTCGCGGCGAACCCAGGCACCGCGCCGACGCGCACGCTTGAGGCGAGCCCCATCGACACGCTCGGCGTCTGGGTCGCCGCGTTCCTGACGCTCGCGATCTTCTCGTTCCTCTGGCGCGACAACCCCGTGTACAAGGTGGCTGAAAGCCTGCTCGTTGGCGTGTCGGCCGGCTACTGGATGGTGAACGGCTTCTGGACGGCGCTCGTGCCGAAGCTCATCGCGCCGCTTGCACCGGGTTTCACGCAGTCCAATCTGCTCCCCGACCTGCAGGCATCGTCGACCCCTGGTCTCGACTTCGCGCTCGCGTTGGTGCCGCTCACGCTCGGCTTCCTGCTGCTGTGGCGCCTCGCGCCGCGCGGCGGCTGGATCTCGGTGTGGCCGCTCGCCTTCATCATCGGCACCACGGCGGGCCTGAAGGTGATCTCGTCGGTCGAGGCCGACCTGCTGCCGCAGAGCCTCGAGGCGATGAAGCCGCTGGTCGTGTTCTCCCCGCAGGCCGACGACGCTGCAAAGCTCGGCTTCGACTTCTGGATGTCCCTGTCCTCCCTCGTCGGTGTCGTCGGCGTGCTCTCCGTGCTCGTCTACTTCTTCTTCTCGGTCGAGCACAAGGGCGCCGTCGGCAAGACCGCGCGCGTGGGCATCTGGTTCCTGATGATCACCTTCGGATCGGCGTTCGGCCTGACCGTGATGGGACGCATCACGCTGCTCTCGCAGCGCTTCGAGTTCCTGTTCACGGACTGGCTGAGGATCGGCTGACCGACACCACCAGCTGATGGAGCAGGGCTCCGCGCCCCCATGCGCGGAGCCCTGCCTGTTTGACGGATCCATCACCGACGCCTGCCCCGCGTCGCGCACCCGGCGACCGCGAGAAGCGCGAGCGCCCCAGGCGCGGGCACCGTGCTCCCCGAGAGCGCGAGATTGTCGAAGCGCACGCTGCCCGTCGAGCTCGTGGCGCCATCGAGCACGACGCGCAGGCTCGCCTGCCCGTCCTCGAGCATGTCGAACGACGAGAGGTCGACCGACACGATCTCCCATGCCACGCTGCTCGGCGCGAAGCTTGTCACGGGCACCCACATCAGGCCGTCCCAGCAGTCGATGCGGCACGATGCGAAGCCCGTGCTCGAACGCCTGGTGGCGAAGCCGAAGACGAGGTCGCGAAGGCCCGCGGTCGCGACATCGATCCGCATCGCCTTCCCGTTGTAGGCCATGCCCGAGACCGACAGCGCGTCGCCTGCGAGGTCGCCCTCGAGTGCGCCGAGCGTGG
Source organism: Planctomycetaceae bacterium (assembly GCA_021297815.1). GTDB lineage: Bacteria > Planctomycetota > Phycisphaerae > Phycisphaerales > SM1A02 > QWPT01. The sequence goes on from JAJTGK010000003.1 coordinate 30,301, forward strand.
TTCCCGCAAGCGTGCCTGCGCCGCCCGCGAACCCATCGGGCCCGCCAAGGTCGATGACGCCCTTGCCCGATGAAGCGAACAGGCTCGTGGACACCGAAGGCGCGATCCCGTTCATGTTCCACGCCGCCACGAGCCCAGCGGATGCAGGCGAGGCCGCCGCCGCGGCCATCGTGACCGCCACCACGCCCGCGGCGCCGCGTGCGGCGCGCACGCTGCCGCCATTCGAAGCCCATGCCATCGCCGCGCGCCCGAAGGCGCGATTCCTGTGAACTGCCATATGCCTGACCCTTTCCTTCCCATGGTCCGCGCGCCCGCAGGCTGCGCGGAGTCTCTGCGATTCCCGACGCGACGCTCGCTTCGGGGCCGCGAACATAAGGCCACCACGCGCCCGCTCCGAAACTCACTCCCTTTTTTCCTGACATCTTTTTCGTCGATCGGATCGATAGATGCGGTGCGCCGCGACCTCGTCGCGCCACTCCGCACGCAGGTACCCACGATGTCCGACCCCAACGCATGGTTCTGGTCGCAAGACGGCAGCTCTCGAGGCCCCGTCGAATTCGCAGAGCTCGCTCGACTCGCAGCCCTCGGCGTGATCACGCCCACGACCTCGGTCTTCGACCCGTCGCAGCAGGCATGGGTCGCGGCGTCGACCGTCGCGGGCATCGAGTGGCCGCGCGGGGCGCGCACGCCGCCCACGACCCCGCCCGCTTCGCCGCCCGACGCATCTGGCGGACCAGCCGATGCGTCCGCCGACCCGACCCGCTGCCGCTTCTGCCGCGGGGCGGTGCCGCCGAGCGCCGTCTACTGCGCGACATGCGGCCGCGCGACCTCGCCGCACGCCTACTCGCTCGACCCGCGCGTGGCGGAGGTGGTCTGCCGCGCCAGCGTGCTGGCGTCGCCCTTCATCAATGTGCTCTCGCTGATCGGCCCCGCGATCGTGTGGTCGCTCGGCGCCGAGCGCCCGCGCGTGGTCGCCGAAGCGAAGTCGGCGCTCAACTGCCTGATCACGCTCTGCATCGTCTCGCTGGCGGCGATCGTGTTCGGCTTCATCGGAAGCCCGCTCGTCATCCCGCCGCTCATCGCGGGGCTCGTGTACCTCGCCCTCATCGCCTACTGCATCGTGGTCGGGGTCCGCGGCCTCGTCGCGAGCGCGAAGGGCGCCTCGTTCCAGTACCCCTGGACCTTCCGCATCATTCCCTGACGCGGCGCGCTACCTGCACACGCCCCACGCATTGAGCAGCGCGGCGAGGTCGCTCGCGGCGGTGACGCCGTCGAGATCGAGATCGGCCGGCCCCTGCGATCCCCACGCCGAGAGAAGCGCCGCCATGTCGGCCGCATCGACCACGCCGTTGTGATCGAGGTCGGCAGGACACGCGAGCCATCCGTTGCAGTCGGGATAGAGGAACACCGCTTCGGTCGTCGCCAGGCCGCCCGCGTCGGTCACGGTCAGCGCCACCTCGAAGAAGTATGTCTCGAGCTCGCAGCCGAGCGGCGAGATGAGCGTCGTCGTCTCGCACTGCGCGTCGGGTGGTTCGCTGTGCGTGTGGGTGTTGTGGTGCAGCGTGGTGACCCACTTGCAGACGAGTTGCGACGCGGCGTGCTCGGCGTCGGCCATCGCGGCGCGCAGCGGAAACACCGAATCACCGCTCATCGGGTAGAGCATGCCGTCGTAGAGGCTCGTGATCGCGACCGTTGGCGGCGTGTTGTTCACGCCGACCGTGATCGACGCAGTCGCCGTCGCGCCCGCAGGGTCGGTCACCGTGACCACGGGGTCGAAGCGCACGGGCGCCGACGACGGCGCGGAATACACATGCGTGACCGTCGCGCCGCTTGCGCCCGGCGTGCCGTCGCCGAAGTTCCACGCGTAGGTGAGCGCGCCGTTCTCAGGGTCGCTCGAGCCCGCGGCAGAGAGCGTGACGGTGAGCGGCGACGGCCCGAACGACGGCGTCGCCGCGATGCGCGCCACAGGCGGCTGGTTCGCGCCCGGTTGATAGCGGTGACGCAGCACGGTCGACGGCCAGCGGATCGACCAGAGGCTCTGGTCGAGCGGGTTCGTTTCGAGCGCGACAAGCGACGGCGCCGCGCTGTCGAAGACGCGCACCGCCGAGACCTCGCCCACCGTGTTGAACGCGAGCGCGCGGATCCACCCCGAGCCGTAGTCGCCGATGAACAGCACATCGCGGAAGTCCGAAGGCCACGACGCGTACGAGACGCGCGGGCCGCCGACCGCACAGAGGCCCGCGAACGCAGCGCCGCTCGCGCCACCTGTCGCGCCCACATTCACGACCGCCGCCGCGCCGTTCGCGAAAGCAGGCGTGCGCGCCACGCTTCCACCATGGCTCCAGTCGATCACGGGCCTGCGGTGGACGAAAGTCGGCACCGCGGCCGCGATGGCGGGCGCAGCGCCCGACCCCGCGACCACGGCGATCGCGTCGATGTTCGGCCCGCTCGCGTTCGTCGTCGCAAGCGCGATCTGCCGCGAGCCCGCGGCCAGATTCAGCGTCGCCGACTGCAGCCTCCACTCGGTCCACGATCCCGTCGGCTCGAATGCGAGCGACGCGATCGCGCTCACGCCATCGACCTCGACGCGCAGCGGCCTATTCGTGGCGCCACCATGCGCGTAGCGCACATAGAGCGTGTGCTGGCCCGTGGTCTGCACGCTGACCGAGAAAGTGATCTTCTCGCCGCTCGTCTGCTGGTAGTCGCGGTACCCCGCGCCCTGGTAGCCCACATAGGTCGTCGTGACGGGCGCACCTGTCGCCGCCGCGCTCTCGGCCTGCAGGAACCTGCATGGATCGTGCCGCACGAGCGCCGACGGCGCCTGCGAGTCCTGCCCCAGCAGATCGCGGAAGCGGTACGCCGTCGGGCACGGCGCAGGCTGCCCCGTGGGCGCATCGCTGTTCACAGGTGACGCGTTCCAGTAGCCCGCGTTGAAGTCGAGCCCCTCGAAGATCGGCCAGCCGAAGTTCTGCTTCGCCGCGGTGCAGACCTGCATGTCTTCCCACGAAGACCAGCCCACATCGCCGATCTGCACGATGCCTGGATCGCCCTCCGACGGGTCGTGCCCGCCGGTTCCCGCGACCACGCTCATGCGAAACGGATTGCGCAGTCCAAGCGCCCACACGCGGCTCTTCGGCGCACGCGGCGTCGCGGCGTTGAACCACGGGTTGCTCGGCACGCCGTCGCCCGTCGTCGCGTCGAGGCGGAGCAGCTTTCCATTCAGGCAGTCGACGAGCTGCGAGCGGAACGCGCCCACATTCTCCTTCTCGCGCAGGATTCCGCGGGCGAGCGCGTCGTTCACATAGCCATCGGCGACCTGCCCGCCCGTGTCGACGAGGTTGTAGCTCGCCGCATCGCCCGTCGTCAGGAGCAGCGTGCCGTCCTCGGCGAACGCGAGCGTGCCGAGCCCGTGCGACTGATGCGTGATCGGCACGCCCGTCGACGCCGTTTCGCCAAGCAGCACCATGCGCGACGCGAGGTCGGCGTGCAGGCCGCCCTTCCCGTCGTGCAGCTCGTAGCGCGTGATGCGGCCGATGGTCGCGGCGTAGTAGGTGTTGGTCGCGGCGTTGTATTGCGCGGTGCCGGCGAAATCGAGGTGGTGGCGATCGACCACATACAGCAGGTAGATCCAGCCGTTCTCCGCGAAGTTCGGATGCACCGCCACGCTCATCAGGCCGTAGTCGCGCCACGCGCCCACTTCATCGGAGAGGTCGAGGAGCGGCGCGCTTCCCTTCACGCCCGCGGAGCTCACGGTCCACAGCTTGCCGCCGCGCTCGAAGACGATCGCGCTGCCGTTCGGAAGAAACGCGACGCCGCACGCTTCGTTCCACGCGCTGCCCATCGTTTCGCTGGTGAAGCCCGCGGGTGGTGCGGCGTGCGCCACGGACGCGGCGACAGCGATTTCAAGGGCAATGGCGGCGGCTCTGCGGAGCATCGAGCCAAGGTACGGCATGCCGCGGCGCGCACCAGAACCACGCCGCGACTTTCATGCGGAAACGGTTATTTCGCCACAGGCGTGGCCACGCCCACATCGACGGCGCGCGTCGCCGCAAGGCGCACCGCAAGCTCGATCGCCGCCTTCATCGAGCCTTCGCTCGCCACGCCGCGGCCCGCGATGTCGAACGCCGTCCCGTGGTCGGGGCTCGTGCGCACGATCGGAAGGCCCAGCGTGACATTGACCGCCTTGTCCCATCCGAGCAGCTTCACGGGAATGAGCCCCTGGTCGTGGTACATCGCGACGACGAGATCCCACGCGCCTTCCGCCGCCGAGATGAAGATCGTGTCGCCAGGGAACGGCCCGTGCACATCGATGCCCGACGCGCGCGCCATGTCGACCGCGGGCTTGATGACGCGGATCTCCTCGTCGCCGAAGAGGCCGTTCTCACCCGCGTGCGGATTCAGCCCGCACACCGCGATGCGCGGCTTCGCGATGCCGAGCCGCACGCACAGCTCGTGCCCGAGCGCGATCGGCTCGTGCACGCGCCCGATGGTGAGCAGGTTGCGGATCTCCATGAGCGGCACATGCGTGGTCGCGAGCGCGACCTTGAGCCGCGGCGAGACGAACGCCATCGCCTGCCGCTTCGCCCGCGTGCGCGCCGCGAAGAGCTCGGTGTGGCCTGGCCAGCGGAAGCCCGCCTGCGTCCACGACTCCTTCGAGATCGGCGCGGTCACGACCGCGTCGAGCCTGCGGGCGTCGCTCGGGCCGCGCATCGCGTCGGCGATCGCATCCTCGACGAACGCCTTGCTCGCGAGCCCGCCAGGCTTGCTCGGCTCGCGCGCGCCGCCGAGCGTGCCCGCGATGCCGTAGTCGATCACGGTGAAGTCGCCGAGCAGCATGCTGCCGTCGCGTGCATGGTCGACGGTGGCACGGAACCACGCGGGATGCACGCGCGCCTTCTCGGCGGCGGCAAGCAGCAGCTCGTTGTCGCCGTACACCACGAACCGCGCCGTCGCGCGCAACGCCGCGTCGCCGAGCGCCTTCACGACGACCTCGGGCCCGATGCCGAGCGGGTCGCCCATGGTGATGCCGATGAGCGGCTTCATGCGGCCTCAGTTCGCGCGGATCTCGACCTCGGCGCCGTCGCCGAGCGCTTCCCACGCCAGCGCCACATCGTCGGCAAGCAGGCGCACGCAGCCGAGGCTGCGGTTGTGCCCGATCGAGTCGATGTCGATGGTGCCGTGGATGCCGTAGCCCGCAAGCTGCGAGGTCGCCTGCTCGGTGCCCTCGAGCCCGAGCCAGTGCTCGCCGATCGGATTCTTCGGATCGTTGCTCGCGAAGTACTCGCCCGTGTGCGGATGGCGCCACTCGGGGTCGATGAGCTTCGAGCCAGGCTTCACGCGGAAACGGCCGACAGGCGTGCCGTTCTCGCTGCCGAGCCCGACGGGCAGGCACGCGATGACCACGCGCTCGGATCCTGCGCCGAGGCAGATGTCGAGGCGGTAGTCGCGCTTCGACACCATGGCGCTGAATGGCCCCTTCGGGATCTTGATGCGCTGCCCGACGCGGATCGCCTCGGGCTTCTTGATGCCGTTGATGCGCTGCACGAAGCGCCAGTCGCAGCCGGGCTTGTACTTGCGCACGATGCGCTCGAGGCTCTCGCCCGAGGCGATCGTGTGCGTGAAGAACATCGTGTCGTTCGCGTTCGCCGAGGGCGTGAACACGATGCGGCGGCTGATCTCGTTGAGCATGTCGGCGGCCTGCTTCGCCTCGGGCTCGGTGAGGGTGCCTGCGAGCAGGGCGTTCGAAAGCGCCGTGCGTGCGGCGATGGGATCGTTCGCGGCAAGCGAGAGCCCGCGCGCGAGCTCCGCGGTGGCGCCCGACGCAGCGGTCGCGGGGGGCTGCGCGGGCGCTGGTGCCGCGTCGAAACCGTTCCCCGCAGGTGCGGGCTTCGTGGCGGGCGGAGTCTCCTGCAGCGCCGCGGCGGGCACGATCGTCGGTACGACTGCGGCGAGTGTGGCTGCGGGCTTCGCTTGAATCGCGGGCGGTTCTTCGGAAGGCGCGGGAGTCGTAGGTGCGTCGGCGGTCGGCGCGCCTTCAGCCTCGCGCGGCGTCGGCTTGCCTTCGGTCAAAGTTCCCGCGGGCGCAAGCGACGCGGTGCTCGCGAGCACAGGCGCATCCATCACGGCGCTCGCCGTTGGCTCGGCTTCCTTCGCGCGCCCGAGCTCGATCAGCCAGTACGCGCCACCGAGCGCAAGCATCGACGCCGCGACGGCGATCAGAGGCGTGGGCACCCCGCGACGGTCGCGCGAGGAGGTCGTGCGGTTGGTCCTGTTCGATTGGCTGGCAAGCGCCATGGCTGCGACTCTCTTTCTCAGTGCTTTCGCGGGAGTCCATGCAGTCTACGCCCGCGCGCGCAGCAGTGCGCGGTCGGTCGCGACCCACGCCACCCGCCTGTCATGCGCGTCCTCGGGCACCTGCGCGACCATCTGCTCGCGGTGGCAGAGCCCGACGGTGGCGGTCCGCGCATCGGGCCTCAGCCGCGCGATCAGCCCGTCGTAGAAGCCCTTTCCGCGGCCAAGACGCGCGCCGCGCGCGTCGAAGGCACGGCCAGGGACCACGACCGCGTCGAGGTCGCGGGGCGCGAAACGCTCCACTCCCGCGGCCTGCGGATCGGGTGAGGCGATGCCGTAGCGATCGGTCGCGAAGAAACGCGCCTCGAGCGGCTGCCCCGCGGGCGGTGCGAGCAGCTCGAGCGCTCCATGCGCATCGACGCGGGGAAACACCACGCGCACGCCCTGCTCGGAAAGAAGCCGTGTCAGCGGATCGGCGTCGATCTCATCGGGCAGCGCGCGAAACGAGAGCACGACGCGCGCGCGAGCAAGCGCAGGAGAGCGGATCGCGAGCATCGCCGCCGCCGTCGAGCGCCGGTCGCGCGCGAAGCGGCCGACTGCGGCCACGCGCGCCTTGATCTCGGCGCGCATGGCGGCCTTCGTCTCCCGCACATCGGTCGCGGAGTGCCTCTCGTTCGCAGCCTTCTCTCTCGAAGTCCTCTCCTTGGAGGGCTTCTGCGGCGACGGCGGCTGCTTCGCTGAACCACGGCTCATCGCGATCCTCCTCGGTCGCCGCCGCGCGCCTCGCGGCGCATCGCGCGCACGCGCTCGAGGTGCTCGGAGATCGCCTTCTCAAGCCCACGGTCGGTGGGGCGGTAGTAGGTGCGCGCGACGCCGAGATAGTCCTGCGTGCCCACGCCGTCGGCGCGGTCGTGCGGGTACTCGTAGCGCCCTGCGCCTTCCGCGAGCGGTGCGCCATCGTCGCCCGTGCGCACGAGCCGCCGCTTCGTCTGGTCGACGATCTCGAACGGCACGGGCAGCGTGCGCGATTCGCGCGCGTCGTCCATCGCCTCCCAGATCGCGCATGCGGCCGCGTTCGACTTCGGCGCCACCGCGAGGAAGGTGACGCACTGCGACAGCACGAGCTGGGCCTCGGGCATGCCCACGCGCTCGACCGCCTGCCACGCGGCCATCGCGACCTGCAGCGCGCGCGGGTCGGCGTTCCCCACATCCTCGCTCGCGAAGATCGCCAGGCGCCTGCAGATGAAGTTCAGGTCCTCGCCGCCGACGAGCATGCGCGCGAGCCAGTAGACCGCGGCGTCGGGGTCGCTGCCGCGCATCGACTTGATGAGCGCGCTCGCGAGGTCGTAGTGCTCGTCGCCGCCGCGGTCGAAGACGGCGATCTTGCCGTCGAGCGCGGCGCAGGCAAGCGAAAGGTCGATGCGCGGCTGCTGCTGCGCACGCACGGCGTTTGCCGCGGTCTCGAGCGCGCTCAGCGCGCGCCGCACATCGCCGTCGCACGCGCGCGCGAGGTGCGCGCACGCGTCGTCGTCGATCGAAAGGCCCGCGACGCCCGTTCCGTCGGGATGCGCGATCGCGCGGCGAATCGCCGCGCGCACGCCTTCCTCGTCGACGGGCTGGAATCGGAACACAGTCGACCGCGAGAGGAGCGCAGGCGCCACCGCGAAGGTCGGGTTCTCGGTGGTCGCGCCGAAGAGGACGACATGGCCCGCCTCGACGCCCTCGAGGAGCGCGTCCTGCTGGTTGCGCGCGAGTCGGTGGATCTCATCGACAAACAGCAGCGTGCGGCGCGCCGACTCGCCGAGCCTGCGCGCGGCGGCCTCGATCTTCTCGCGCAGTTCCTTCACGCCCGTCGTCGCGCCGTGCGCGCGGTCGACCGAGGCGCCCGTGCGCTGCGCGATGACCTCGGCAAGCGTGGTCTTTCCCGTGCCTGGCGGGCCCGCGACGATCATCGACTGCAGCGCGTCCTGCTCGATGAGCCGCCTGAGCAGCGCGCCGTCGCCGAGGCAATGGCGCTGCCCGACGATCTCGTCGAGCGTGCGCGGGCGCACGCGCACCGCGAGCGGCGCGGCCTTCGCGCGTCGCTCGGTGCGGATCGGCGACCAGAGGTCCTCGGACATGAAGCGCATGGTATGCGGCCGATCGGCCGATTTTCACCGTTTTCCCGCCACACGCTCGACCGTCGCGCCGCATTTCGCCAAGATGCGCCGATGCAGCGATCGATCGCCATCGGACTTGTCGGCATCAGTGTCATCGGCGGCGCGGGGCTTCTCGCCGTCGCGCTCTCGCGGGTGATCAACTTCGCGGGAAGCGCGGTCGTCGCGCAGGAAGACGCGCGCGCCGCGATGCAGCAGGCGGTCGATGCGCCGCGGCCCGATGTTCCCGCGGTGCCTGCGCCCGCAAGGCCCGCGCCGCAGCCGATGATGCCGATGCCGATGCCGATGTGGGTGTGGTCGTCGAACGACGCGGGCGCCGACGACCGCGTCGTGCTCACGCGCAAGTTCACGCTTGGCACCGCGGTTCGCGGCGCGCGTCTGCTCGTCAGCGCCGACAACCGCGCGCGCGTCGCGCTCGACGGCCGCGAGATCGCAAGGAGCGACGCGTGGGAGACGGGCGCCGAAGCCGAGATCGGCGAGCTCCCCGCGGGCGAGCATGTGCTCGTCATCGAGGCATCGAACGAAGGCGGCCCCGCAGGCGTCTGTGCGTACCTCGACTTCACGCGCGAGGACGGCACGAAGGGTCGCCTGATCACCGATGCGAACTGGCAGGCCTCGAGCACCTCCGATTCCTCGCCGAAGCCCGCCACGGTCGTCGCGCGCTACGGCGATGCGCCGTGGGGCATGGTGCTCGGCGGCGTCGACGACACCGAGCGCCCCGACATCGACCGTGCGATCTCGGTCGCGAAGGGCTTCATCGTCGAGCCCGTCTTCGTCGCGTCGCCCGCGCGCGGCTCGATCGTCTCGATGACGGTCGACGGCCGCGGCCGACTGATCGTGAGCCCGCAGTACGGCAAGATGTTCGCCATCACGCCGTGCGCCGACGGCAGGCCTGCCAGCGAGTCGAAGATCGAGCCGATCAAGCCCGACATCGGGCACGCGCACGGCCTGCTTGCGGTCGACAACGACCTCTACGCCGTGGTTTCACGCGGCGGCCCCGAGGAGCAGGGCCTCTGGCGCCTGCGCGACACCGATCGCGACGGCGCGTACGACGATCGCGCGCTGCTCATGCCGATCGCGAAGGACGGCGGCGAGCACGGGCCGCACCAGGTCGTGCTCGCGCCCGACGGCTCGCTCTGGGTCGTCGGCGGCAACCACTGCGCGCCGCCCGAAGAGGCCGTGCGCAACTCGCGCGTTCCTGCCATCTGGCAGGAGGACATCGCCTTCGACCGCATCTGGGACCCGAACGGCCACGCCGTCGGCGTGATGGCGCCGGGCGGATGGATCGCACGCACCGACCGCGACGGCAAGTCGTGGGAGCTCATGACGATCGGCTTCCGAAACTCCTACGACCTCGCGTTCGACGAGGTGGGTCGCGCGTTCACCTTCGACAGCGACATGGAGTGGGACATGGGCCTGCCGTGGTACCGCCCCACGCGCATCAACGAGTGCGCGAGCGGCATCGACTACGGCTGGCGCTCGGGCAGCGGCAAGTGGCCCGAGTGGAGCCCCGACTCGTTCCCCGCCGCGGCCGATGTCGGCCCTGCGTCGCCGACGGGCGTGCTTGCGGCGCAAGGCCTGCAGTTCCCTGCGCCGTGGAACGAGGCGATGTTCTTCCTCGACTGGACCTACGGCACCATGTGGGCGGCCTGGCCCACCGACGACTCGAAGGATGCGTCGAGCCCGAGGCTGCGCATCGAGCCGTTCCTTGCAGGTCGTCCGCTGCCGCTCACCGACGCGGTGGTGCGCGATGGCGCGATGTACTTCGCCGTCGGCGGCCGCAACCTGCCGAGCGCCGTGTATCGCGTGCGCGCCGAGCAGCCCATCGCGATCAAGCGCGCGCCGATGGCGGTTCCTGCGGCGCTCGCCGAGCGGCGTCAGCTTGAAGCGATGCATCGTCGCCTCGACGCATCCGCCGCGCAGCCCGCGGTCGAGCGCGCGTTCGCGGCGCTTTCGTCGCCCGATGCGGGCGTGCGCAGCGCAGCACGCATCGCGCTTGAGCACCAGGACCCCGCGCTCTGGCGTGCACGCGCCGCGTCGATCCGCGACCCGCGCCCATCGATCCTCGCGCTCGTCGCGCTCTGCCGCACGGGCAGCGCCGACATCGACGGCTCTCCGATCGCGGCGCAGCTCGCCGCGCTCGAGCCGGAGGTCCGCGGCACGCCGCTTGAGAAGGAATGGCTGCGCGCGTGCGAGCTCTGGCTCCTCCGCATGGCCTCGCGCTCGACCACGGTGGCGAACGGCGACGCGCTGCGCGACGCGATCCTCGCGCATTACCCCGCGAAGGAAGGCAGCGAGCGCCGCGCCGAACTCGACACGCATCGCACGAACCTGCTTGCGAAGCTCGGCGCGCCACAGGCCGTCGCAGGCGCGCTTGCCCTGCTCGAGCGCCCTGACATGTCGATGCCGAAGCCGATCGACGCCGCGCTCCTCGCGCGCGGCGGACCGTACGGCAAGGCCGTCACCGACATGATGGCGAACGCGCCGAGCACCGAGCGCATCGCCATCGCCTACGCGGTGCGCAACGCGGCGAACGGCTGGAACGCCGACTACCGCGAGCGTTTCGCCCGCGTGCTCGGCGCGCTGCGCAAGGCTTCGGGCGGCAATTCGTTCCCTGGCTTCCTCGCGCGCATCCAGGACGAGTTCCTGTCGCACGCGCCCGAGGCCGAGCGTGAGACGCTCGCCCTCGCCGCCGCAGGCCGCCAGACCGTCGCGTCGCTGCCTGCGCCGCGCGGTCCGGGCCGTGCGTGGACGGTCGATTCGATCCTGGCGCTTGCTCCCAAGGTGGGTGCAGGCCGTGAGCACGCCGAAGGCCTGCGCGCGTTCCACGCCGTGCAGTGCTCGCAGTGCCACCGTGCGGGCGGCATCGGCCAGGCGGGCGGGCCCGATCTTTCGGGCGTTTCACGGCGTTTCTCGCTCGAGGACCTCGCGGTCGCGCTCGTCGAGCCGTCGCGCACCGTGAGCGACCAGTACCAGAACACCGAGTACCGCCTGAAGGACGGCCGCACGATCGTCGGTCGCGCCGTCAGCGACGCGCCCGACGCGATCGAGGTGCGCACGAGCCTGCTTTCCGAGGCGCGCGATCGCATCGCGAAGGCCGACATCGCGTCGAGCGCGCCGAGCGCGCTCAGCCCGATGCCTGCGAACCTCGTCGACACGCTATCCGAAGGCGAGATGCTCGATCTTCTCGCCTACCTCCTCGCCGGCGGCGACGCGGGCGACCGCGCGTTCATGAAGGTCGACGACGACGGCTACCTCGAGCTCTTCAACGGTACCTCGCTCGCGGGCTTCACCTTCGACCCGCGCTTCTGGTCGCTCGACGCGGGCCAGCTCGTGGGACGCGCGAACGCCGAGAACCCCGCGCCGCACAACACCTTCTTCGTGTGGAACGGCGAGACCCGCGACTTCGAGCTCGAGGTCGTGCTCAAGGTGGACGGCAACAACTCGGGCGTCCAGTACCGCAGCGAGGCTTTCGACGGCGTCCGCGTGCGCGGCCCGCAGATCGACGCGCACCCCGCGTCGAGCTATGTCGCGATGTGCTACGAGGAGGGCGGCCGCGGCATCCTCGCCGAGCGCGGCACGCGCCTCGTGATCGCCTCCGACGGCACGCGCACCGCGTCGCCCCTCGAAGGAGCGGCCGCGCAGGCGCCCGACATCTCGGACTGGCGCACCTACCGCGTGGTCGCGAAGGGCAACACGATGCAGCACTTCATCGACGGCGTGCCCACCGCGACCGTCGTCGACGACTCGAAGGAGCGCGCGAAGGGCGGCCGCATCGCGATCCAGATCCACTCGGGCGAACCGACCGAGGTCCGCGTGCGCAGCATCCGCCTGAAGCGGCTCGACAAGTGATCCGAGCCGCCTAGGCTTCACATCCACGCGTTCGCGCGGCGTTATCAGCCAATTTTCGAAGTCCGCCAAGCAGGGCTCGGGAACCTGCCGATAGTGCCGTGCGTCCGCGTGCACCCGCCGTCCGCCTTGGGCGGCGACGCGCCCGTGCGGAACTCGATCCGGAGCCTCGTCCCATGTGTGGAATCGTCGCGTACATCGGTCGCCGCCAGGCCAAGGACATCCTGCTCGAGGGCCTCAAGCGCCTCGAGTACCGCGGCTATGACTCCGCGGGTGTCGCCGTGATGAACGGCGGCCTCAAGGTCGCGCGCGCCGTCGGCCGCGTGGCCAATGTCGAGAAGCTCATCGAGGAACGCGGCGACTTCACGGGCACGATCGGCATCGCGCACACGCGCTGGGCGACGCACGGCGGCGTGACCGAGCGCAACGCGCACCCGCACCGCGACGACGCGCGCTTCGGCCACGGCATCGCGATCATCCACAACGGCATCATCGAGAACTACGCGTCGCTGAAGAAGTACCTCGAGGAGAAGGGCCATGTCTTCACGAGCGAGACCGACACCGAGGTGCTCGCGCACCTGATCGGCGAGCTCTACCAGGGCGACCTCGAGAAGGCCGTGCAGTCGGCGCTGCGCGAGGTCACGGGCGCGTACGCGATCGCTGTCGTGTGCGAGAAGGAGCCCGAGGTCCTCGTCGTGGCGCGCAAGGGTTCGCCGCTCATGGTCGGCGTCGGCAACGGCGAGTATGTCGTCGCGTCGGACGCGAGCGCCATCGTGTCGCACACCACGCAGGCGATCGCGCTCGGCGACTACACGGTCGCGCGCATCACCCGCGAGGGCTTCCGCACGGCGACCGTCGACAATGTCGAGATCTCGGCCGAGATCCGCGAGCTCGAGTTCGACCTCGAGCAGATCGAGCTCGGGCACTACGAGCACTTCATGCTCAAGGAGATCTTCGAGCAGCCGCGCGCGCTGCGGCAGACGCTGCAGGGGCGCATCGATGTGGCCAAGGGCCAGATCGTGCTCGGCGGCGTGGGCGAGCACGCGCGGCGCCTCGCGAACGCGCGGCGCGTGGTGTTCGTCGGCCAGGGCACCGCGCTGCACGCGTGCATGATCGGCAAGTACCTCTTCGAGGACCTCGCCAAGATCCCGTCGGAGCACGACTTCGCGAGCGAGTTCCGCTACCGGAACCCGATCGTCGAGGACGGCACCGTGGTCGTCGCCGTCAGCCAGTCGGGCGAGACGGCCGACACGCTCGCGGCGCTGCAGGAGGCGAAGCAGCGCGGCGCGCTCGCGCTTGGCGTGGTGAATGTGGTCGGCAGCTCGATCGCGCGCGAGACCGACGCGGGCGTGTACCTGCGCGTCGGCCCCGAGATCGGCGTCGCGAGCACGAAGGCCTTCACGGGCCAGGTGCTCGTCAACGCGATGCTCGCGACCTTCATCGGCCGCCGCCGCTACCTCTCGCAGGACTTCGTCACGAACCTGCTGCGCGAGCTCGAGAGGATTCCCGAGAAGATCGAGCGTGCGCTCGAGTGGTCTGGCCGCATCCGCGCGGCGACCGCGAAGTATGTGCATCGCGAGAACTGGCTGTTCCTCGGCCGCGGCGTGAACTACCCCGTCGCGCTCGAGGGCGCGCTCAAGCTGAAGGAGATCTCCTACATCCACGCCGAGGGCATGCCCGCGGCCGAGATGAAGCACGGCCCGATCGCGCTCATCGACAACGGCATGCCCGTGGTCTTCGTGGCCACGCGCAACTCGCAGTACGAGAAGGTCCTCTCGAACATCGAGGAGGTCCGCTCGCGCGGCGGCCATGTGATCGCGGTCGCGACAGAGGGCGACGAGCACATCCGCTCGCTGGCGCAGGAGGTCTTCTATGTGCCCGACTGCACCGAGATGCTGCAGCCGCTTGTCACGGTGGTGCCGCTGCAGCTGCTTGCGTACCACGCCGCGGTGATGCGCGGCAAGGATGTCGACAAGCCGCGCAACCTCGCGAAGTCGGTCACGGTCGAGTGACGCGTCACGCGCCCGTCGGCGCACTCTTCGCATCCGCTGCGCGCATCTGCCTGTCCTGCAGCGGCGCAAGCGAGAGCAGCGCGGCGATCGCGCCCACGACGCACCACAGCATGTCCCACTGCGCGTCCCAGATGTCGCCCTGCTGGCCGAGGTACGCCCACGACGCCTCGCCGAGCACCATCGCCACCGCGAACTCGAGCAGCTCGAACGCCGCGGCGAACGCAAGGCACATGCCGACCACGAGCACGGGCAGCCAGCCGCAGCGCCGAACGATGTCGTTGCGCAGGAACAGCTCGCGCCAGAGGAGCGCGGGCGCGAAGCCCTGCATCAGGTGGCCGAAGCGGTCGTAGTGGTTGCGCTCGAGCTCGAGCCACTCCTGCACCATGCGGCCGATCGGGACCTCGGAGTAGGTGTAGATGCCGCCGACGATCAGGACGACCGAATGCACCACAAGCAGCGTGAAGAGCACGGTCGTGACCTTGACGCGCCGAAGCCACAGCGCCCACAACACCACCGCGCCCGCGACCCAGAAGACCTCGAGGCACCAGGTCAGGAAGTCCGCGGGATCGATCCCGCTCCATACGAGGAACGCGGTCAGCGCGAGAACCACCCAGTCGCGGTATCCGAAGGGCGGTTCAAGGCGCGCCATGCGGGCAGCGTAGCGCACCACGCCCCGCGCGGCCGCGTCACTCGGCCTTCTTCGCGGCCTCGGCGGGAGCGGCCTTCGCGCCGTCCTGCGCGGGCTTCGCCGCGGGCACGGGCGCGGCCAGCGCCTTCTCGATCGCCTCGACCATCGTCTTGCTCTCGGGCGCCACATTCGACGCGTAGAACTTGACGGGCGCGCCGTCGCGGCCGACGAGGTACTTGCCGAAGTTCCAGCCCGGCAGTTCGCCCGTCTTCGTGCCGAGGAACTCGAAGAGCTCCGACTGGCCCGCGCCCGACTTCACGCGGCACTTGTCGAACATCGGGAAAGTGACCTTGTAGCGCGTGTCGCAGAACTCGCGGATCTCCTGCGCGCTGTCGAACTCCTGCCCGCCGAAGTCGCCGCTCGGGACGCCGAGGACGACGAACCCCTTGTCCTTGTACTTGTCGTAGGTCTTCTGCAGGCCCGTGTACTGCCCCGTGAAGCCGCACTGGCTCGCGACATTCACGACCAGCACGACCTTGCCCGCGTACTCGGAGAGGTTCGCGTCCTTGCCATCGAGCGTCTTCAGCGAGATGTCGAACATGCTCTTGTCCTTCCACTTCGCCGACATCTCGGCGTTCGGCGGAACGGCCTGCGAACAGGCAAGGCCCGTGACCAGGGAAACGGTGGCTGCGACGGTGGCGACGAGGCGGTCGATCATGGGTTTTCCAGTCCCGCGGCTTCGTCGTGCGCGCGCGGCGGGATTCGCCGCGGCTTCCGCATGCGGGCGCGAGGCCATAAAGTAGCGGCCCATGCCGATCGAGACCGCGCGCTCCACGGGCCGAATTCTCCGAGCCTCCGCATTTGCTGCGGCGCTCGCCGCATCCGCGGCGCAGGGCGCGCACGCCGACCTCGAGAAGGCGCTGTCGTGGATCCCGTCCGACGCGGTGTCGTTCGTCGCCGTGCCCGACCTCAAGAAGGCGAGCGACGATGTCGCCGCGCTGCTCGAGGCCTCGGGCCAGGGCGCGCTGCTCGGCATCGGCCGGCCGATCGACATCCTGAAGGCGCAGGCGGGCGTCGGCGCGAACCTCGACGAACGCGCGCCCGTGGTCGCGTACTACCTGAAGCGCGCGGCCGACGCGCCCGCCGAGCAGCCGCCCGTCTTCGTGTGCGGTGTCACCGATGCGGCGGCGTTCATGAAGGCGAACCTCACGCCCGCGCCCGACAAGGGCGAAGGCGCGTACCTCACCGCGCAAGGCGCCGTGGTCTTCGCGAAGGAGCTCGCGGGCCGCGTGGTGCTCGCACCGAGCGCGGCCATGCTTCCCGCGGGCGATTTCACGGGAATCGGCGAGCGCTTCCGCGCGCGCGTGCGGCCCGAGGAGTCGCCGTGGCTCGAGCGCGCCGACCTCGTGGCGTGGGCGGGGCGCGATGCGCTCGGCGAGTTCGTCGAGCGCGCGAAGACCGCGCCGATTCCCGAGGCGCCGCCCGCCGCCGTTCCATTCGCCGCAGACCGCGCGCAGCAGGAGGCCGCGCGCGCCAAGGCGCTCGAGGTCGCCGCGATGCTCGACGACGGCCTCGTCGCCATCGACATCGATCCGCTCGGCGTGTTCGTCGCCTCGCTCGGCGTCGCGCGCGCCGATACGCCGCTCGCCGCGCTCACCGCGGGCGGCGCAGGCTCGCCCGCGCGATTCGACCGCCTGCCCGACAAGCCGTTCTACACCGCGATCTCGGTCGATGTCGACGGCGTCGGCGGCGCGGCCAAGCTTGGCGAACTGCTCGATTTCGCAGGCGTCGCGCGAGAAACCGTGCCCGCATGGGTGCTCGAGGAGGGCGCCGACATCCGCGGCTTCCAGCTCGCGGCGTATCCGTCGAAGCTCGGCGTCGCGATCGGCGGCGCGCTCAACGACTCGTCGCTCGTCATCCTGTCGCGCAACCCCGCGCGCACGCTCGCGCGCATGAAGAACGCCGTCGAATCGAGCGCGGGCGAGTCGCAGGGCGTGCGCCGCGAGCCGCTGTGGACCGAATCGAAGACGCTCAAGTCGGGCGAGGTCGTCACGGCCTTCGAGATCAAGGAGACCGTGACCGACGCGGCGCAGCGCCCCACGCTCGACATCGAGCGCATCTCGCGCCAGTTCATCGTGGGCTCCGCGGGCCTACGCGGATTCGTGAAGCAGCGCGCCGACGGCCTCGTCGTGACCTTCAGCCAGCGGCCCGATGTCTATGGCCGCGCGCTCGAGGCCGCCGAGGGACGCGTGTCGCTCGCACGCAACGCCACCGTGCAGTCGCTCGAGGAGTGGCTGCCCGCCGCGCGCGACATCGAGGCGATGGTGGGCGTCGCGCAGCTCGTGCGGCTCGCCTCGCAGATCGCCGCGAGCTTCGTCGACGAGGCGCAGGTCAAGTCGATGCTGCCCGAGATCGACGCCGACGCCGAGCCCGTCGCCGTGGGCATCGACATCGACGCGGGCCGCGTGCGCGCGGTCACCGTGATTCCCGCCGCGGTGATCGAGATGGCCGCGCGCCAGTCCGCGCGCGCGAACGGAGCAGCACCATGAGCGCCGAGCGCCACTTCTGGACGGTCGGGCCCGACCGCATCCTCTCGCTCGATCCCTTCGCGATCATGGGCGTGATCAACGCCACGCCCGACAGCTTCAGCGACGGCGGGCAGTTCGCCGACGCCGAGGAGGCCGCGCAGCACGCGCTCGCGCTTGTCGAGCAGGGCGCGGCGATCATCGATGTGGGTGGCGAGAGCACGCGCCCTGGCGCGCATCGCGTCGACGCCGAGGAGCAGGTGCGCCGCGTGGTTCCCGTCATCGCCCGCATCCGCATGCGCTCGAATGTCGTGATCTCGGTCGACACCACGCAGGCCGCCGTCGCGGAGGCCGCGCTCGAGGCGGGTGCCGACATCGTGAACGATGTGAGCGCTGGCACCGAGGATCCCGCGCTTCTTCCGCTCGTCGCGCGGCGTGGCGCGGGGCTCGTCCTCATGCACCGCCTCGCGCCGCCTGGCGAGGATTCGTACTCCGACCGCTACGAGAAGGAGCCGTCGTACGGAGATGTCGTCCGCAGCGTGGGCGACTTCCTGCTCGCGCGCGCCGAAGCCGCCATGCAGGCGGGTGTCGCGCGCGAGGCGATCGCGCTCGATCCAGGCCTCGGCTTCGGCAAGTCGGTCGCGCAGAACTTCGAGCTCGTCGCGCGCACGAGCGAGATCGCGGCGCTCGGCTTCCCCGTCCTCGTCGGCGCGAGCCGCAAGAGCTTCCTCGGCTCGGTGAGCGGGCGCACGGACCCCGAGCAGCGCATCATCGGCTCGGTCGTCGCGGCCGTCGCGGCCTACGGCGGCGGCGCGCGCCTCGTGCGCGCGCACGATGTGGGCGCCCACCGCGAGGCGCTGCTCGTCGCGCACGCCGTGCTGCGCGGCGCGGGCATGTGACGCGCACGCCGTGAATTCCCGCGTCCCCGCGCATGCGGCCGCCGCTACCATGCCGCGCCGATCGAAGGCGCGACTCCGCGCGATCAAGGCGAACCGAAGGAGCAGACGATGGCCGGCGCAGCGACCCTCACCATCACGAACGACAACCACGACAACGAAGTCATGCAGAGCAACATGCCCGTGATGCTCGATTTCTGGGCGGAGTGGTGCGCGCCTTGCCGCGCCATCGGCCCGTCGATCGACGCGCTCGCGAGCGAGTACCAGGGCAAGGCCAAGGTGGGCAAGGTCGATGTCGACAAGAACCGAGAGCTCGCGCTGAAGTACAGCGTGAACAGCATTCCCGTGGTGCTCGTCGTGAAGAACGGCCAGGTCGTGTCACGCACCATGGGCCCGCGCAGCAAGGCCGACTTCGCCAAGATGCTCGAGACCGCGCTCGCCTGAGCCCCGCCCCGCGCTCGGCGCAGGCCATCCGCACCGAAGTTCTCGGCCACGCCCCTCCGCAAGGGGCGTGGCTTTTCAATTGACGCGTCATGGTTCTTGCGGATCTGGCGGGGGGCGGCACAGTGGGGGAGCAGCATGACAGGAGCGCGGCCGCGCGGCCGCACATGCTGTGTCATTGGTCGTCGCGTGAAGATCGGAATCCGCCGGGTCGCCGCGCTCGTGCGCGTCGCATGCCTCGTGCTTGCGGCGTTGGCTGTCGCGGTCGCCGCGCCGCGGGCGCACGCCAACGCCATCGACCTCCGCATGGTCGGGCCGACGGGCGATGTGCTGCTCGGGCAGACGATCGAGGTCAAGCTGCGCGCGAACTCGACGGGGCAGAACCTGATCGGCGAGAGCTTCATCGCCATCGACTGCATCGTGAAGTGGAACCCGCAGCACCTGAAGCTGCTCGGCATCACCACCACGGGCTCCGTGCCGTTGCTCAGTTCATACCTTCCGTCGCCCGCCAACGACTACACGGGCATCAATGAGTCGATGCCGCCCGCCGACGGCACCGCGCTCTACTACGCCCTCGCCTCGTTCGGCAACCCCGTGCAGGTGTCCGCGGCGGGCGTGCAGGTGGTCACCTTCCGATTCCGCGTCGAGGGCTACTTCTCGACGACGCAGGTCGAGGTGCTGCCCGAGCTCACCGTCAACTACCTCACCGAGACGGTCGTGCTCGACGGCTTTGTCGCGGGTGCCGATGTCTTCGGTGCGGCGATTCCAGCCACGATCACGCAGGTCGACTGCTCGGCCATCCACTGGTGGCGCGACGCCGACGACGATGGATACGGCGATCCGAACTCCATGCAGTCGGGCTGCGCGCAGCCGCTCGACCATGTCGCGAACAACCTCGATTGCGACGACAACACGATCGCCGTGCGGCCCGGCGCGATCGAGCGCTGCAGCGACCTGGCGATCGACAACGACTGCGACGGCAGCACCGCGGAGAGCGAGGCGATCGACCGCACGGGCTTCTTCGCCGACATCGACGCCGACGGCTACGGCGCAGGTTCGCCTGAGCTCTTCTGCACCCTGCACCCTGGCTATTCGGTCGCGAGCACCGACTGCAACGACGGCGCCGCCACCATCTATCCAGGCGCGCCCGAGCCATGCACCACGCTCGGCATCGACAACGACTGCGACGGCGATGTGCAGGATTTCAGCGACCCGACGACCTTCTACCGCGACCAGGACGGCGACGGCGCGGGTGACCCGTCGCAGACCGTCGCGGCCTGCAGCGCGCCCACGGGCTATGTCGCGAACGCGAACGACCAGTGCCCCGTCGACCCGCTGAAGACCGCGCCAGGCGCCTGCGGCTGCGGCAGTCTCGACACCGATGCCAACAGCGACCTGAATCCCGACTGCTTCGCGCCCATCGCAGGGCTTTCGATGAGCCCCGACCGCACCGCCTACAAGCCGGGCGACACGATGCGGGTGCGCGTGTCGATGGGCACGGCGGGGGTCCCGATCCGCGGCGCGAACATCTCCGCGCTCTTCAACCCTGGCCGCCTGCAGTTCGTCGACGCGGTGCCCGTCGCGGGCGGGCCGTTCTCAGTCGAGACTTTCCAGGTCGCGAGCAATTCCGCGGGCACGATGCGCAGTTCGGTGACCGCTCCGTCCGACGCGCAGGCGACCTGCGGCCCCGTGCCCGTCGTCGACCTCTTCTTCACGGTGCGCCCGAGCAACTCATCGTGCAGCCTGAACGGCCTGGTGTCGTTCGGCGTCGTGTCGGGCGTACGAACGAACCTGCCGACCACGACCTCGGTCGCCATGGTTCCGACGACGACGAACCTCACGCCCGTCGCGATCGACTCGATCGTGCCCACGCTGAGCGGAGTGCCCGCGTCGGCATCGCTGCTCGCCGTCCCTGGCACCGCGGCGGGCGCACCGCTTCCCGCGCCCGCGCTCTCGGCGACCGACAACTGCGGCACGCCCGTCATCTCGCTGGAACTCGCGTACCCAGGCGGCGCGACAGGCAGCGCATGGCCCGCGGGCGGGTACTTCCCGCCTGGTACGACGACGATCGTGTTCCGCGCCACCGACGCGGCGGGCAACGCGACGAGCGCAACGCGCACCGTTGCCGTGACCGAGTACCAGCTGCTCGATCTTGCGGTCGATCTCGGCGGCGTCATCCTCGGCCCCACGACAAGGCCGATCCGCCTGCGCGCAGGCTCGCTCGTGCAGACCTTCAATGTGCCCATGGTCTCGGGCAGCGGCGCCTTGCTCGACCTTCAGGTTCCCGTCGCGGCGGGCTACCCGTGCCTCCTCGTAAAGGATGCGCAGCACAGCGTCACGCGCGCCGTCGCCGCGACCGTCGCAGCCGACCGCTACCTCGCCGCGGTCGAGCTTCCGCAGGGCGACTCGAACGACGACGACCTGATCGATGTGCTCGACTTCGGCATCTTCGTGGGCGACATCGGCTACGAGGCGACGCGCGCGGGCGTCTCGAACTTCAACGGCGACCTCTTCGTGAACAACGCCGACTTCACCTACATCGGCCTCGGCTTCCTCACCGCGGGCGACACCTGCGGCGGATTCGCCGCAGGAACGCCGCGTGAACGCGTCTCGGTGCGCGAGCTCCGCCGCCGCGGGCTCGGCGAGCTCATCCGCGCCGACATCAACGGCGACGGCTGGCTCGACGCGGAGGACATGGCCGCGTTCCTGTCGGGCCAGTGACGGACAGCGCAGAATTCAGCCGTGGATCGGGCGAATTCGCATGCACGCGATTGTTCTCGGGCGCGTCAAGCGCTGCGTTTGCGAATCGAAGCGATGGTTCTTGGCGGCGCACAGGCCCTGCTCCACACTTCGGGTGTCCTGGCGACGGATCGTCCCCGTCGCCCGTCCGGGTGAGGCCAACATGATGAACCAGTTCTGCCGCCACATCGGCGCCGCCGTCGCGCTGAGGCCCATGAGCTTCAGATGCTGCGGATTCCACTTGATGATCGAGTCGATCGCGATGAAGCTCTCGGTGCCCGTCGGCGACACCGTGCGCTGCGCGCGCAGCTTCACATCGAAGGTCTGGCCGAGGATCACGGGCGACGCAGGCGGAACGAGCCGAAGGTCGATCGGCCCGCCGGCGCGCGACATGGCGGTGCAGGC
>JAJTGK010000004.1 GCA_021297815.1 Planctomycetaceae bacterium
GGCGGACCTGGCGCGGGCGCCGCAGGCGGCGGGCCTGGTGAAGGCATGCGCGGCCGCCGCGGCGGACGCGCGCCGACGCTCCTCGAGCGCATGCTCGACGCACGCGAGGACTACATCTGGCTGCGCATCGCGCGCGGACAGGACCCATTCCCCACCAAGCAAGGCGACTGCGGCTGCGGCGTGATCGGCTCGGGAGAGACCGCCATGCCCGCCGACCTCGAGTCGATGATCAACGCGAACTGAGCGAGGACACCTCCATGCACACGATCACGAAGACCATCTCCTCGCTCGCCGCGCTTGCGGCCTGCGCCACGCTCGCGCATGCGCAGAGCGACATCGTTCCCGCGAAGCCGCAGTCGCGGCCCGTCGCGGTCATCCACGCGGTCGTGCACACCGCGCGCGCCGACACCCCCGTCATCGAGGACGGCCATGTCGTCTTCGACGGCGGGCGCATCGTCTCGATCGGCGCGGGCATGCCCACGCTGCCCGACGGCTGCGAGATCGTCGACGCGCAGGGCATGCATCTCTCGCCGGGCTTCGTGGCGATGCCGACGAACCTCGGCCTCGTCGAGACGCTGCAGGTCGAGGCGACCGACGACCGCAGCGAGTTCGGCGACTACCGCCCCGAGGCCGTGCCTGCGGTCGCGATCAACCCCGACAGCGACCTGCTCACGGTCGCGCGCGCGGCGGGCATCCTGATCGCCGTCTCGGTGCCGAACGGTGGCACCGTGTCGGGCAGCGCGTCGGCGATCCGTCTCGACGGCTGGACCCCCGAGGACATCGCGATCGACCGCGCGGTCGGCGTGGTCATGACCTGGCCGATGGTCGAGCCTGCGCGCAGCCTCGTCTCGCGCCGCTCGCCCGAGGACCAGAAGCGCCGTGCGAAGGAGGAGCTCGAGAAGATCGGCCGCTTCTTCGACGAGATGAAGGCGATCCTGGCCGCGCGCGCCGCCGACCCGACGGTCGCGCACGACGAACGCGCCGAGGCGATGCGCGATGTGCTCTCGGGCAAGGACCCCGTGATCGTGCAGGTGGGCAGCGCCTCGCAGATCGAGAGCGCCGTCGCGTGGACCAAGGCGCGCGGACTGCGCCTCGTCGTCGTCGGCGGCGACGGCATCGAGCCCGCGATCCCGCTCCTCAAGGCCGAGAAGATCCCCGTGGTCGTGAGCGGCGTGCATCGCCTGCCAGGCAACCGCCACGCGCCCACCGACGAGGCGTATGCGCTGCCGCGCAAGCTCGCCGAGGCGGGCATCCTGTTCTCGATCGCGACCGCCGACGAGCCCGCGCACGAGCGCAACCTGCCGCACCATGCGGCGACGGCCGCGGCGTTCGGCCTCGACCGCGAGGCGGCGCTGCGCGCGGTGACCTCGAATCCCTGCGAGATCGCGGGAATCGGCGACCGCTACGGCTCGCTCGCGCCGCTCAAGAGCGCGACCATGATCCTGACCCGCGGGCACCCGCTCGAGATCACGAGCGATGTGGCCGCCGCGTGGATCGACGGCCGCACGATCGACCTCTCGTCGCACCAGACGCAGATGAAGCGGAAGTACGAGGAGAAGCTCGAGCGCGGCGGGAAGTGACGCGCTACCAGCGCAGCTCGCGCTTCGCCGTGAGCGGCTCTCCCGCAAGCGGCGTGAGCTCGAGCGCGATGCTGATGTCGGCACCCGCCGCAGGAAGCGTCTTCCATGTGGGCGCGAGACGCACCACATACTGCTCGAGCACGGTGTCGTAGAGCTTCGCCTCGTCGGCCTGCGTGGCCATGGCGATGTTGAACACGCACGCGGCAGGCTCGGCGCCCGCGCCAGAGACGACGATCCGCAGCGCTCCCGCAGCCCGTGCGGGCGCGCCGAGGTTGTCGAGCGCATCGATGCGCAGGTCGAGCGTGGGCTTCGTGGGGTCCGATCGGTTTACCTGCGAGAGCGCAGACACCTCGAGCCGCAGCGCACGATGCTGTGCCATCGGCACAGGCGCGGGAGGCTGCGGAAGCTCGGCGGGCTTCGGCGAAGGCGCGGCAGGCAGCTGCTCGGTCGAGGTCGCCGTCGCCGTGGGCGCGACGGGGGCCCGCATGGCGGGGTCGCGCGACTGCGTGACGCACCCGGTGGCGAACACGGTGGCCGCGACCGCGACGGCGGCGCGCAGATGCCAAGAGCAGGGACGGACGGTTCCAAGGGGCCGCATCGGTGGGAGGTACATCGGTATCCTTCGGCCATGACGCGCAAGAAGCCGCCGAAGTCCCTGTTTCGGTCCGACATGCCTGCATTGCTGGCGGTGGCCGCCATGGCCACCCTCGGGTGCGCTGTCGGATGCGACTCGACCGATTCCACGGGCAAGCCCGTCTCCAAGCGCAGCTCGGTGAGCAAGCAGTCGGTCAGCAAGCAGGCGCCCAAGTGGGAGTCGCGCCCCTCGACCGAGTCCAACTAGCCCTCGCCCATCGGCCTGTATACTCCGACCTCCATGCTCGAAACGACCGCCTTGGAACCAGGGACCCGCGTCCGCGTGACGCAGCAGATGCCCCAGACGCACGGTGTGTGGACCACCACCACCGAGGGCGTGGTCTGCCGCTATCGCCAGGCGAAGACGGGCTCGTGGTTCGCCCACGCGAAGGCCGACAGGCTCTGGCTCGACCGGCTCGAGGTCCGCAAGGACGACGGCGAGCTCGTCACCCTGAACCTCGACCGCTACAGCGTGGTCGAGCAGGCCTGACCGCCCCACATCTCAGTGACGCGCCGGCTCCCTGAACTGCAGGGCGCTCTTGCCGATCGTGCACATCGAGAGGCCCGTGCGCCAGCCCGAACCCATCGAGGCGCAGATCCACGCGTTCAGGCGGTCGAGCGTGACCGCATCGACTTCGGCGGCCAGTTCGTCGAGCGAACGGCAGCGGCCGAGCCTGTACCAGTCGCTTGCAAGCGCCGCGGCGCGCGCGCTCGTGCTCTCGCCCTGCATCACGAGCCTGCTCTTCAGGCCCGTCACGCTGCGGCGGAACTCGCCCTCGGCCACGCCATGCTCGAAGCGCTCGAGCTCGTGCATGATCGTGTCGAGCGTCTCCTGCGCGCGTTCGGGCGTGCTGCCCGCGTACACGGCCACCATGCCGCGGTCGCGGCCACCCGCGTACCCCGCGTTCACCGAATAGCACAGGCCGCGCTTCTCGCGCACCTCGATGAAGAGGCGGCTCGAGGATTCGCCGCCGAGGATGTTGGTCGCCAGGCGGCAGAGGAGCGACTCGAACTCCTTCTCGCTGGGCGCGTCGAGGCCGATGGCAAGGTGCGTCTGATTCGACTCGTCGTCCTCGTGGCGCATGCCGCCACGCCGCTCTCCTGCGGCGACGACTTCGCGTGCCTCGCCGCTCCAGCCCGCGAGCAGGCGGTCGAGCTTCGAGGCGAGCGCGTCGGCGTCGACATCGCCCGCGATGGCGAGAATCGATCCCACGGGCCGCGCCCGCGCGTTCCAGTGCTCGAGCAGCGCGTCATGGGTTGCGCGCTCGTACGCCGTGCGGTTGCCGTAGCCCGTGCGGTCGAACGGCGGCGGAAGATGGATCTCGCGGAGCCGCAGGCCCACACGGTGCTGGGGGTCGTCCTGCAGCGACTCGAGCGACTGCACGGCGAGGCTTCGCACCGCATCGAGGCTCTCGGCGGGCAGATGCGGGCGCAGCGCGAGGTCGGCCAGCAGCGGGAGCGCCTCGTCGATGCGCGAGGCGATCGTGGTCGCCGAGATCACGGTGTGCACCACCGCGGGCGTGACCGACCGCTGCACGCCCGCACGGTCGAGGGCGTCGGAGAACTCGCGGCTCGATCGGCCGCCCGCGCCGCGCTGCGCGAGCTCGGCGAGCATGCTCGACCATCCGTCGCCCGCCTCGCCCTCGGGGTCGGCGGCGTTGCCCACGGGAATCAGCCAGCTGATGGCCGCGGTCCGTACCCCGCTCATCCTTTCGACGAGAAGCGGCATGCCGCAGGCGAGTGTGCGCACGGAAATCGGGGAGGGCGGGCTGCCAGCGGCGGTCGGCATGGGGTGCGGATCGTAGTGGTTGTGGCGTTCGCGCCGCGGTCGGCGCGCCGCAGTCGCTCGGAATGGCGCGCGAGCGGCCTTCATACGCCCCCTCCCCGAGGCCTCTCAGGCGATTTCCGCGTGCCAATCGGCCTCGCGCATGCCGACTTCGGGGGCATTCGCCCAAGTTCGGGCCAAGAACCGCCGATGACACCGATTGGTTCGAGGGTGTTTGAGCCACATGCGACCGTCGTTTGGCCCACGCGGGCCGTCGCGGGGCACGGACCAGAGACGCCATGCGACCCATCCACGCCATCATCGACCTGCTCGTGATCCTCGTCGTCGCCGCGGGGCTTGGCTTCGCGATCCACCTCTATCAGGAGAGCCTCGAGCGCAAGTCGGCCATCGAATCGACGCAGGCGGCCATCGTCTCCATCGAGGCCGAGATCGGCATCCGATCGGCGCTCGCCAACGCGACGCTCAACGAGTTCGGCCATCCGCCTAGCATCGACCCCGAGTGGTTCAGCGGCCTCGAGCCGCGCAACGCGCTCGCGCCCGTCACCGCGCCGTGGATCGAGATCGCCCTTGAGGCCGAACTCGGCCGCGACCACCCGAAGAACCCCACCTTCCATGGGGGTCGCGGAGCCATGTTCTGGTACAACCCGAACAAGGGCATCGTGCGCGCCAGGGTTCCCGAGCAGGTGAGCGATGCGTCCGCCCGCGAGCTCTACGGCCAGATCAACGGCGTGAACTGGTACTGAGCCCTCCGACACCGCAAAAACGACCCGAAGGCGCCCCTCGAGGGCGCCTTCGGTGCATTTCGGGTTCGGGCCACCGCTCCGGAGGCCGCGTCCAAGCGATCAGCCCTTCGACTTGAAGTAGTCGATGTTGATCTGGATGTACTTCCGCCATTCGGCAGGCACATCGTCCTGCGGGAAGATCGCCTGCACGGGGCACTCGTCGACGCACAGGCCGCAGTCGATGCAGGTGTCGGGGTCGATGTAGAGCTGCTGCTGGGCGCCGTGGTCGCCCTCCTTCTTGGTCGGGTGGATGCAGTCGACGGGGCACACCTCGACGCACGCGGTGTCCTTGGTTCCGATGCACGGCTCTGTGATCACATGCGCCATGTGGTTCGCGCTCCTCTCTCGATCGATGGCTCTCTGAACACTCGCACACGCCGCATGCGCGCGTCGCGCGGCACACGGGACGGCGGATGATAGTCGGCGCGGGGCACGCAAAAACCTCGGTGAAACGGCTGAGATCCGCGCAGTCCAAAAATGCCGGAGGCCGCCTATGCGGCGGCCTCCAAGCATCGTTCAATGCGAAAGGCTCACTTCTTCTTGCCGGCCTTCTTGGCGGTCTTCTTGGCGGCCTTCTTCGCGGTCTTCTTCGCGGCCTTCTTCGCCGCCTTCTTCTTTGCAGCCATTGTTGGCTCCCTTGCTTGGTTACGCTCTTGGTGTCGGAGTGAGGCGACTGCCGGCGTAACGGAGCCGTCGCCACTTGGAGTTATACACACATCGGACACATGTGAAAAGGCACTTGACAGAAAAGTGCCTCATGATTCTGCGAGAGGTGGTTCGACGGTCGCCATGCGGGTGCCGCGACACCATCGCAAGGTTGGATTCGAACGATGACCATCAGACTCGCGCTCGTCGGTGCTTCAGGTCGCATGGGAAGCCGCATCGATGCATTGGCGGCTGCCGATCCAGCGCTTTCGGTGGTGGCGCGCATCGACCAAGGGTCGCCTTCGACGGCTGTCGCCAAGGGTTCCGTCGATGCGGTGATCGACTTCTCGAGCGAGGCGGGCGCGCGCGTGGCCATGGAGGTCGCCCGCGCAAGCGGTGCGGCGCTTCTCGTCGGCACGACGGGCCTCTCGAAGGCCGTCGAAGCCGAGCTGAAGGCCCTCTCAGCCAGCAATGCGGTGCTCGTGGCGGCCAACACCTCGCTCGGGGTGGCGGTGACGCGGCGCCTGGCGCGGCTTGCCGCCGAACTGCTCGGGCCGCACGGCTGGTCGGTCGATGTCGTCGAGAGCCATCACGACCGCAAGAAGGACGCGCCCTCGGGAACGGCGCTCGCCATCGCGCGGAGCCTCGAGGATGGCGGCATGCCTGTCGCGGCCGACCGCATCCACGCGATCCGCGCGGGCGACACCATCGGAGAGCATGAAATCCGCCTTGCAGGCCCTGCGGAGCGCATCCACATCGTGCATCAGGCGGTCACGCGCGACCTCTTCGCCGCGGGCGCATTGCGCGCGGCGCGATGGCTCGCGGGGCGGCCCGCGGGGTGGTATTCGATCGAGGATTCGCTTGGCTGACGCGGCTGGCCGCGGCGACCGTCACGCGGCCTTGCGCGTCTCGTCGGCGTCGTCCGAATGCGTCGTCTTCGACGGCGCGTCGGGGCGCTCGTGCCAGTCTTCCGCGCGCCCGCCGAGGTTGAGCTCGCTGGGCATGGTCTTCCGGTAGCCGAGCTTGCGGACGATCTCAAGGACATCGGTCCAGGTGGGGAAGGTCTTGCCGTTCACGCGCTTGAAGGCGTCGATCGCCATCAGGAACATGAACTGCTCCTTGTTCATCTCGCCTTCCTCGGCGTCGCGCACGAAATCGCTCAGGCGACGGCCGGGTCCGCGGCGGCGCTCGAGGTTGGTGGGCGACGCGAGCTCGGTCTGGCGGCGATCGAGTCCCAGCCTGCGGTCGACGACGCTGCCCGAGCGCGGGTCGGCGGCATGGATGCCCTCGACGAACCCTTCGGTGCTGCTGTCGGTGCCTTCGTCGCCGTTCGTCGTGTGGTTGCCCATGGTGGCCTCGTTCCGTGCCGCGGCACCGCGCTCAACGCGCGCATGCGACCGCTACACTGCCGATCTGATCGACCCCAAGGGGGGCCGACTTCAGCCGAACCCGCAGGAACCGCACGGGCCGTGCAGATGGCACGCGCGGACCACGCTCCGCGACAGTTTCCGACCACCCGGACACCGACCTTGTCCAGCACCCAGAGCCCATCCAGCAGCGCGGGATCCATGAACT
Organism: Planctomycetaceae bacterium; assembly: GCA_021297815.1. Taxonomy (GTDB): domain Bacteria; phylum Planctomycetota; class Phycisphaerae; order Phycisphaerales; family SM1A02; genus QWPT01. The sequence continues at coordinate 7,002 of JAJTGK010000004.1, forward strand.
TCCGCCCCATCGGCGCCCTGCTCGGGTGGCTGTTTCCGGGGCTTGGGCACATCGCGGCGGGCAACACGCGCCGCGGCCTCTACGCGATGGCGGGCGTGATGCTGCTCTTCGTGAGCGGCCTGCTCGTTGGCGGCCTCGACTGCGTCGACCGCACCGAGGACTCGCTCTGGTTCATCGGGCAGGCGGGAAGCGGGCCGATCGCGTTCGCGGCGAGCTTCGCCAACGACGCGCTGCTCAAGTCGGGCTCGGTGGGCGAGATGATCACCATGCCCGCGCCGCCGAACGCCCCGAAGGTGTTCGCGAACACCTACAAGGGCCTGGCGCATGCGAACGAGTTCGGCACGCTGCTCGTGTTCCTCGCGGGCCTGCTGAATGTGTGCGTGCTGCTCGACGCCGCGGTGCGCGAGCCGAAGAGCGACGGCACGACCTCGGGCCGCCGCACGGGTGATCCCAGGGTGAAGCCGGAGGGCATGCCATGACCTCCCTGCTCGCCTGGACACCGTTCCTGCAGCCCGCCCCCGAAGTGGACTCGTGGTGGTGGCTGCTCATCATCCCGACCGCGGTCGGCATCGCCCTGGCCTACACCTCGATCCGCTCGAGGACGGTCGCCGCGATTCCGCGCGAGGCCCTCGTCATGACGCTGCAGATCATCGCCGCGGTCGTGGGCATCGCGATCGGGCTCTACCTGCTCGTCATGGTGCTGCTGCCGATGCTGCCCGCCGAGTGACGCGGCGCGCGAGCGCGATCATGGCCCACGCGCAGGCCGCGAAGCACGCGGTGTCGACCAGCACGCCTCCCCAGAGGATGCGGCGCTCGCCCGGGCCGCCCGCGCGGTTTCGCTGCAGGAAGTCCTCGGCCGCGTACACGATGCTCGTGTCCTGGTCATCGAGCGCGGCCGGCATGGGGAAGTTCTGCTTCGTCGTCGACACGGTCCAGCGCAGGCTGAGGATCGGTTGCGGGAAGCCGAGCGCGAGCGTCGCCACGCGATAGATCGGCCCTTCGGGGTACGGCGGTGGCGGCGGCTCGGCCCACGCGGGCAGCTCGCCGTCGACGATCGGCGACGAGAGCGTCTCGTCCATCAGCTGCAGGTTCGACCACCACATGCCGAACACGGCGTCGCGCGAGTTCCACCATCCGTGGACGCCGCGATGGATGGTCGTGATGCGCGCGCCGTTGCCGCGCTCGATGAAGAGCGGCGGCAGGAAGGCGCAGGCCAGCGTGGCGAGGAGCCCGATGGCTGCAGGAATGGCGATCGACGCGGCGATTCGGCGGACGGAAGCCGTCATGCGGCGCATTGTGCGATACTCCACGCGTGAACGCACCTGCCTTCCCCGAATCGCTCCATCAGCTCGTCCTGCGCGGGATCCGCGACATGGGCTTCAAGGCGCCCACGCCGATCCAGGCCGAGTTCGTGCCCGTGGCGACGGCGCCCGCCGAAGGCAAGGACCCGCTCGCGAGCCGCGACCTGGTCGGCCTCGCACCGACGGGCACGGGCAAGACGCTTGCCTATGGCATTCCGCTGGCCGACCTCCTTCTGCGCCACAAGCCCGTCGAGACGGGTGGGCGGCGGCGCGACCCGCGCACGAGGTTGCGTGCGCTCGTCCTCGTGCCGACGCGCGAGCTCGCGCAGCAGGTCGCCGAGGAATTGCGGTTGCTTACGCGCGGATCGCTGCTGCGCGTGTTGGCCGCGTACGGAAAGGTGTCGATCGCGCCGCAGGCCGAGGCGCTGAAGAAGGGCGTCGACATCGTGGTCGCGACGCCTGGCCGTGCGCGCGAACTGATCGAGTGCGATGCGATGACGCTGGCGCACCTGCGCCATGTCGTGTGCGACGAGGCCGACCGCATGCTCGACATGGGCTTCCTGCCGCAGGTCGAGTGGGTGCTGTCGCGTGCGCCCGAGGGCCGCTCGAAGTGGCTTCTGTCGGCCACGCTGCCGAAGCCCGTCGAGGAGCTCGTGCATCGCCTGCTCGCGAAGCCGCAGCGTGTCGAGATCGGCGCGCGCAACACCGCGGCCGCGCACCTCGTCCATCGCCGCATGCTGGTCTCGGAAGAGCTCAAGACACCCGCGATGCTCTCGCTGCTCGCCGCCGAGGACCTTCGCCGCGGCATCGTCGTGTACTGCGCGAGCCGCCGACGCACGGGCTGGGTCGCGGGCGCGCTGCGCAGGCACGAGATCTCGACCGCGATCGTGCACGGCGACCGCTCGCAGCTCCAGCGCGAGAAGGCGCTCGAGAGCTTCGCGCACGGCCGCTGCCGCGTCTTGGTCGCGACCGATGTCGCGGCGCGCGGCCTGCATGTTCCCGGGATCAAGCTCGTGGTGAACTACGATGTGCCCATATCGCCCGAGGAATGGGTCCACCGCGTCGGCCGCGCAGGCCATGGCGGCGGCGAGGGCTCGAGCATCACCTTCGTCTCGCCCGAGGAACGCGCGCGCTGGGAGTCGGTCGTGCAGCTTGCGCGCCCCGACTGGGAGGCGGTGCAGGTGCCCGACGATGTGGCCGAGTTCATGCGCGACCGAGACAAGGCGCTGCACCGCCGTGCAGAGGACGCGGAACGCGCGGCCATCGAGGCCTTCAACGCGCAGGAGCGCGCGGCGAAGGAGAAGGAGAAGCGGCTGAAGGAAGCCGCGCGCAAGCGCAAGATGCGCGCGCCGCGCCACGACTCGAAGCAGATGCGCGGTACGCGCTCGAACACGCCGATCGCGAAGGGTGAGAAGCCTGGGTCGGGCGTGAAGCGGCGCGCGACCTGACGCGCGCGGCGTGGCGAGGCACCACCCGCTTCAACGATGCGCGCCGCGAGATTCTCGCGGCGCGCGTGCGTTGCTGCTGTTGTTGCTGCTGCAGGCCATCACCCGCCGCGGATCGCCATGCGCCACGCAAGCGACCGCGCCTCGCGGCCGTGGCGGATGAGCATGCGGCGGCGCACCGCGCGCAGGCCCGAGACCGTCATCGTGTTCTGCTGGATGCCCGCGAACAGCGCGAGGTCGAGCACCGCCGAGCGCACCCAGTCGATGTCCTTGCCGTAGCCGCTCACCGCGAGCGCCCCCGTCGCGTCGATGAAGCGCTGCAGGCGGCGCTGGCTCACGCCGATCGTCTGGCAGCACCCGAAGTGGATCACGCGGCCCTGGCACTTGCCCGCGAGCGATTCCTCGAGCTCGTCGAGCGACACGCGCGTGGGCTTGCCGCGCAGGTCGCCGAACTGCACCTCGCCCTCGATGCCGTGGAAGGCCATGTAGAGGATCGGATGGTCGGCGTGGCGCTTCTGCGTCCACTTCGAGAGGTAGTAGCCGAGCGCATCCATCGTCACCACATTGCGGTGGATGAACGGGATCTTCAGCGGACAGCGCCGCAGCAGCTCGAGCATGGGCTCGACGCTCGGCGTGGCGCGGACCTCCGACCAATCGGTCTCGAGGCAGAAGATGCCGCGGACCTTGGTACGGGCGTGGAGGATCGTGTAGTCACGGAGGAGCATGGCTCTTTTCCTTGCGTCAGGTTGTCGGAGGAACCCATTGTTGCCTTGCCGCGGGGCCCTGGGAGGACAATGGACCGAAAGTCGTCCGCCTTTGCGAAATCACCGCCGAAACCCGCGGAGGGACGCCCGAAAATACCCGCGCGGGCGCGCGGTTCGGCGTCGGGCGCGGCCCGCCCCCGCCTACACCCTGCCGTTCCACAAACGAATCACACGCGCCTCGCGCTCGTACCCGAGGATCGAAACCGACCCCGTATCGAGGGCGAGCCGCTCGGCATCCTCGGGCGCGTGGCCGACCCAGAGCGCGCCAAGCACCCGCAGGACATGCCCATGGGCGAACACCGCGACATCGCCCTCGGCGTCGACGATGCGCCCGATGGCCCGTGCGACCCGCGCGCCGACCTCCTCGGCCGACTCGCCGCCGGGGGCGCCGTCGTGGAAGAGGTTCCAGGCGGGGCGCTGCTCGCGGATCTCGGCGGTGGTCAGGCCCTCGTAGTCGCCGTAGTTCCATTCGACGAGGTCGGCGTCGAGCTCGGCCCGCCCGCGCAGCCCCGCGAGTTCGCAGGTGCGCACCGCCCGCCGCAAGGGACTTGAAAGCACGAGCGAAAACGGGTGTGCGGCAAGAGTTGCCGCAATCGACTCGATCCGCCGCTCGCCCTCGGCGGTCAGAGGGAGGTCGGTCCGCGAGGTGTGGCGGCCGCTCTGGCTCCATTCCGTCTCGCCGTGACGGACGAGGTAGATGCGCTGGGAGGTCGCGCGCGGGGACATGCGTCAAGGATACCGCAAGGCGCCGCGTTGACCGTATGATCGGACCTCATGCAGGACGACTCGGTGGTCACGGCGGCGGGTGCGCGCGAGCGGTCGATGGAGACCATCGCGGGTGCATCATCGCGTTCGCGAACGATGGATGTCGCCGCAGCGACCGTGGTGTTCAGGCTCGTGCGCGAGGAACTGTGCGTCGGCCTGCCCGTCGCGGCAGGTCGCCGCTCGGTGCCCGCGTGCACGCCCGATGCGGCTGGCGGCGATGCCGCGCTGCATGCCGCGGCGCAGGCTTCGGCGGCGCGCGCGGTGGCGGCGCGAGAGATCGTGCGCATCGCGCATGCAGGCGTGCGCGCGTGTGCGGCGCAGCCAGGCACGGGGTCGGAGAGCTCGCTCATCGTCGTGTCGTGGGCGACCGCGCGACCCGTGGTCGCGGGTGGTTCGTCAAGTGATGGCATCGTGGCCGACGAAGTGTTCATTCCGCTGTCGGCGCTGCCCGAACTCGACGCGGACACGCGTAGCGTGCTTTCGTGCGCGTTCGAGGCGTTTCTCGATGCGACGCTGGCCGACGCGGTCACGCGTCGCTTGCTGCCGCGTCATGTCCTCTTCCGCAAGACCGACGGCTTCGACGCGCGCAGCCCGTTCGAGCAGGCGCTCGGCCGAAATGCCGCGGCTTCGACGCCGCAGGACATCGAGCCGCCGATCTTCGTCGGTCTGCTGCCCGATCCGTTCCCGCTGTCGGCGCTGCGCGAGCTCTACGAGCGCCTGCTCGGCGCGCCGCTCGACCGCGGCAACTTCCGACGCCAGTTCCACGAGATCATCTCGCTTGGCCCCGTGAAGGCACTCCCGATCTTCGAGCGCGGCGTGCCGCATCGCGCGGGTCAGCTGTTCACCTTCGACAGGCTGGCGTGGACGCGGTTCGCGACGAAGTGAGCGGCGGGGCGAGCGACGAATCGAGCGACGAAGTCCGCTCGGAAGCAGACAGCAGGGTTCGCGACGCCGTGCGCAGTGTGCGCCGCGATGTCGCGTGTGACCTCGTGCTGCACACTCGTGATGCGCACTCGCAAAACCAGCCGGCGGCTACAAACCGTCGGCTGGTCGGGCTGATGGTGGCTCGTGAAACGCGTCTTCTGATGGTCGGACGCGTGAAGGACTGTCAAGGCGCGGTCGGAGCCTGCGACGCATGCTTGCCGCAGGGTGATCCGACCGCGCACGGGTGGTCGGGGAAGAGGGGTCCGACGGACGCGCCGAGGAGACAGGCGCGGGAACTCCTCCCGTAACGGCGTCGATCGGTGGGACGCCGTCACGGTCGTCGCGAGGTGCCAGCCCGAAGGCGGCTGTTCCTGAATCCATCGGACCCCCCGGTGGTGGTCCGCGATCGCGCGTGGTTCGGGGGCAGGCCCTCGCGTGCCATGCTCCCTGCTCTTTCCTCGCGCGGAGGCCGTCGGGCTGGTTCCCGACGGCGGATTGCCTTGCCTGCCGGACCTCTGCTCTCTCAGCCTCGAACTTTCGATCGGTCGCCCGTTCGGCGGTCGGTGCCCGGTTGAGCCGCAGGTCCGTGCGCGGCGCCAAGGGCGCCCACGCGTGCAGGCGTCTATCGATACGCATCTGTTCGCGAGGTGTTCTGCCCGCGAGTCGCGAATCTCCATGAAAATGCGCGAGTCTGCTCTTCGGGGCGGTCGCCCAACCTTCGTGACGCGCGTCACAATCCCCTCCGATGGAGGACCCGCGGCTCCCGACCCTGGCGTTCGAAGGCCGCAGCGCGCGAGTCGTGCTGCGCGATGCGGCGCGACGCAACGCGCTCGATGCCGCGGCGCTTCGGCGACTGCATGAACTGCTCGCGCAGGTGCGCCATGCGGACCCCGATGCGGTCGTCCTGTCGGGCGAAGGCTCGGTGTTCTGCGCGGGGTTCGACCTTTCGCTGTGCGCCGACGAACCTGCGCGCACGCGCGAGCTGCTCGATGGGCTCGCCGCGTGCGTGGGCGCGTTGCGCGGGCTCGACATGCCCGTTGTTGCGCGCGTGCAAGGCGCCGCGCTCGCGGGCGGCTGCGCGCTGCTCACCTCGTGCGATTTCGTGGTCGTCGCGGCCGACGCGCTCGTCGGCTACCCCGTGCACCGCATCGGGATCTCGCCTGCGGTCAGCGCGACGACGCTCTTCTCGCGCATGGGGCCGCGGGCGCGCGAGCTCATGATGCTGTCGGAACCCGTCGACGGGCGGCGGGCGCTTGCCATGGGGCTCGCGACGCATTGCGTCGAGGGCGCGGAGGCGCTCGATGCCGAAGTCGCGGCGCTCGTGACGCGGCTTCTCGCAAAGGGGCCGCAGGCGATGCGCGCCACGAAGCGCTGGATGCGCGCGATCGAGGAGCGCGACGCAGGCGAGCTCGGCCCTGCGGCCGCGCGCGACGCGGACGCGATGCGGCGCACGCTGGCGGCGAGCAACGCGCTCGTCGACGGCGAGGAGTTCGCCACCATGCTGCGCGCGTTCTGGTCGACGCGCGCGAAGGGGCGTTGATGCGGCGCGTGCTGTCGTTCTTCCGCGAGATCGACCGCACCTCACGCGCGGTGCGCCGAGACGGGTTCGACCGCGCGCGCTCGGTGGCGTTCGTGCTGGCCTTCATCGCGAGCCCGTTCGTGGTGTGGGAGATGCAGGAGCGCGTGGTCGTGCGCGAGCGGCAGGACCTGATGTTTATCCGCGTGTTCCGCATGAGCGAGAGCGGCGAAGTGAAGGCGCAGCGGGTCGATGCCGACGACCTCAACGGGCCGTGGGCGGTGTTCATGCCGATGGCGGAGGTCACGCTCGTCGAGCGCAGCGAGTGGCGTGGATGGCCGCTGACCACCGCGCACACCTTCGAGCCGACGGAGCTTGATGTGCGGCTCGTCGCGGGTTGCCCGCCGCAGGAGCTCGGTCAGGTCAAGCTCGCGGCGAGCCGGCTCGTCGAGCGCAGCGGGCTTTCGAGCGCGGCCGCGGTGTCGCAGACGCATGTCGCCGCATGGATCTTCTCGGCGGGCATCTGGTGGATGCTGCTCTCGCTCGCGGCGGCGATGGTCCTTGTTCCGATCAAGCTGGTGGTGACGCTCTCGCGCCGCACGCGCAACGCGGTGCGCCAGAGCCGCATCGACCGCTGCCACTGCCCGAACTGCGACTACGACGCGAAGCAGTCGATCCTGATGGGGCGCTGCCCCGAGTGCGGCAGCGAGCTCTACGAACGCCCCGACCGCTCGTGACGCGTGTCAGCGGCTCCACGCGGCGCGCAGGCGCGACTGCGCCTCGTCGCCCGCGATGATGCGCGCGCTGATCTCGGCGGCTTCGTCGGCGACCGCATCGTCGAGCGAACCATCGAGCTCGTTGAGCCAGCGCTTGGTGGCGGCGATGGCGTTCGGACCGCCCTTCGCCAGGCGCTCGGCGAAGGCCTGCGCGGCGCCCGCGAGCTCGGACTCGGCGACGAGATGCGTGGCGAGCCCGCGGCGGAAGCCTTCGTCGCCCGACATGGTGCCGCCCGCGAGCAGCATCGCGCGCGCGGCGCCCGCGCCGATCTTCTTCATGAGCCACGGCGCCACGACCGCGGGGCAGATGCCGAGGTCGACCTCGGGGTAGCCGAGCTTCGCCTCGGCGTGCGTGAAGGCGAAGTCGCACACGACCATCAGGCCGCAGCCGCCGCCGATCGCGGCACCCTGCACGCGCGCGACGGTGGGAATGGAAAGACGGCGTATGGCGCGCGAGGTGCGCGAGAGCGCGCGCAGCATGTCGCCCATCGCCACGGGGTCGTCGGCGACCGCCTTCAGGTCCATGCCTGCGCAGAACGACTTGCCCTCGCCGCCGAGGACGAGGACGCGCACCGTGGCATCGTGCGACACCGCGTCGACCGCCGCGCCGAGCTCGGCGATGAGCTCGCGCGAGAGCGCGTTGCGCGCGTCGGGGCGCGCGAGTTCGATCGTGGCGATGCCGTTCGCGGTGGTCGTCTTCACGAGCATGCGCGGAAAGGTAGCACGGTATCTTGGGGCCATGCTCCCCTACGAGATCCGCGACGGCGTCCATGTCCTCTTCCTGCAGCCGAACCCCGAGAAGCCGCGCGGTGGCGTGGTGGTGCTCGACGCATGGCTGATCGGCGAGATCAAGGCCACGATGGCCGCGATCGCCGCGGAGAAGCCGAAGGGATTCGTGCTCGCGAGCGCGTCGGCGCGCGTGTTCGTGGCGGGTGCGGACCTTGCCGAGATCGATGCGCTCGATGATGCGGGGCTGCATGCGTATCTGCGTGCGGGTGCGGAGGCGTTCGCAATGATTCCTGCGCTCGGCTGCCCGAGCGCGGCGGCGATTCATGGTGCGGCGCTGGGCGGCGGGCTCGAGATCGCGATGCACTGCGATGCGCTGGTCGCGGCGTTGCCCGCCGAGGGCGGGAAGCCGTGGCAGGTCGGATTGCCTGAGGCGGGCCTGTGCATCTGCCCTGGCTGGGGCGGCACGCAGATGCTGCCTGCGCGCATCCTGCCCGCGCTTGCGATCGAGCGGACGGCGACGGGCCAGACCTGGCCGTGCGGCGAGGCGCCGCAATGCCTGTTCGATGTGCGCGCCGAGGCGGGTAGCGGCGCCGATGGTGCGGTCGCTGCGGCGATTCGCTGGGTGAAGTCGCAGGATGTGTCGACAGGGTGCTTCGTCGCGATGCACGCACCGCGCCGCGCGATCTCGCCGACAAGCGCTCCAGCAATCGCGCCGATCTGCGATGAGCTCGCGAAGTCGGCGGGCGCGACGAAGCACGGCGCCGCGTGCATCGACGCCGTGCGCGTGGGCATCGCGCACGGCTGGAGCGCAGCCGTCGCACGCGAGCGCGACCACCTCGTCGCGCTGCGCCACACGCCCGAGGCACGCGCGAAGCTCGATGCGTTCCTGAAGAAGTGACGGGTGGAAACGCGCGGGAAGTTTGGGGATTTCTTGGATCGTGCCCACGGTCATTGCTAGACTCGGGCTGCTGCGCGCAACACATCGTGCGGCTTCATCAAGTCCCCCCCCCTGCAGCGAACAGCGCAGGCAGCAGGCCGCCGAAAGGTGGCCTCGCTTCTTTTGAGCGGTCGCGACTCGCTTCGCTTTCGCGACCTTTCGCGGGGATGGCGCGGGGTTTGAGCGGTCGCGACTCGCTTCGCTTTCGCGACCTTTCGCGGGGATGGCGCGGGGTTTGAGCGGCCGCGACTCGCTTCGCTTTCGCGACCTTTCGCGGGGATGGCGCGGGGTTTGAGCGGAGGTGGCCACCGGGGAAGCGCCGCTACCACTCGATGGGCCTCTCGATGATGCCGAGGCTGTCGCGCAGGAAGTTCGGGAGCTGGCTGCTGGCGAGGTCCGAGCGTCGCACCGTCTTGAGAAACGACGCTTCCGTCGCGAGATGGTGCGATTGCCGACGAATGTGCGGGTTGATGATGCCGACGGGGATCCCGCCCACCGTCCGCGCGATCCGAACGGCGCTGCAGAGATCGCTGTCGTTCGACACGACCACCGCAGCTTCGAACCGTCGCGTCAAGGCGTGGTGCACGAGGTCCACGGCCAGGTTGACATCGGTGCCCTTCTCGACGGTCTGAAGGACGGTGACGAGATCGCCTGTCGTCCCATCGGGACGAAGAATCGGGAGCCGCCGCGATCCCGTGACATGACGGCCGAGCACCACCTCCACGCCTCCCGCCACGCGCTGCGCCCTCAGGTAGAGCTCATGCCGTTCGGCGATTCGACCGTCGGCTCCGCCGCGGTCATGCAGTGGCGCCGTGTACAGGAAGACCTGTGCAACCGCGTGCCTGCGACCAAGGATGTGCTGCGCCATGCGCCGCAGGTCGACCCAGCGGATGCCATGCGGGCGCGCTGCGCCGTAGTAGAAGTTGAAACCGTCGATGTAGACGGCGGTCGGGACGCCGAGCATGTCTTCTCCCTCGAGATGGCGGAATGATGTGACCAAAAAGTGCGAAGCCGCCTTGCGGCGGCTCGCGGCGCGTGCACCCGAGCGGGCGCACGCTACTTCGAGTTCGACGGCGACCCGTGAAAATCGCCTTTTTTCATCCAGCGTTCGCTGGGCACGAACCCCACGAACCGAGCACGACCGCCAGGTCGCTGCCGTCGATCGCGCCGTCGTTGTTGCAGTCGGCGTCGGGGAACTTCGACCCCGACTGGCCCCATCGGGTGAGGACCGTCGCGAGGTCGATGCCGTCGACGGTGCCGTCATCGTTCGTGTCGCCAGGGCAGAAGCATGAAGTGCCCTGCTCGCAGCAGTCGGGGATGTTGTTCGCGTTCGAGTCTTCGAGGTCGCCGTTTCGGATCTGACCGAAGTCGACGATGCCGTCGGAGTTGCAGTCGGCGGACCATTCGATGACGCTGGCTCGAACCCATTGGCTCGGCGTGTCGTTCCAGAGGTTTGTTTGGACTGGATCCACGGCAAACTGCAACGCACAATCCTGCGAGCCGAATCCCCCGTTGGGTTCTCCGGGCGCCCAGTTGGAGTAGGTGCTGGTCTCTCCCGTGACCCACGCATAGCTCGACGGCTCCGTGCATGCATTCGTTGCCGCTCGAGCGCCGAGCCATGCCGTTCCAGACTGGGGATGCACGAAGGCCCACACCCAGTCGCCCTCCTCTTCCGTCGTGATGGTTGCGAGATGGCCGCCCTTGGCAATCGCGCTGTCGCGCGCACTGACCCAGTCGAGCTGCCGAAGCTCAACGCGATACCAGTGCCCATTTCCCCCATCTTGCACACGCCATTGCGCCGCTTCCTGAGCCTGTGCGGCTGCGCCAAGTGCCAGTGTGCCGCCAACGGTCAAAGCAATCCAACGATTCATCGCTTGCGACTCCATTCTTTCTCTCGCGTTGGCCACGGGAAACGGTGCCGTGAACCTCGTCGGTGGCGGGGATCCAAACCAAGCGGTTGCATGCACGGCGACGGCGGTGATTAGGAGAAAAGCCGAAACTGCAGTGCTCCGAGAACCGCGGGGTTCCGCGAGGTCGAGGATGCGGGCGGCTGAGTCGGGGTCCATCGCGGGCATCATGGCGGGTTCTCGGGGAATCCACAGGCGCGGCATTGGTGCGGCGCGGGCGGCAGATTGGTGTGTGATTCCCATTGCTTCCGAGGCGGAATGGGAAGCAACCTCTCGCCCATGCGCGGCTGGGTCTCGCAGCCAGGGTCGGCGGCGGTGCTGCTGCCGCTGCCAGCGGGCGCCGCGAGCTCGTGGGCGAGCGACATCAACGACCAGGGTGTGATCGTGGGTGTCGCAAGCGCGTCCTCGTCGCCAGAGTTCAACGGTCGCGCGGTGGCGTGGGTGCCGAACGCCAAGGGCGGCTACACGGTGCATGAGCTCGGCGCGCTCTCGGGCAACTCGATCAGCCACGCGGCGGCGCTCAACAACCTCGGCGACATCGTGGGCTACTCCTCGAACGGAACCTACCGCACCGCGACGCTCTTCCGCGTGGGAGCGCCGCCCGTCAACCTCGGCGTGGCGGGGCTCTTCGACCCGCAGGATGTCAACGAAGGTCGCGTCGTGGTGGATCGGTCGTTCACCTGCCGAAAGCTCGACCTCGACACCATGGTGATGGAGGACCTCGGCACGCCCGGGCTGGGCTACCTCGCCTCGACCGCGACGGCGGTGAACGAACACGAGCAGGTCGCGGGGCTTGTGATCCGCGCGACCTCGACCTCCTGCGACCGCGAGGCCGCGGTGCACGACGGCGACGCGGGCTGGCAGGTGCTCAGCGTGTGCGGGCCGTACAACGGTGCGCAGGACATCAACGACCGAGGCGACATCGTGATGACGGTGCAGCTCTCGCCGTATCTGCGCATCGTTGGCGAAGGAACCTTCCCGATCGAATTGCTCATCGATGCGCCGACGGGCTCGTGGGCTCCCTTCACGCTGACGGCGCTCTCGATCAACAACAGGCGCCAGATCGCGATGAGCGCGACGAACAACGCGCTCGGCCTTGCGGGCTGCGTGCGCCTGACGCCGACGGGCATCGCGGAAGACATCGACGGCGACGGACGCGTGGACGCCTCGGACCTCGGCATGCTGCTCGCGCAGTGGGGCCCGTGCATGGGCTGTGCCGCCGATCTCGACGGCGACGGGCTTGTCGGCGCGCAGGACCTCGCCGCGCTGCTCGCGGCGTGGGGCGCGTAACCGCCGCACGCAACGCGCTAGCCGAGCACGGACCGAACGCGCGCGAGCTCGGCGTCGAGCTCCGCGTCGGGCACGCCTTCCTCGCGCAGGAGTTCGGCGAGCGCGGCGCGCACGCGCTGCGCCACGAGCCGCGTCGCGCCCGCGCATTGCTGCTCGGTGCGGCCGAAGTCGCGCGCGAACTGGCCGTACGGCCGCCCGTCGATTGCGTGGCGGCGGAAGATCTCGAAGTCGTCCGAGCGGCCCTCGGTGCGCAGCGCGTCCTCGGCGCGCGCGGTCGCCTCGCGCACGATCGCGAGCGCCCAGGCGCGCTCGAAGTCGGCCTCGGCCGAGGCGCCGCCGTCGAGCCGTTGTTCGAGCGCAGCGGGCTCGGCGAACGAACCACGCTGCGCCTCGCGCGCACGGTCGCGCGCGACGCCCTGCCCGTAGAAGAGCAGGCCGTTCATCAGCCAGCGGCGCAGGCGCATGCCGCTCCTCGACCATGCGGCAAGAAACGCCGCGTCCGAGAGCCTTGCCGCGAAGAAGCCATTGACGAGGTCGTCGGCGTCGCCGAGCCGCGCCAGGCTCGACCCACGCACAAACACCGCGAGCGGCTCGGCATAGCGCTCCATCACATGTCGCCGCGCCTCTGACGCACCTGCACCGCGCGCATCGGCGCCGTCGCCGACGAGCGTGACAAGCCAGGTGGCATGGGTGGTGGGAAACACGGACCGATCGGACATATTCACGCGCCCTTCGCAGGCAGTCTTTCTGCGCCCATTCGGCGCGCCCCCGCGGGAAACATCCCGCCCCTTCAACCTATCATGCGACCCTTCCGCACGGCGGCCGCCGTGGGAAGCAACCGCAGGAACCCAACGATGTCGGACACGAACCTCGCCAAGGACCTCAAGAACGTCTCGGAGAAGGACCGCAAGCAGATCGAGCAGGCCCAGGAGATGCTCGGCCCCGATCCGAAGACGATGGGCGTGATCAAGAATGTCTTCTGGGGGAACTTCCGCGAGGAGCTCGTGTTCCCCTACCCCGTCAACTCGGCCGAGGAGACGGCGAAGTGCGACCAGCTGCTGGCCGCGCTCGACGAATACCTGAAGAGCGAGCACCCCTCGATCGAGATCGACCAGAAGCAGGAGATCCCGCAGTGGGTCATCCAGAAGCTGTTCGACCTCGGCGTGCTCGGCATGACCATCCCCAAGGAGTACGGCGGCCTCGGGCTCGGCATCACGAGCTACAACCGCGTGCTCGAGCGCCTCGGCCGCTCGTGCGGCTCGACCGCCGTGCTCGTGTCGGCGCACCAGTCGATCGGCTGCAAGGCCGTCATGCTCTTCGGCAACGACGAGCAGAAGAAGCGCTTCCTGCCGCTGATGGCGAAGTCGACGCTGAGCGCGTTCTGCCTCTCGGAGCCGAATGTCGGCTGCGACGCAGGCGGCCAGGAGACGCGCTGCGAGCTCTCGCCGTGCGGCAAGTTCTACATCCTGAACGGCGAGAAGAAGTGGGCGACCTCGGGCGCGCTCTCGGGCCTGTTCACGGTGATGGCGAAGCAGAAGATCACCGATCCGAAGACGGGCAAGGCGAAGGACGCGGTCACCGCGCTCATCTGCACGCCCGACATGGAGGGCGTCGACATCTTCAGCCGCAACCGCTCGAAGTGCGGCATCCGCGGCACCTGGCAGGCGCGCATCCGCCTGAAGGATGTGAAGGTGCCCAGGGAGAACCTGCTCTTCAAGGAGGGCAAGGGCCTGAATGTCGCGCTGACCTGCCTGAACTACGGACGCTGCACGCTGTCGGCGGGCATGCTGGGCGCGGCACGCTACTCGTTCGAGCAGGCCACCAAGTGGGCGAAGTCGCGCCATCAGTTCGACCGCGCGCTCGGCGACTTCGACCTCGTGCAGGAGAAGGTCGCGCGCATGGCCGCGTATGTCTACGCGATGGACGCGATGCTCTACATGACGACGGGCTTCCTCGACCGTCATGACGAGGACATCATGCTCGAGACCGCGATGTGCAAGGTCTTCTGCAGCGAGTTCGGCTACCGCACGGTGAACGACGCGCTCCAGATCATGGGCGGCGAGAGCTACATGACGGAGAACCATGTCGAGCGCATGTGGCGCGACTCGCGCATCAACATCATCGTCGAGGGCGCGAACGAGGTCATGCACTCGTTCATCTTCGCGTACGGCTCGAAGCAGCTCGGCGAGTACCTGCTGAAGGTGAAGGCGAACCCGTTCGCGCACCTCGGCACGGCGATGCAGGTCGGCGCCGAGCTCTTCCTCGGCGTGCGGCGCGGCGCGCCCGCGTGCACCAAGGTGCATCCGCGGCTGCGCGGCGCGGCCGACGGGATGATGCTCATGATCCAGGAGCACAGCCACTGCGTGAAGCGCATGTTCCAGCGCCACCAGGAGGGCCTGATCTCGAACCAGACCATCCAGGCGCGGCTCTCGATGAGCGCGCTGTGGATCCACGCGGCCACCTGCACGCTGTCGCGCTGCGACGCGAACCTGCGCGCGGGCCTCGACGGCGTGGCGGCCGAGCGCGAGCTCGCGGTGGTCGAGTTCCTGTGCGCGATGGCGCGCAGCGAGCAGGCGGCGGAGCTCCGCGCGCTCGATGTGCACAACGACGCGTCGATGAAGCGCGCGGCGGCGGCGGCGTTCGCGGCCTCGGATCTCCTTCCGAACGCGAACTACGCGATGCCCGAGAAGACCCCCGACCAGAAGTACTTCGGCACCGGCCGAAGCGTCGCCTCGCAGCAGGCCGCGATCCCGCAGTTCGGATCGGGCTCCGTGTACGCGGGCGATATGACCGCGCTGAAGTCCCACTGAGCACGCGCAGCCCGCCCGCAACGATTCGGGGCAGGCCGCTATCTTTCCCGTCCGTCCGTTCTCCCGCATCGAACCCAGAGGTTGCCTGCCGTGATGAATGTGCTTGAAGAGATGCAGTCCTACGGCCACGAGCGCGTGGCCTTCCACCACGACGCGAAGACGGGCCTCAGGGCCATCATCGCGATCCACTCGACCGCGCTCGGCAACGCGCTCGGCGGCACGCGCCGCTGGGCGTACGCGACCGAGGAGGACGCGCTGTACGACGTGCTCCGCCTCTCGGAGGGCATGACCTACAAGGCGGCCGCGTCGGGTCTGGCGATGGGCGGCGCGAAGAGCGTGATCATCATCCCGAAGGCGGGCCAGCAGCCGACCGAGGCCGAGGCGCGCGCGATGGGCCGCTTCGTCGACACCTTCGCGGGCAAGTACATCGCCGCCGAGGATGTGGGCGTGAGCCCGCAGTTCTGCGACTGGATGGCGCTCGAGACGAAGCATGTCATGGGCGGCAACACCGTGAGCCACGGCGGCGACCCGTCGCCGTACACGGCGCAGGGCTGCTTCAACTCGATGAAGGCGTGCCTGGCCCACACGGGCCGCAAGGTCGACTTCTCGAACCTGACCGTGGCCATCCAGGGCTGCGGCGCGACGGGCTACAAGCTCGCGAAGCTCCTGCGCGCCGAGGGCGCGGCGGTGCTCGTGACCGATGTGCATGTGCCGACCATGAAGCGCGCCGTCGAGGAGCTCGGCTGTGTGGCGCTCGGCAACGACAAGAACCTCTTCGAGGAGAAGGTCGACATCCTGGCGCCGTGCGCGCTCGGCGGCATCCTCGACGCGGGCACGATCCAGCACCTCAAGTGCAGCATCGTGTGCGGCACGGCGAACAACCAGCTGCGCGACCCGCAGGCCGACGGCGAGCTGCTCGCCAAGCGCGGCATCTGCTACGCCCCCGACTTCGTGGCGAACGCGGGCGGCCTGATCCGCCTCGCGGGCCTGTACCTCGGCATGACCGAGGGCGAGATCGACCACAAGATCATCGAGATCGAGACCACGACCGCCGAGGTGCTGAAGCAGGCGGGCTCGGGCTCGACGGGCGCGGCCGCCATCGCCTTCGCGAAGTCGAAGATCGCGGCGGGCGCGGCGAAGAAGCAGCTCGCGGGCGCGGGCTGCGGCTCGGGCTGCGGCTGCCACTGAGCGAGCGGCGTCGAACACGCTGACGGAAACCAAAGGCGGCCCCGCGAAGGCGGGGTCGCTTTCTTTTTCGCAATGCGTCGCCGCTCATCCCACGAAGGCAGGAGCCGCGCCGCGTCCGTATCCTCGCGCGCATGGGCACGAAGCCTTCCGAGCGATGCTGGTGGTGCGGCACCGACCCCGTGTATGTCGAGTACCACGACACGGAGTGGGGCGTGCCTGTCGTCGACGACCGGGCGCTGTACGCGAAGCTCGTGCTCGATGGCTTCCAGGCGGGGCTTTCGTGGATCACGATCCTGAAGAAGCGCGAGGCGTTCGAGAAGGCGTTCACGGGATTCGACCCCGAGAAGGTGGCGCGGTTCGGCGAGCGTGATGTGGCGCGTCTGCTGAAGGACGAGGGCATCGTGCGTTCGCGCGCGAAGATCGAGGGCGCGGTGAAGAACGCGCGCCTGTGGCTCGAGGTCATGGAGACTGGCGACGGCGCGTTCCGCGACCTCTTGTGGGAGGCGGTCGGACACCGCACGGTCGACACGCGCCTTGCGCGACGGCAGGACATCCGCGCCGAGAGCCCCGAGAGCGTGCGGCTTGCCAAGACGCTCAAGAAGCGCGGGTTCGTGTTCTGCGGGCCCGTGATCGTCTACGCGTTCATGCAGGCGGTCGGCATGTACAACGACCACCTCGTGACCTGTCCGCGGCACCGCGCATGTGCGCGGATTGCGCGGAAGTAGGTCTGGGCAAGGCCCGTGCGCCGCACGCCGACGGGCGTGTGACTGCACGCGCAAGCCGACCTGGAGGCCACGCGCCGCGACGATGCCCGCAACCCGCCGCGGACGCCGCGAGGTGCGGCGGCCGCGGCGGGCAGGCAAGGCGCTTGGTCGCGGCCGCTACGCCGTCTCGTTGGGTGTTGTGTACGCGAGGTAGATCTGCATGTACGCCGACTGCAGCTCGGGCGAGTAGCCGCGCAGGATCAGGAACATCTGGAAGGCTCCCGCGCTGTCGATCGCCGCCGGGCTCTGGTCGAGCCAGTCGAGGTACTGCGGATACACGCTTGAGAAGAAGACCCGCGCAAGGTTCAGCCGAGGAAGCCCCCCGCCAGCGCCATCGCGCGGTGGCGGAGGTGCGCCGCCCTCACCGCGCGCGAAGTCCACGGCGCAGAGCGCCGAGGCGGCACCGAGGCATGCGGCGAGCACGATCGTGGACATGGATCGCCTCATGCCACACCTCCGTTCTTCGCCGCATAGAGCGCGAGGTACTCGTCGGCGCGCGCCCGCGCGCTCGGCAGCTGGCCGATCACGCCCGCGACCATCTTGGCCTCGACCGCGTCGAGCGCACGCATGGCGAAGCCGTTGCCCGCGAGGCCCTTGCGCCGCTCGCTGTCGAGCTCGAGGTGCATGTGCGCGAAGTACCAGTTGCTCGTCGCCACCGCGTGCGCCCGCAGCGCCGCGGAGGCGATCTCAAGCATGCCGCGACGCTGCGCCTCGTCCTCGCAGTGCCTGCGCGCCACGCACGACAGCGCGACTGCGGCCCACGCCTTGCGCTCACCCACCGAGGGCTCGACGCCGCCGCCCGCGCGCACCGCCTCGATGAGCCGGTTCGCCGCGTCGGCGGCAGCCCCCGCATCGCACACCGCGTCGAGCTCGAGCGCGACGACATCGATGCACGCCGCGAAGGTGAGGTTGCGCGACGGCGAGATCGACGGGTACTCGGCCAACCGCTCGGCGATCGCCGCCGAGGCGCGGAAATCGTCGCGCGCCGACGCCGCGAGCGGCCGCCACGCGTCGAAGCCCGTCATCGGCACCGTGCTGCGCAGCGCGTGGCCACGGGCCCAGTGCGCGAGCGCCCGCGCAAGAAGCACCGTCGGAGTCTCGGAATAGTGCGTCGAGTAGTCGAGCACCGACGACGCCATGCCGATCGCGTGCGTCGCATGGCCCTGCATGAAGGTCATGTTCGCGAGCTGCGCGTCGCACAGCAGCCGCCAGTCGACGCCGACGCCGTCGATGCGCAGCGCCTCGCGCAGGCAGCGCACGGCCTCGATATACGAGCCCATCGCCTCCTGTGCGAGCGACTCGATGTAGAGCGCCGCCGCGCGCCGCGTGGGATTGTCGGCCGCCACGCCCGCGCGCACCGCAAGCCGCACGGCTTCGGAGTAGTCGCGCTCGGCGCGCCGCTCGAGGCTCGCGTTGTAGAGCTCGGCGAAGCCCATTTCTTCCGTGAGATCGGCCGCGCGCCGCGCATTCGCGGGCTTCATGAGGTGGTCGACGACCGCCTCCACGGGCCAGTCGAGCGCGCGTGCAAGACCGACCACGAGGTCGATCTTCGGCATGCCGCTCTCTGGAACAAGCCGCCCGGGCTGCCGCCCGAGCGCCATCGCGAGCTCCTTCATCGACCAGTTGCGATAGGTGCGTGCCAGCGCCTGGAGCTCCTCGAGCCGCTCGCGCGCATGCGCTTCGCGGGCGGCCTCGAAGCCCGATGCATCTTCTGTCAGCATGGAACCTCCGATCTTGCAGCAAGAGCGGCGCATGACGGCGCCGAAGCCGCAGCTGTGTGACAGTCGAACGCCAACTCGCGACGAGTCAAGTGACATTCGACGGTGAATCTCTCAATCGTGCGCCACGATGAACCGTGGCTCAAGACGAATGCCTTCGATGCGAGCGCCCGCATATCGCGGTCTGACAGGCACTTGGGGAAGCGCACGCACGCGCTGAGGAACTCGTGCGCATCGGCGTCGTCGAAGTGCACGGAATCTCGCCCGTCGAGCGCCACTCGCACTGCGACTTCGCGCAACTGCAGCCGGGCGCGGCGCGAACGCAGCAGGACGCGAAGCTCGGGAGGAAGCGCGGGGAGCCCGTCCCGACCGTGCTCCTCGACATCGGCAAGCGCGAGCGAGGCGCGCGCCGCGAGCTGCGATGCTCGGCGTCGCGCACGCGCGTCGGATGCGACCGCCGCCGAGATGAACATGCGCAATCCGACAGTGGAAATGCGCCAGAACGCGCGTACCGCGGCCTCGTGGCGCGGCTCGTGCGGCAACATGCACGGCCCGCCCAGATTGGCGCATTCGAGCGCCGCCGACGCTTCATCAAGCGTGTGCAAGGCCTCGTCGGGCGAGAGCGGCACACCATCGACGCTCCACGGCACGCCTGCGGCGATCTCGTCGTCGATGCGCGTGCGGAGCGACCCGAGTGGCCGCTGGCCGCATGCATCGACCGAGAGACACTCGGCGCGCATCAGGCGATCGCCGAGCGCACGGAGCGCCGCCGCCGCACCGATCTCGCCGCGCGCCGCGGCAAGCCGCGCCTCGAGCATGGCATTGTGGGACGGCGTCCTGCACGATGTGAAGTCCGGTCGTACGGCGGCGCGCGAAGCCCCTGCATTCCACACGGCGGACCGCCCGCCATCGTCCTCGCATGCCAACGCGTCGCGCCGAAGTCCGCACCGAAAGCCATTCGAATGCGCCGCGTGCGCGCGCCGCTCGCACCTTTCGTCGCTGGGCGTCTGCGGCTCCTGCGCCTCCTGCGCCTCGCGCGTCTCCCATCCCCCCGCGACCAGCGACGAAAGCCCCGCCACATCGTCTGCTTCGCTCGCAGCGCAGGCCGCGGCGCGCCAGTCGGGGCCATGCACAGCCCGCTCCGCAGCGATCACCTCGGCGGCCGTCGCGGTCGACCAGCCGAGCGCTCGCGCGAGATCGTGCACGACGCCAAGCGACGGCACGGCCCGCATGCCCGCGAGGCTGCGGAGGTCGCGCTGCACCGAGTGCGCCGCGTCGCGCGCGCTGCCGCCATGCGTGCCCGCAAGCAGGGCAAACATGCCGCGCGTGCGCGACACCAGCCGCTTTCCGCAGGGTGGCACAAGGCCCTCGCTCGCTCTCCAGCGAAGGGCCGACTGCATGCGGAGGGTTGTTGGACAGGCTTCGCGTTCCACGACGCGCAGGGTGCCGAGCGCACGCCGACCCTCAAGCCCCTGCTTCTCGGAATGACGGAAGCGCAGCAGATCGCACGGGGGCAGCGCACGCGCCTTTCTGCATTCGAGCGGCGAAAGTGCGCGTCCACTGGTTACCCTGACCGTGTGATCGTGCCCGACCGCACCGATCGAGAACTCATCAACCACGCGCTGCGTGGCGAGGAAGCCGCGTGGAACGCCCTCGTTGACCGCTATGGCGGCCTCGCCTTCTCGACGGCGCGACGCGCGGGCCTGAGCCGCACCGATGCCGAGGATGTCTCGCAGACGGTGTTCGCGGCGCTGGTGCGTTCGCTCGCATCGCTTCGCGAGAGCGAGCGCCTGGCCGCGTGGATCGCAACATCCGCGCGACGCGAGGCCTGGCGCGTCGCACGCGTTGCACGCGCGGCACGCTCGACAGGCGACATCGACGACGCCGCCCCGATCGACCCAGATGAACACTCCGAAGCCGAGGCGTTCGAGCGCCGCACCTTGGTGACGCGTGCACTCGCCTCGATCGACGATCGATGCCGCGAACTGCTGCAGGCGCTCTTCCTTGGCGGCCAAGAGACCGCCTACGAGGCGATCGGACGGCGCTTCAACATCACCGCGAACTCGGTCGGTCCGATACGCAACCGCTGCCTCCGACGGCTTCTCGAGTCGCTTGAGCGCCTTGGCTTCGAACCCTCCACGCTGGGGCTTCCCGCGCGATCGCGCGATTGACCTGTACGAAATGCGCCCGAGCAGCCTCTGTACCCACGAACGCACGCGTTGACCTCCCATGGCGCCTGTCCCCGACGAACCCCCTCCGCCCGATTCCGACCCACGCGATCCCGAGGCGATCGTGCGCGCCGTGCTCGAAACGGCGACGGCAGCCGAGGCCGAGGCCGTGCAGCGCGCGGTGGCCTCCGATCCGCAGGCTGCGCGCCTTGCGGGAGTGCTGCGCGATGTGCGGCGCGCGATCGTCGATGCGCGGACCGAAGCCGCCGACCCGCCTCCTGCATCGCTCTTCGCGCGCGCGAAGGCGCTCTCGTCGCTTCTGCCGACACCACCCTCGTGGTTCGACCGCATGACGGCGACCGTGCTCGCGAGGATCGACGGCGCCGCCGACGGATTCCTCGGCGGGTTCTCCGCCGCACCCGCGCTGCGCGGGCCGAACGACGGCGCGCTCGTCACCTTCGCGCACGCCGACGCCAGGCTCGACCTCTCGGCCTCGCGCGCCGCCGACGGAACGACCTCGTTGCGCATCCAGCTCGAGATCACCTCGGACAGCGGCTCGCTGGCGGGCGAGTTCCTCGTGCTCGACGCCGAGAGCGGCGCCGTGATCGCGTCGGGTCCGATCTCGGCCGATGGCGCAGCCGTCGCCACGCTTCGTGCGGGTGAACCGCCGTCTCGCCGCGTCGACCTCGTCGTGCGCGCGCCGCAAGAAGTGCTGGTCGCCTCGGGGCTCGAACTGCCATGAGCTCCGCCGCAGCCGCGCAGCGCGCCGCTGCATGCGCCGAGTTCGAGCGACTGGCGCAGTCGAACCCTGAACGCGCGGTCGCCGACGGCGATGCCCTGCTTGCGCGCATGCGCTCCGCCGACGACGCCGCGAACTTCGCCTACGCGTCGCGCTCGATGGTCAACGCGCTTCCACATGTCGGAAAGCCACACGAGGCGATCCGATGCGCCGCGGACGCGAGGCGTTTCGCCCGTTCGCGCGCGCCCGCCGAGGCCGCGCGCATCCTGATCGCCGCCATGCATCCGCGCGCGAAGCTCGGCAATCTGAAGGGCGCGATGCGCGCGGGCGAGCAGGCCGTGCGCGAGTTCACGGCGCTTGGCGAGCACGCGCTCGTTGCGCGCGCCGAACTCAACCTCGCGAATGTCGCGAAGGCGCTCGGACAGCCGCATCGCGCGATCGATCTGATCGGACGCGTGCTCGCGCAAGGCGATGCGGTCGTGGCGATCAGGGGCCGCGCGCTCAATGTGCTCGGCGAGGCGTGCGTGCAGGCCGCCGACCTCGCGGGCGCGCGCCGTGCGTTCAGCGACGCGCTTGAAGCGCTCTCGGCGCAGGGTGAGGGCTTCGCCTGCGCGGTAGTCGCGGGAAACCTCGCCGACACCGCGGCGCGCGCGGGCGACATCGAGCACGCGCTGCGTGGATTTCGCGACGCGCGCGCGCGATTTGCGGCGCTCGGCGCGCATGCCGAGGCGTGCCGCAACGCCATCGAGGAGGCGATGCTGCTCGAGTCCTCGGGCTTCGTGTCCGATGCGCGCGCGCGCGCGGCCGATGCATGCGCCGACGCCGACCGACTCAACCTTGCGGCCGAGAGCGCGCGGGCGCGGCTCGTCATCGGTCTTGCAGACCTCGCTTCCGACGCGCACGCGACGGCGTCGGTCGTGCTGCGCGACGCGGCGCAGCGCTTCGCGGCGTTGGGCGACATGGCCTCGCATGCACTTGCCCTCTCGGCGCTGGCGCGCTGCCTCGCGGCGTCGTGCGATGCCGATGCGCGCGCGACGGCGCAGCGCGCCGTCGACGCGGCGCGTTCGTCGGGTTCGCCCGCGGAACTCGTGCTCGCGCTCGCCGCGCAGTGCACGGTGTCGCCGCGCGATGCCGAGGCATGCGCCGCCGCGCGCGAATCGCGTGCGCTCGCCGATCGGACCGACATCACGGCGCTGCGCGCCGAATCGCTCGGCGCATCGGCGCTTGTCGCGCGTCATGCGGGCCGTTCCGCCGACGCCGTCGCCGACGCTCGCAGCGCGCTCACCGCCATGGCCGCCGTGCACGGCTCGCTCGCGCTGCCGCGCACGCGCAGCGCGTTCCTGACCCGCCGAGGCGACATGGCGCGCGAGCTCGCCGCCGCCCTCATCGCCGATGGCTCTCCCGCCGCGGTCGCCGAGGCGTTTTCCGCGCTCGACCGCGCGCGGAGCCTGGCGATCCTCGATGCCATCGCGCGGCCCGACATCGGGCGCGCTCCTCTTGCAGACAGCGAGGCTGCGGCGCGCGCCCGCGAAATCCACGACCGCATCGACGCCACGCACGCAAGCTCCGCCGCCGTCGCCGAGGCCTTTCGCGCCGACATCGCGGCTCGCCGCGCGGAATTCGAGCGTGAACTCGATCGCAGCGACACACGCCCTGCGCCCACGGCGGCCGCGTGCGGCGCGCTTCAGGCGCCATTCGTCGCGTTCTTCGAGCATGAAGCGCGCGTCCATCTTCTCACGCGCATGCCCGATGGCTCGACACGCGCCGTGCAGCTGCCGCACGACCTCCGCGAACTCGCCGATGCATGCGCGGCGCTTCATTTCCAGGTCGAGCGCAGGTTGCGCGGCGCGCCTTCGTCGGAGCGCCTGCGACGCACGGCGCGCGAGGCCGAGCAGCAGCTCGAGCGCATGCTTGCGCCTTCCATGCGCCTTGCGACCGACGGATGGACCGCGACGGTGGTGCTCGCGCCGTCGGCGTCGTTCGCTCGCGTACCGAACGCGCTCTTCGGCGAGGGATTCGCAGAAGTCCTCGTCGCGCCATCGCTCGAGGTGGCCGCGCTGCTCGGTGATGCGCCGCAAGGCGCACACGCGGCGACGGCGGCGGTCGTCTCCGTGGCCGACGCGCACGCGCCGTCGATCGCCACCGAAGGCCACATCGTCGCGCGGCGGCTTGCGGCGCGCATGCCGCTCGCGCATCTCGATGGCCCTCACGCCACGCGCAGCGCCTTCGCCGAGGTGCTTTCCCAAGCGGCGCTGGCGCATGTCGCTTGCCACGGCGCCTTTCCTGCGGGCGCGCCGAACCTCGCGGGTCTGCGGCTTGCCGATGGCTGGTTCACCGCGCGCGACGCACACGCGCTGCCGCGCGCGCCGCGCGAACTCGTGCTCAGCGGCTGCGTGACCGCCGCCACGGCGCGTCACGACGGAGAAGAGTGGTTCGGCCTCGTGCGCGGTTTCGCCGCCGCGGGCACACGCCGCCTCATCGCCAGCCTCTGGCCCGTCGACGACCGCGCCACCACCGCATGCATGGAGCGCCTCTACGACCTCGACGACATGCCATCGGCCGCGCTCCCGCGCCTGGTCCGTGAACTCCGCGCCGAGGGCGAGCACCCTGCCGTCTGGGGTGCCTTCCGCGTCATCGGCGGCGCGAGTGCCGCATCGCAACCCTCCTGAACCCGACCGCGGTCACCACATGCCCACCAACGATCACCGCCAACATTCCAGGAATGCCGCCACACGCACTTGCGCGTGGGCTGGAGCCGACCACACTCAGGTCGATCCGACGGCGGGCAGGAGAACACGCTCGATGCGCCACCGACTCGATACCTGTCTCCTCACCACCGCCGTCGCGCTGTGCGCTGCGGCGACGGTGTGCGCCGAGATTCCCGAAGGGACGATCGACATCGGCACCCTGCTCATCCGCGGCACCGCGGGCGCCGCCGACGACGCGGTCGTGCGCCTTGCCGCCGCGGGCTACGAGGCAAGCGTCGACGAGCGACTCGAGGCGATCGGACTCTCGCGGCTGTGCGTCGCGCCTGCGCCAGGAAGCGGCATCGATGTGCCGAGCGCGAAGGACATCCTCGCCGCCATCGCGGGCATCACGCCGCCCGCAGGCTTCGAGGAGGCCGGCTTCAACTACGAGTACGGGATCGGCGGCGGGCAGACGGGCAGCCTTTGGGTGACGCGTGCGGTGCCGCATCAGAATCTCGATTTCAGAAACCAGTACGCCACGCAGGAGATCGGCATCGTCGCAGGCGACTCGTATCCAGGCGGTCCTCCTGGCAATCGCCTGCCGGCGAGCGGCCGTGGCGTGATCGTGGCGGTGCTCGACACGGGCGTGGTGCCCGTGGGCGACCTTGCGCGCGTGGCGCTGCCGTACTCGTTCGACGCCGTGTCGGGAGAACTGCCCTCGACGGGTGCGCCCACCCTCGATCCAGGTGGCGACGGCATCGACAGCGACAACGACGGCGCCATCGACGAGTGTGTCGGGCATGGATCGTTCGTGGGAAGCCTGATCGCGCTCGTCGCGCCCGAGGCGCGGCAGCTGCACATCCGATGCATCGAGAGCGATGGGCGCACGAGCACACTGCTGATCGCACGCGGTGTGAACGCGGCGATCGACGCAGGCGCCCATGTGGTCAACATCTCGGCGGTCGTGCCAAACGAACCCAATCTCCTTGGAAGCGTCGTGGACGCGGCGCGCGACAAGGGCATCGCGATCGTCGCGAGCGCAGGCAATTCCCCTGTCAATCAAAGCACCTATCCCGCAAGCTACCCCTCGGCGGGCAGCGTATCGGTGAGCGGCCCGAACTTCGGATTTTCCGCCGCGTTCGCGACCTTCAACCGCGAGGTCGACTTCTGCGCGCCAGGCGAGTCGCGCTACATCGGCCCTGCCACCGCGCCCGTTCCCGTCGACGGCGAGGTGGTCATCGGAATCATCGGCCGCATGCCGCTCGACCCCACGCAGCCGCTCTACTCGACGGCGAGCGGATCGAGCTTCTCGAGCGCGTTCGCGTCGGGTCTGGCTGCGCTGGTGCGCGGCGCGCAACCCGAGTGGCCAAGCACCGCGGTCCCCTTGGCGTCGATCGGAGCAAGCGTGGTCTCGCACATCGCCATGACGACCCACGGCATGGAGGTTCCGCGCGAGCAGCAACCGTTTGTCGGCTCGGGCGTGATCGATTGCGCCGCTGCGACGCTCTTCGTTTCAACCGATACGGTGCCCACGCTGCCGTTCGACATCAACCCCGCGGGTGGAACGGCCTCGGACGGCTCCCCCCGCATCGACGGCGCAGACCTCGCCGCGCTGCTCTCGGCATGGGGCCCCGTGCTTCCAGGGCGCATCTCGTACGCCGACCTCGACCACAACCGCGTCGTAAACGGCGCAGATCTCGCGGCGCTGCTCTCGCGCTGGACCACGACGCCCTGACGGCGCGGCTCAGTACGCCAGGCAATCCTCGATCGCCCGCGACACGCGGTGCGCGTCGGGCAGGTAGTCGAGCTCGAGCTTGTAGTACGGCATCGTGGTGTCGAAGCCCGCGACGCGCTGCACGGGCGCCTCGAGCTCGAGGAAGCACTTCTCCATGATGCGCGCTGCGATCTCGCTGCCGAAGCCGCAGGTGAGCGGCGCCTCGTGCACCACCACGCAGCGGCCCGTCTTGCGCACGCTCGCCTCGACCGCGTCCATGTCGAACGGGTAGATCGTGCGGAGGTCGATGAGCTCGATCGAGCGGCTCGACTTCTCGATGGCCTGCATGCACTGCACCACGCTCGCGCCCCAGCTCACGATCGTGAGGTCGGTGCCTTCGCACACCGTGCGCGCCTTGCCGATCGGCAGCGTGTACTCGTCCTCGGGCACTTCCTCGCGGAACGCGCGGTAGATGCGCTTCGGCTCGAAGAAGAGGACGGGGTCTGGGTCGCGCAGCGCCGACACGAGCAGGCCCTTCGCGTCGTAGGGCGAGCTCGGCATCACGACCTTCAGGCCTGGCGTGTGCGCGTAGATCGCCTCGGGCGAATCGCTGTGGAGCTCGGGCGCGTGGATGCCGCCGCCCACGGGAATGCGGATCGTCATCGGCACGGTGAACGCGCCGCGCGTGCGGCTGCGCATGCGCGCGGCGTGCGAGCAGATCTGGTCGTACGCGGGCCCGAGGAACCCTTCGAACTGGATCTCGGGCACGGGGTGCAGCCCGCCCATCGCGAGGCCGATCGAGAGGCCGATGATGCCGCTCTCGGCAAGCGGCGTGTCGAACACGCGCTTCGCGCCGAAGCGCTTCTGCAGGCCCTCGGTGACGCGGAACACGCCGCCGTTCACGCCGATGTCCTCGCCGAGGAGCACGATGTTCTCGTTCTTCTCCATCTCCTGGATGAGCGCGAGGTTGATGGCCTGGACGAGCGTGAGGTTTGCCATGGGGGTTCCGTGTGTGCGACGGGGTTCGGGAAGCGCGAAGGGTAGCAGCGCCATGCGATCGGCTTCAACCGTTCGGGCGGGTGCGGACGCGGATCGAGCGTGGGCAAATAAAGACGGCGCCCCCTTTCGAGGGCGCCGTCGGAGTCTGTTCAGAGCGGCTTTCGCCGCGGATCTCACGAGGAGGTCAGGCGATCACCAGGCCACGCTGCCCGACGACGAGTTGCCCGTACGGACGGGCTGACCCGTCTGGCCCTGGAGCATGAGCGCCATGTCGGTGGTGTCGACCCAGCCGTCGCCGTTGATGTCGGCGGCGACGAGTTCGCCCTGACCCGTGCGGCGGAGTTCCTTCACCGAGATGCGGGCGCGCGGAGCGTCGCCGGTGTAGCTGCTGCAGCTTTCGTCAACCGAGAAGAAGTTCACGGCGAGGAAGCTGAGGTCGCCGTTGTTGACCACGCCGCTGGCGTTGAAGTCGGTGTGGGTGCCGCTCGACGACGCGGTGGTGTTCGGCGACAGCGAGCTGCCACGCTGGCTGACGAACTTACCGAAGTCGAGGATGTCGATCACCGTGTTGCCGTCGGCGTTGCCGACCTTGAGGTACTCGGAGGCCGAGTCGTTGCCGTCGATCGCAAAGCGGTTGTTGTAGCTGCGACCACCGTGCGTGCCCGAGCCGGCGAGCGCTTCGATGGTGAACTCGCGACGCAGCGTGTGCAGCGGGTCGCGCACTTCGGCGCAGCCCGAGGCCCAGTCGGTCGAGCCGAGGACCTGGAAGTTCGCCGAACCCTCGACGCGCGAGGTCTCGACCGAGCCAGCGTCATCCATGGTCACGGTCTGGATGTCGCTGTCCGAAGCTGCATTCTTCGAGACGGCGATCGAGATGCCGCGGGTGAAGGTGTCGCCATTCGCGGAGGCGAACGCACCGCCCTGCGCGGCCGTCACATACACGAGCGAGTCGGCCGAGACGTCGACGGTGCGCGACACGGTGCTCGTGTTGCCGCAGTCGTCGGTCACGCTCCAGGTGATCGTGGTCACCGAACCGCGCGGCCACTCGGTGAGGTTCGCAGCGCTGTCGCTGCGCGAGTAGGTCACCGTGGGCTCACCATTGTTGTTCGCATCGCAATTATCAGTCGCCGTCGGCGAGACATAGGTGTGCGAGGTCGTCGCTGCGCCCTCCGCGTCGGCCCAGTACGACTGGTTTGCGGGAGTGCCGACGAAGACCGGGTAGGTCTGATCGAACGAAACCTCGGGGAGATTCGTCGCACCCGTGGCATCGAGCGCCACCGCGCCAGTGTTGTCCGAGAGCATCGAGGAGAACCCATTGCTCGACACGAACTCGACGAGGCCCGTCAATTCACAGAATTCCACGACGGGGGTGAAGGTGAGTGTGAGGATGTTGTCATCAACCTCGGCGTTCTCGTTCTCGACTTCGCCGGCGTCGGTGCCATCGGCACCGATAGCGAGTCGATAGATACCCGTGGTGGTGTTGTTGTCTTCGAACAGCTCGAGGTCGAGGGCCGACCCATCGAAGGTGTAGAAGCCGTTCGCGGTTGCATCGAGCGAGAGCTTGGTCGTGTCGTACTCCAGAACGAACTGGGCACCGACAGCGTCCACAGCATCGCCATTCACCGCGACCTTGACCACGACCTTGCCATTGGCGCCAACGGTCGCATCGACAACATTGAGCGCCAGGTTCGACGCCGCCATGGCGCCCGAAGTGAGACCCGCGGCGAGGATCGCCGTCGTCAGACACAGACCGCGCGTGCGCGACGCGCTCTTTTCCTTAGACGAGTACATCTTTGCTCCTTGTGATTCCTACGAATGATCGAACAGACTCATTGCGAGGCGGCCGGAACGGATGGCCACCGAGGTGTCGCATCGGAACATGCGCTCTTTTCCGACTCATCGCGGTGCTTCGACAGCGACAAGTCGTTGTTTGAACGCGGCTTAACGCTACAAACCCACCTTTCCCTTCCCTAAAGACAAACGGCGGGTCTATAACGCATTCGAAGTGGAAAGATTGACCGAGAACATCGGCCATCGATCTTCTTCAGAGCCGTTTCTTAGGACGAAAGGGAGCGCGAAGCACCCTCTTGCGCGCTCAGTGCCCGTGCGCTGCCTGCGCCTCGGCGTCCATCTGCGCCGCGCGCTCCTGCGCTTCGGGCGGCAGCTGGCTGGGGTCCTGGCCGAGCGAGTGCGTGTGCATGGTGTCGCGCTGCCTCACGAGATCCGCGGGGAGCTCGGCGTACATCGCATCGAAGAACTCGCTGCGGTTCGGCGCCGCGATGCCCTCGGCGCGCGCGACCGCGTCGGCGTTCTCCTTCTCGACGCGCTCCATGAGCGCCGCTTCCTTCGCGTCGTCCCACAGCTTGCGCGCGGTCATGTAGTTGCGGATGCGCATGATCGGATCGCGCGCCTTCCACGCGTCGACCTCGGCCTTGTCGCGGTAGCGCGTCGCGTCGTCGGCGGTCGTGTGGTCGCCGAGGCGGTAGGTCACCATCTCGATGAACGACGGCTTGCCCGACACGCGCGTGTACTCGGAGGCCTGCTTCACCGCGTACACGGTGGCGAACAGGTCGTTGCCGTCGACCTGCGTGCACGGCATGCCGTACGAAAGGCCGCGCTGCGCGAAGGTCGGCGCGGCGCTGTTGATCTTGCTGGGCGTCGAGATCGCCCAGAAGTTGTTCTGGCACACGAAGACCACGGGGATCTCGAGGTTCGACGCGAAGTTGCACGCCTCGTGGAAGTCGCCCTCGCTCGACGCGCCGTCGCCGAAGAAGGTGCAGGCGATGCGGTCCTTGCCCTGGTAGCGCGCGGCCATGGTCAGGCCCGCGGCGTGCAGCATCTGCGTGCCGAGCGGCACATAGATCGGCGTCACGAAGTGGTCCTTCGGCATCGCGTTGCCGCGCTCGTCGCCCATCCAGTGCAGCAGGATCGACTCCTTGGGCACGCCGCGCCAGAAGAGGCCGCAGTTCTCGCGGTAGCAGGTGACCATCCAGTCGTCCTTGCGCAGCACATAGGCCGCGCCAAGGCTGGTCGCCTCCTGACCCATGTTCTGCGGGTAGGTGCCCATGCGGCCCGAGCGCTGCAGGCGGAAGGCCACGCCGTCGAGATGCCTGCACGAGACCATCGCCTCGTAGAGCTTCACGAGGTCGGCGTCGGGAATCAGGCCCTTGCCGAGCTTCTCGTCGAAGTTTCCGTGCTCGTCGAGGATCGAGATGTGGTCGATCTTGGTTTCGTAGGCAGTGGTGATCGGCATGGCGTGCTCGCGTGTGGCCGCGATTGCGGCGGGCGCCAAGTGTAGCAGCGGGTGCCGAGCGGCCTGCGCGCCGCGCTATCGGGCGCGCTCGAACGCCTGCGCCAGGTCCGCGGTCAGGTCGCGCGGGTCCTCGAGGCCGATCTGGAAGCGCAGCAGCGCGCCCTCGTCGGTCCACGGCACCACCGCGCGCGAGGCGCGCACATCGCTCGCCACGACCAGGCTCTCGAACCCACCCCACGAGAAGCCCATGCCGAAGTAGCGCAGGCCCTCGAGGAACGCGCGCGTGTGCTCGCGGCCCGCGGCATGCGGCCGCAGCACGCAGCCGAAGAGGCCCGACGAACCCGAGAAGTCGCGCTTCCACACCGCGTGGTCTGGGTGCGACGGCAGCGCGGGGTGGAGCACGCGCGCGACCTCGGGCCGCGCCTCGAGCCAGCGCGCGACCTCGAGCGCGCTCGCCTCGTGGCGCGCCAGGCGCACCTCGAGCGAACGCATGCCGCGCAGGCAGGTCGAGCAGTCGTCGGGGTGCGCGTAGTGGCCGTGCCATTCGGCGGCCTGCTTCACGCGCTTCCAGTGCTCCTCGTCGCGCGCGACCACGGCGCCGAGCAGGATGTCGCTGTTGCCCGACTGGTACTTGGTCAGCGCGTGCACGACGATGTCGACGCCGTGCTCGACGGGCCGCATGCGCAGCGGCGTGGCCCAGGTGTTGTCGATCGCGGTCGACACGCCGCGCGCCCGCGCCGCGCGCGCGATCGCGGGCACATCCTGCACCTCGAAGGTCAGCGAACCAGGGCTCTCGAGGAAGACGAGCCGCGTGTTCGGGCGGAAGTGCGCGTCGATGCCTGCGCCGATGCGCGGGTCGTAGAAGGTCGTCTCGATGCCCATGCGCGGCAGCACCGCGGTGCAGAGCCAGCGCGTGGGGCCGTAGCACGAGTCGGTCATGAGCAGGTGGTCGCCCGCGCCGAGCATCGAGAGCAGCGCGACCGACACCGCGGCGAGGCCGCTCTGCACCACGACCGCGCCCGCGCCGCCGTCGAGCTGCGCGAGCATCGACTCGAGCTCGCGCGCGTTCGGGTTGCCGATGAGTCCGTAGATGTACGGGCCGCGGCGCGTGTCGCCGCGCATGGCGCCCTCGAGCGCGTCGAGCGTGGGAAAAAGCACGGTCGATCCGCGGTGGATCGGCGTGTTCACGAAGCCATGGTGGTCGGCGGGGCGCCGCGCGGTGTGCGCCAGGCGCGTGCCGATGCCGCGCGCGTCGCCCGCGGCGCCGTCGTCGTGTGCGCTCATCGGGTCACTTCACGATCGGCGTGAGCACGATGTCCTTGAACTCGATGTACGCACCCTCGCTCTGCAGCGCGATGCGGCCCTTGTTCACCTCGACATCCTTCGCGACATTCTGCAGGAGGCCGTTCACCCAGAGCTCGATCGTGCCTTCGTTCACCACGATGCGGTACTGGTTCCACTCGCCGAGCGGCTTCTCGTTGGTCTCGCGC
Organism: Planctomycetaceae bacterium; assembly: GCA_021297815.1. Classification (GTDB taxonomy): domain Bacteria; phylum Planctomycetota; class Phycisphaerae; order Phycisphaerales; family SM1A02; genus QWPT01. The sequence continues at coordinate 38,886 of JAJTGK010000004.1, forward strand.
AGCTTCACGGTGTGGCGGCCGTTGGTGCGCTTGGCGTCGGTGGTCGCCTTGTACTCGCCGATGTTCCAGAAGTCGCCCGCGTTCTTCGAGTGGAGCTGCGCCTCCATCGACTTCGGCCACACGGTGTCGTCGCCGATCGTGCGCAGCAGCACGCCCGAGTTGCCCTCGCCCTTCGCGGGGTCGAAGCGCCACTTCAGCTCGAGGATGAAGTTGTCGTACTGCGCCTCGGTCTGGATGTAGCCGATCGGCCGGCCCGCGCAGCAGAGGACGCCCTCCTTCACGCTCCACACCGAGAGCTGGTCCTTGCCGTCCTTCGCGAGGTCGGGCACGAAGGCCTTCCAGCCCGCGGTGTCCTTGCCGTTGAAGAGCTTCTCGGGCGAACCCGTCTTGATCGGCGTGCCGTCGTTCATGAACGGCTGCGAGGTGGCGCCGAGCTTGGTGCCCGCGCCTGGTGCCTCGGTCGACTGCTGCGGCGCGGCGAAGGCGGCGAGGACGGGAGCGGAAGCGAGGACGGCGAAGGCGAGCTGCGTGCGGCGCATGGGGTTCTCCTGTGGACGCGCACTGTAGCGGACGGGCGCGGCGGGCCGAGACTTCCGCGTGCCGTAGCATCTCGGGCGAAACCGGAGGCTTCATGCGCACGCGCTTCGTCCACGCCCTGCTTCGTCCCGTCGCACTCTCGCTGGCGCTGGCCACGGCCGCCCTGGCGCACGCCGCGCAGTCGCTCGAGCTCCACTACCTCCAGCCCGCGGCGAAGTGGACCGAGGCGCTGCCGATCGGCAACGGCAGGCTCGGCGGCATGGTGTTCGGCGACCAGTTCGGCACGATCCAGGTGAACGAGGACTCGGTGTGGGCGGGCAGGCCGATCGACCGCAACCGCACGCCCGCCGAAGGGTCGCTCGCGCGCGCACGGGAGCTCTGGTTCAAGGGCGATGTGCTCGGCGCGCAGAAGATCATGCAGGACGAGTTCATGACGCCCGACTGGGTGCGCTCGTACCAGCCCCTGATGACGGTGGGCACGCGCTGGAGCACGCCGTTCGAGAAGATCACCGACCATCGCCGCTCGCTCGACCTGTCGACGGGCGTGGCGACGACCGAGTTCACGGCCGACGGCTCGCGCTACCGCTGCCGCATGTTCGCGAGCGCGGCCGACAACGCGATCGTGGTGCGCTGGGAGGCGCTCGGCGAGAAGCCGCTCGTCGCTGCGCTTGGTACAGGTCGCGACGAACTCGTCGACGGCGGCTCCGAGGTCGCGTTCGAAGATGCGACCGCCGTCGTGAACGGCGCCACGCAGCGCGTGCAGCGCGAGTTCTTCACGCGCTTCGGCACCGCGGTGAACGGCGAGCATCGCGGCGTGCGCTTCGCGGGGTGCGCGGCTATCCAGTACGACGAGGCGGATCCGAGGAAGATCGAATCGGCGCGTGCGCCCGAGGCTTCGCTCGGGAAGTCCGAGGGTCGCTCGAGCATCGCGCACGAGACGCGCGGCTACACCGTGGCCATCGCGGGCGCGACCGACTTCATCGCGTACATCAATCCAGGCGTGCGCATCGCCGACCCGAAGTACACCGCGCGCAGGCTCACGCAGGAGGCGCTCGCGCGGCCGTTCGACGAGCTGCTCGCGCGCCACATCGCCGCGCATCAGGAGCTCATGGGCCGCGTCACGCTCGATGTCGGCGCGACCGCGCAGGCCGCGAAGCCGACCGATGTGCGCCTCGCCGAGTTCCGCAACGGCGCCGACGATCCGTCGCTGCTCGCGCTCTACTTCCAGTTCGGGCGCTACCTGCTCGCGTCGAGCTCGCGGCCCAACGACCTGCCCGCGAACCTGCAGGGACTGTGGAACGAGCACCTCGCCGCGCCGTGGAACGCCGACTACCACACGAACATCAACATCCAGATGAACTACTGGCACGCCGAGTCGACGAACCTCGCCGAGTGCCACGAGCCGCTGTTCGACTTCACCGACCGCCTGATCGAGAACGGCCGCTCGAGCGCGCGGAAGCTGTACGGCGCGAAGGGCTCGGTCGTGCACCACACGAGCGACGCGTGGGCGTTCACCGAGCCGATCGGCCTGACCGTGTGGGGCATGTGGCCGCACGGCGGCGGCTGGCTCACGCGCCACTACTTCGAGCACTACGCGCATTCGGGCGACGAGGCGTTCCTGCGCGAGCGCGCGTGGCCCGCGCTCGCGGCGTGCGCGGAGTTCTACCTCGACTATCTCTGCACGGATCCCGCGACGGGCAAGCTTGTCGCTGGGCCAAGCTCGTCGCCCGAGAACACCTTCATCACAGCCGACGGGCAGCACGCAAACATCGGCATGGGCAACGCGATGGACCAGTCGATCGTGTGGGATGTCTTCACGAACCTGCTCGACGCAGCGAAGGTGCTTGCGAAGGACGACGACGCGCTCGTCGCGCGCGTGCGCGCGGCGCGCGCGAACCTCGCGTGGCCCGCGGTCGGCGCCGACGGCCGCTTGATGGAGTGGGCGCGCCCGTTCGGCGAGGCCGAGCCTGGCCACAGGCACATCTCGCATCTCTTCGGCCTGCATCCTGGCGCGCAGTTCAACTGCGACACGACGCCCGAGCTGCTCGCCGCCGCGAGAAAGACGCTTGATTTCCGCCTTGCGAACGGCGGCGGCCACACGGGCTGGAGCCGCGCGTGGCTCATCAACTTCTTCGCGCGCCTCGGCGACGGCAAGGCGGTCGAGGACAACCTGCGCGCGCTGCTGTCGAAGTCGACGCTCCCGAACCTGTTCGACGACCATCCGCCGTTCCAGATCGACGGCAACTTCGGCGGCACGGCGGGCATCGCCGAGGCGCTCGTCCAGTCGCATGTGGCCGAGAAGGACGCGTTCGCATGCGGAAAGCTGCCGCGCTATGTGCTCGATGTGCTGCCCGCGCTGCCGCCGTCGTGGAAGACGGGTTCGGTCACGGGCCTTCGTGCGCGCGGCGGCGTGACGGTGTCGCGGCTTGCGTGGTCGCCCGAGCGCGTCGTCATCGAGCTCCTCGCGAAGGGCCGCGGCGAGGTGCGCGTGCGTCCGCCGCTTGGCTGGGAACTGAAGGGCGCCGTGCGCGGCGACGACGGTTCGTACGCGCTCACGCCGCAGCCCGCGCCGATGTTCCGCGCCGAGTTCACGCGCATTCCTTCGAAGGAATAGCCAGGCTCACGCCACCACGGCCTGCGCATCGCCGCGCGAGTCGCTGGCGGCGATGTAGCCGTGCTCGACGCGCTGGATGCACTGCGCGCGGCCGAAGGTGATCGACTTCTCGCTGGCGACCTTCACCGCGTGCCCGCGCTTCGCGAGCTCGTCGAGCGTCGCCTGCGGGAAACCAGGCTCGACATCGAGGACGAGCCCCTCGCTCACCTGCCAGCGCGGCGCGTCGAGCGCCGCCTGCGGGTTCATGCGGTGGTCCTCGATCAGCCCCGCGATCTGCAGCTGTCCCTGCGGCTGCATGTAGCCGCCCATGCAGCCGAACGCGACATGCGCACGCGCCGCGCCGTTCGCGTCGCGGCGCAGCAGCATGCCTGGAATGATCGTGTGGTACGGCAGCTTCCCCGCCGCGTACTCGTTGACATGCCCGCGCTCGAGCGTGAAGCACGCGCCGCGGTTCTGCATCGCGATGCCGGTGCCTGGAATCACGACGCCCGAGCCCCAGCCCGTGTAGTTCGACTGGATGAGCGACACCATGTTTCCCTCACGGTCGGCGGTGCAGAGCAGGATGGTGCCGCCCGTGCGCGGCGGGCCATGGTCGAAGTCCTTCGCGCGCGTCGCGTCGATCTCACGCGCGAGTTCCGCATGGAACGCGGGGTCGAGCAGCGCCTCGGGCGACATGCGCATGGCCGCAGGGTCGCCGACCTCGCGGTGCACCGTGCGAAACGCGAGCTTCATCGCCTCGGCCGCAAGATGCACCGCGTCGGCGCAATCGGGCGAGAGCTCCGAGTAGCGTGGATTCACCCTCGACTGCTCGAGGATGCCGCGCGCGATCTCGGCGGCGATCCCCTGCCCGTTCGGCGGAATCTGCAGCATGCGCGATGCGCCGAACGGCGCCTCGAGCGGCTTCACCCACTGCGGCGCGTGCGCCGCGAGATCGCGCTCGTCGAGCACCGCGCCTTCGGCGCGCGCGGCGTCTGCGATCGCCTTCGCGATGTCGCCCGTGTAGAACGACGCACCCTCGCTGCGTGCGATCGCCTCGAGCGTGCGCGCGTGGTCGGGAAACTCGACGCGCTCGCCCGCGCGCGGCGCGCGGCCGTTCGGCGCGAACACACGCCTCCACTCGGCGTGGCGCGACATCGACGGCATCGCGCGCTCCCACAGCTGCGCCGTGCGCGGCGCGACCAGAAATCCATCGCGCGCGAAGCGGATCGCAGGCTCCATGAGGTCTGCGAACGGCAGTCGGCCGAACCGCTTCCAAAGCGCGACCCAACCCGACACCGCGCCAGGCACCGTGACGGGCCCCCAGCCACGCAGCGACATCGCGGCCTGCCCGTCGAAGGCGCTGCGAGCCTGCCGCATCGGCGAACGACCCGACGCGTTGAGTCCGACAACCTCGCCGCCGAAGACGCACAGCGCGAAGCCATCGCCGCCGATGCCGTTCGTCGTCGGTTCGAGCACGGTCATCGCGGCCGCGGTCGCCACGGCCGCATCGGCGGCGTTTCCGCCGCGGCGCAGCATCTCGAGGCCCGCCTGCGCGGCGAGCGGTTGGCTCGTCGCGACCGCCATCGACCCGCACACGGCGGGCCGACGCGCGTCGTACGGCAGCCTCCAGTCGATCGATTCCTCGCCAGCGAGGTCCGAGAGCGGCGCTTCATGCATGCCCGCAGCCTACCCTGACCGACCGCGGGGCCACGCGCCGCTGTGGTACAAAACCACGCGCCTCGCCGCACCGCGAGGCCAGAACGCAGAGGACACGCGATGGCCGGAGTCAAGCAACCCTCGGACAAGAGCCACTTCCTGCTTCCCGACCTCGGCGAAGGCCTCGCCGAGGCGGAGCTCGTCAGCTGGAAGGTCAAGGCGGGCGACACCGTGAAGGAGTCGCAGACCCTGGCCGAGATGCAGACCGACAAGGCGCTCGTCGAGGTGCCGTCGCCGTGGGCGGGCACCGTGACCGAGCTCTGCGGCAAGGAAGGCGAAGTCATCAAGGTCGGCGCGGTGCTCGTGCGCTACGGCGCGGGCAAGGCCGCGGCCGCAGCCGCGCCCGTGGCCGTTGCAGCCGCCGCGGCTTCGTCGAACGGCAACGCCTGCATGGCGAGCCAGATCGCCGCGGGCGCGCCCGAGGGCGACCAGGGCACCGTGGTCGGAACGATGGCGGGCACGCTGACCGTGAGCGACCGCTTCGCGCGCCGCGCACCCGAGACGATCGAGGTCGTGCGCGAGGGCAAGGCGCTCGCCACGCCCGCCGTGCGCGGGCTCGCGCGCAAGTTCGGCGTCGACATCCAGCAGGTGCCCGGCACGGGCCGCGGCGGACGCGTGACCGCGAGCGATGTCGCGGCGTTCGCCGAGGGTGGCACGGCCGTCGCCGCCGCGCCTGCGGCCGGCTTCGCGCCGAAGGCCGCCACGATCGCGCCGGGCTCCGTGTACATCGACCAGAACGATGTGGCGCAGCGCGTGCCGTTCCGCGGCGTGCGCCGAAAGATCGCCGAGGCGCTGTCGCGCAGCGTGCAGACCGCGGTGCACTTCACCGTGGTCGACGAGGCCGACATCACCGCGCTCGAGACGAAGCGCAAGGAGTACTCGAAGGTCGTCGGCGAGAAGCTCTCGATGCTTCCGTTCATCATGACCGCCATTTGCCGCGCGCTGAAGAAGCACCCGTCGCTCAACGCGGTCGTCGACGACGCGAAGGGCGAGATCATCCTGAAGAGCGCCGTCAACCTCGGCTGCGCGGTCGACACCGACGCGGGCCTGATGGTGCCTGTCATCAAGAATGCGGGCACGATGGCGCCCGTGCAGCTCGCGCAGAGCGTGAAGACGCTCGCCGCGAAGTGCAAGGACCGCACGATCGCCCGCGAGGAGTCGCTCGGCGGCACCTTCACGATCTCGAATGTGGGCAGCTACGGCGGCATGTTCGCGACGCCCGTCATCAACTACCCCGAGGTCGCGATCCTGGCCGCGGGCCGCGCGAAGGAGCGCGTCTGCGTGAAGGACGGCAAGTTCTACGCGGGCCTCGTGCTGCCGCTCTCGCTCTCGTGCGACCACCGCGTGGTCGACGGCGCCGAGGGCGCGCGCTTCCTGAACACCGTGGTGAAGCTGCTCGAGGACCCCGACGCGCTGCTCGCGTGAGGCACCGATGCGGCCGATCGCGCTCCAGATGCTCTCTGCCGTGCTGCTTGCCGCGCCGCTCGCCGCATGCAGCGCGAAGCCGCTCGTCTACCGCCATGTGCCCGACCGCGACGCCGTGGTCGAGGTCGAGGCGTCGCGCGGCTCGACCTATGTCGCCGAACTTCCGTTCTCCGCCGGCACGGGCTTCGGCTGGACGGCCTCGAGCTACGACGACACCATCGTGAAGCTCGCCTCGCAGAAGACCCGTGACGCGGCGCCCGCGGGCGTCGTCGGCGGCGCGCTCGTCGAGGAGTTCACCTTCGAACTCAAGCGCCGTGGCGAGACCGTGATCCTGTTCGAGCTCAAGCGGCCGTGGGAGAAGGATGTGAGCGCGGCCGAGGTCCGCTCGGTGCGCATCCGCGTGCAGTGAACCGCGGACAGTGGAAAGGACGGCGACATGCCTGAATCACGCACCATCGCTGGCGAATGCCGCGTCTTCCTCGCCTTCGAGGTCGGCTACGCGATCGACCTCGCCCGCGCGGCGCAGCGGTTTCCCGCAAGCGCGCGCGAGGCGCTGCCTTCGAGCCGCAGGCTGCCCGCCGACTGCGACTTCACGCAGAAGCCGCTGCGCGTCGTGGTGCAGCGCGCGCGCGTCGCGATCGACGCGTGGAACACCGCGGCGGAGGTCGAGGCCACGCTCTACGACTTCGGCGCGATCTCGATCGCGTTCCGCGTGCCGTTCGGCGGCGCGCTTGCGGCGCTGAAGCCGCTGGGCGCCGCGCTCTGGAACAATGCCGTGCTCGCCGCCGAGGCGCGTGCGGTCATCGAGTCGCTCCTCGCGACGCTCGGAGACGCAGTGCAGCGCGCCGACCTCCGCACGGCGGGCGAGGACTTCGTCGTCTTCACCGTCGACCCCGCGTCGTGCGGCGATGTCTCGGTCGAGGCGCTCGGCGCAGGCGCCCTCGCGGCGCTGCTCAGGCTCGAGGACGGCGAACTCTCGCGCGAAAGCGCCGCCGAGGCCGTGGCCCACCCGCTTTCGTACTCGCCGCACGACCTCGTGCTCGTCGACTGGGCCGCGGCGTTCGTGGTCGACGCCGAGCCCGCGGCCACGCTCGCCGTGCTCGAGTTCGCGAATGTGCAGCTCGTCGAGCTCAAGCATCTCGACGGCGAGCTCGACCGCGGCCTCGACCAGGTGTGGTCGATGGCCAGCGACCGCTCGCTCTTCTCGCGCTTCCGCCTGCGCGCGAACCTGCGCCGCCTCGCCGAGCTCGAGCTCGAGGGCGCCGCGCTCTTCGACAGCGTGACCAACGCGCTCAAGCTCTTCGGCGACCAGCACCTCGCGCGCGTGCAGCGCGCGGCGTCGCAGCGATTCCGCATCGACGACTGGGAACGCAGCATCGCCCGCAAGCTCGAGACGCTCGGCTCGATCAGCGGCCGCCTCGAGGCGCGCCAGTCGCAGCACCGCAGCGAGCTGCTCGAGTGGATCATCATCCTGCTGATCGCCTTCGAGATCGTCCGCGCGATCGCCTGAGCATCCCGCACCGAACGCGCTTCGCCGCGCCGTTCAGCCCGTCCAGGCGTTCAGGAGCGCCGCGATGTCCTGCGCATTCGTCGTGCCGTCGCCCGTGATGTCGCATGCGGCCGTGCCCCAGGCGTTGAGCAGGGTCGCGAGGTCCTGGGCGTTGACCCGGCCATCGCCGTTGAAGTCGCCTGGAATCGGGCACAGCGCGTTCGCCTGGTTCGCGCACAGCGTGTCCCAGGAATCCTCGCAGCAGAACGCGTCGGCCGTGCAGACCTCGATGCAGCACGCGCCGTCGGAGCAGCCCGTGCCCGCATGGGGCACGCGGCAGCTTCCCGCGCTCGGCGAGCCGCACCCTGCGCATGCCTGCATCGCAAGCTCCGCGCACGCCGCATCCCACTCGAAGTTTCCGCAAGTGCTGTCGAGCGCGGTGATCTGCGCGCAGCACGCCGCGTCGGCGCAGCCCGAGGCCGCATGCGCGGCGAAGCAGCCGTTCGCCGTGTCGCCGCACTGCGCGCACCAGTCGTTCGCCTCGCCCACGCAGGTCGCGTCCCACTGCGTGTCGCAGCAGAACGGGTCGACGCCGCACACGGTGCCGCAGCAGGTGAAGTTGTTGCAACCCGCCGCCGCGTGCGTCGTGAAGCACGAGCCCGTGCCGAGCCCGCACTGCCCGTTCGATGTGAGCGCAAGGCGCAGGTTCCCCGTGAAGACGGTGTTGCCCGTGCACGAGCAGCGCACGAGGTACTCCTGACCGAAGACGACGGGGAACTCGATCGCCGACGCGTACTGCGAGCTGCAGAACTCGAAGCCGAAGGTGCCCACATCGAAGGCGATCGGCTCGCCCGAGCAGCTGCCCTCGAACACCGCGAGCGTCGTGTCGGTCGTGGCGCTCGTCGGGCACAGCCGCACCAGCGCACGGCCGTTGAACGGAGCCGTGAACTTCGCCCACACATCGTTGTAGTCGCTCCCGCCCACGGTCAGGCCCTGCGTGCCGTAGTTGGTCGCATGGTCGTTCGTGACCGTCAGCGTGCCGCCGTTTGCGATCGTCGTCGCCGCGCTGCATTCGTCGTTGTCGGGCACCGTGCTGCACGCGTAGTCGCAGAACACCGTGCGCGTGTTGTTGATCGAACGCCTGTTGTCGCGCGTCGCCGAGCCCGTCAGCGTGCCGTCGAACGACACGAGCGGCGAGCTGAAGTACGGAATGCGCGTGCCAGGGTTGTACGCCATCACCGTGCGGTACTGCGTGCCGCTCGTGCCCGTGAACCTGTTGCCGACCGAATAGGTGTAGTACGCGTCGTTCGTGTCGTTGCAGCCGCCACCGTCGCCAGGCGCGTGGCAGCAGCCCATGTTGTGGCCGATCTCGTGCACGAAGGTGAGGTTCGAGATCGAAGCCGTCCACGAGTCGACGCTGAAGCCTGCGTTCGACGGCGTGCTTGCCGACGACACGAGCGTGTAGCCGAGGCCGACGACGCCGCCCACGCCGTCGACGGGGTCGTCGACGCGCATGAGCTTGATCATGTCGGCGCCCCACTCCGCGCGGCTGTCGGTGCCGAGATCGAAGAAGCCGTCGCTCGGGTTGCGCAGGCGCGCGAGGTCGGTCGAGTAGTTGTCTCCCTGGAAGATCGTGTCGCTCACGATGCGGATGCCGACGAGCCGCGCATGCAGGTCGATGTCGGTGTTCGCATACGACTCGTTGCAGAGCTCCATCGCAAGAAGCACCTCGTCGAGCGCCGCCTGCAGGCCGCCCATCTCGACGACCGCGCCCGAGTGCACCAGCACGAACACATCGAAGACATTGCCATCGTTGCAGGTGCCCGCGATTCCGCCCTCGCCTCCACCATGCACGGGGCCTTCTCCGTTGGTCGGCGAGCAGCCGCCGCACTCGCCCGCGGCCGCCGCGTCGAGCACCTGTCGGATCATGCGCCCGTCGTCGAGCGTGCGCACGCTGTCGACGCCTCCGAGCCCGTCGCGCACGACCGCGGCCACGCGGCCATCGCGAATGAACACATCGCTCATCGCGCCTGCGTTCTTCGGATGGCGGAAGTGGATGAAGGCGCCGCCGTCCGAGCCGGGCCTTCGGCGCCAGACGCGTTGACCCGCGCCCGTGGCGCCCGCGAGATCGGCGGGCATCGGGTCGCCCTCGCGCAGGCCGAGCAGTGCGCCCACATCCACCTGCGCCGCCACGATGTCCTTCCGCGTCGCGACGAGGTCGACCAGCTTCACCTCCGCGGGGTCGATGTGCGGATAAGGAGGAATCGCCTGCGCGTGCAGCGCGGCCGAGGCCAGCATCGGCAGGACGAGCGCAGCGGTGGACATGACGGGGTGCTTCATGGAGATCCTTCGATCGAGCCGACGCGGGGACGGGTAGGCCTTCCCGTGAGCATGCGGCGTGGAGCGCGCGCTGCGAGCCTCTTGCGGCAAGGTTCGCGCAGATAACCCCGAAAGATCCGCCTGCGCAAGCCGTATCCTCCGTGCGTGAACGCCGCCACCAGCATCACGCCGCTCCGCACGGGCTCGCTGCGCCTCGACGGCGGCGGCATGTTCGGGCTCATCCCGAAGTCGATGTGGGCGCGCTGGACGCCCGCGGACGCCGACAACCGCATCGCGCTCGCCACGCGCTCGCTGCTCGTCGAGTCGCGCGACGGGCTGGTGCTCGTCGAGGCTGGCTACGGCGACAAGTGGACCGACAAGGAGCGCGCGATGTACGCGCTCGAGCGCCGCACCGCGGTCGACGCCCTCGCCGAGCACGGCGTGCGTGCCGAGGAGATCGCGCATGTCGTCCTCACGCACCTCCACTTCGACCACGCGGCGGGCCTGACGCGCGAAGCCGCCGCGGGTGGGCTCGCGCCCGTCTTCCCGAACGCGCGCATCCATGTGCAGCGCCAGGAGTGGCTCGACGCGCTTGCGAACAAGAGCACCATGACGCGCACCTACCTGCGCACGCATCTCGAGCCCGTGGCAAGCCGCGTCGAGCTGCACGACGGCGAGTGCGAGCCGCTTGCGGGCATCGTGCTCGTTCCCTCGCCGGGCCATACCTGGGGTCATCAGAGCGTGCTCGTGCGCGGACCTCGCGAGCCCGTCCTCTTCACGGGCGACGCCTGCCCGACGCTGCATCACGCGCATCCTGCGGCGAGCCTGGGCTACGACATGATGGCCTACGAGTCGATGGTCACGAAGCTTCGGATTCTCGGGCGTGCGCTCGAGGAGGGCTGGGTGATCGCGCTCGACCACGACGCCGAGCACGCGCTCGCGCGCACCATGCGCCACGACGGCGCGATCCGTCTCGAGCCGCTCGACGCGCCGCGCGCGTGACGCGCGTGGCGCAGCGGCGCGGACGACGCGCTATGCTGCCGACATGCGCTTCTCCCGCATCGCCGCCTCGTTGTCCTCGCTTGTGTTCGCCGCCGCCGCCTCGGCGCAGCAGGTCGAGCCGCCGCCCGAGCCGACCTTCGTGCCGTCGACGAGCCCCGTCGTTGGCTACCTCATCATGGCGGTCCTCTTCGGCGCGATCGTGGCGATCTCGCTGATGCCGTCGAAGCGGTCGAACACCGACCTGTGAGCGACGGCCCGACCATGCGTCGCCGCTTCGGGACCTACGGCTTCCTGGCCGCGCTGAATGTCGCGGCGCTTGCGCTGCTTGCCGCGGTCGAGCTGTCGGCGCCCGCCGCGGCGCAGGTGGGTCGCCCGCGCGGGACCTATGTCGCCGCCGAGGGCCGCATCAACGGCACCGAGACGCACGCGCTCTACATCGTCGACGAGTCGACCCAGGAGACGATCGCGGTCCAGTGGGACCCGCGTTCCAAGCAGCTTGTCGGCCTCGGCTACCGCAACCTCGCCGCCGATGCGGTCGAGATCGTCCGCCCGCGCACGAACTGACCCTCCCATGAAGCTCTCCGCCGCCATCCTTGCCACGAGCGCCTTCGCGATCACCGCCGTCGCGATCGTCGAGGCGGGCCGCATCCACGGCGCGGCCACGCTCTTCGGCTCGGCCGCGATGGCAGGCACAGCCGCCACGGGCCCTGGAGGGTTCTCGGTGATCACCTCGTCGATGGGCCAGGGGCCCGACAGCGCGCCGTTCGAGACGGTGTATGTCCTCGACAACCGCGGCGAGATGCTGTTCGTCTACGGCATCGACAATGTCGCCGACCGCCGCCTCGTCCTTCGCGGCGGCGCAAGCCTGCCCGCACTGTTCCGCGCGGCGCGCGGGGGCTGACGGTGACGATCTCCACGCCCATCCTGCTGCCGCCGCGACGGCCCGTCGACACCATCATGGCGACGCGGCGCGCCGACAGCTTCGGCAAGCGCTCGATCAAGAGCGCCTCGAAGGAGTTCGCGCTGCGCCTCGCGGTGTCGATGACCGACCTGACCACGCTTGAGGGCAAGGATTCTCCAGAGAAAGTTCGCTCGCTCTGCCGCAAGGCCATGTCCCCCGCCCCCGCGCTCGACCGCGCGCTTCGCGCCGCGGGCAAGCAGCCCGTGCCAAGCGTGGCGGCGATCTGCGTGTACCCGTCGCTCGTCGCGGTCGCGAAGGAGACGCTTGCGGGGAGCAGCGTCAAGATCGCCTCGGTCGCGACGGGCTTTCCGAGCGGGCAGTTTCCGCTCGATATCCGCCTCGACGATGTGCGCCGCGCCGTGGGCGACGGCGCCGACGAGATCGACATGGTCATCAACCGCGGCGCCTTCCTGGCGGGGCAATACGCGCTGGTCGCCGACGAGATCGCACGCGTCAAGGAGGCCTGCGGCCCTGCGCACCTCAAGGTGATTCTCGAGACAGGCGAGCTTGAGACGCTCGACTCGGTCCGATACGCAAGCGACCTCGCGATCCATGCCGCGCTCTCGGCGGGGCCCGCGGCCGACGGCGAGATCTTCATCAAGACCTCGACGGGCAAGGTGACTCCCGCGGCGACGATGCCCGTGGTGCTCGTCATGCTCGAGGCGATCCGCGACGCGCACCGCGACACGGGAATCCGCATCGGCATGAAGCCTGCGGGCGGCATCCGCACTGCCAAGGCCGCCATTGCCCAGCTCGTCATGGTGCACGAGACGCTCGGGCCCGACTGGCTCCACCCGCACCTGTTCCGGTTCGGGGCGTCGGTGCTGCTCAACGACCTCCTGCGGCAGATCGCGCGGTTGAGCCGCGGCGGTTACGCCGCGCGGGACGATTTTGCCGAAGCATGACGCAGGACCACCGCATCGGGCGTGGGCCGTGCATCTGTCATCAGTAAAAGTCTGTGATGGCGAAATCATCCGATTTTCGCGTCTTGACGGCGTGAAACCTGCCATCGCAATCCGAAATCGCGTATCTTCAGCGAGTCTGGATCATTTCTCGCCGACCGCAATACAGCGGTCGTGCACCCGTTCCACGGGTACCACACCAACCAGTAGTCCTGTCCGCATGTCGGATCGTTGTTGTTCATCCGCTTCTTCGCCCCTTCGGCGGCCCACTGCGCGCCTCCGCGGGCGCTGTGGCTTCGTCGGACAGGAGGTCACGCGATGAGCGCCCCCGATGTCCCCTCCCAGCGCCGGATGCTGACCAGCGAGATCTTCGGATACCGCATCCGCAAGTGGCTCGGCGACGGCGCGTTCAGCCGCGTGTACCTCGTCGAGGACACCAAGACCCACATCGCCTACGCGATGAAGCATGTCGTCTCCGAGGGCGAGAAGGACGACCGTTGGGTCGACCAGATCCGCGCCGAGTGGGAGATCGGCCGCCAGCTGAAGCACGAGGCCATCCGCCAGCTCGTCGACCTCAAGTTCGAGGGCTCGATCCTGAAGGGGATCTTCCTGAAGAACGCGCGCGATGTCGGCCTGGTCATGGAGCTCATCGACGCTGTCCCGCTCTCCGAGCAGGCGAAGCCGTCGTTCCCCGAGTGCATGCGCATCTTCACGGCCGTGGCCAGCGGCCTCGTCCACATGCACCAGAAGGGCTTCGTCCACGCGGACATGAAGCCGAACAACATCCTGTACACCGACGACCGCCGCACCAAGGTCATCGACCTCGGGCAGGCCGTGAAGATCGGCACCGTGAAGGAGCGCATCCAGGGCACCCCTGGCTTCATCGCGCCCGAGCAGGCCAAGCGCGATCCGATCACCGAGCAGACCGATGTCTTCAACTTCGGCGCCACGATGTACTGGATCCTGATGCGGTCCTACGCGCCGCAGTCGGCCAAGCACACGAACGACTCGAAGGTCGCGGTGGCGCCAAGCCTCGTCGGTCCGACCGGCCCCGTGCATCTCGTCGACCCGTCGATTCCCGAGGCACTGTCGCTGCTTCTCCTCGACTGCCTCGAGGACCTGCCGCACAAGCGCAAGAAGATGACCTGGGTGCTGAAGCAGCTCACCGCGCTGCAGCAGTCGAGGGTCGGCGCGGGCGCCTGAGCGCCTTCCGCGGCGGACTACAGCTCGGTCGCCGCGTCCGCCCATTCGGGCTGCCACACCGCGTCTCCGCCAAGGAATGCGTTCGAGTTCTCGCCGAGCACGCAGCCCTCGGGAATACGCGCGAGGTCCCGCGAGTTTCCACCGCCGAGCACGATCACATCGGGCAACAGCGCCGCGCGCAGCAGGCGCACGCATTCCTCGACATGCTCGCGCCAGCGCCTGCGGCCGAAGCGCTTCTTGCCGCGGATCCCGACATAGTCTTCGAACGACCGGCCCTTGCGGTACGGCAGGTGCGCGAGCTCCATGGGCAGCACGCGGTGGTCGGCGATCATGCAGGTGCCGAGGCCTGTGCCAAGACCGAGGAAGAGCATCGAACCCTTGGTGAGCCCCGCCGCGCCGTAGCTGCCGATCGCCTGCATCGCCGCGTCGTTCAGGATCTTCACGGGCACGCCGAACGCCGCGCGGTAGTCGAAGTCCTTCCAGCCAGGGCCGAGGTTGACGGGGTCCTTCAGCGGGCGGCCGTCGCGCAGCGGCGCGGGCAGGCCGATCGTGATCGCGTCGACCTTCTCGCCCGCAAGGAGCGCGGGCAGGTCGCGCGCGAGCTGCTCGGGCGTGTAGCCCTTGCCCGACGGCGTGGCGCGCTTCTCAGGCCAATGCGCGCACTTCGCCTTCGCATTCGTGCCTCCGATGTCGAGCGTGCAGATGACTCGGGGCGCAGAGACGGGGCGGGCGGACGAAGTGGCGGAGGACATGATCCTTCCAATCGGAAAAAGAACCGCGCGGGCTGAACCCGCGCGGCGCTTTCGGCGATGCTCGGTGCGTCAGCGCGCGGCCTGCGTGGCGGCGGGCGCCTCGGCCTTGCGGCGCACGGGGATCTGGATCTCCGACCACTTCACGCGGTTCTGGATATACGGCCCGTTGTAGTGGAACGCGCGCGGGTCGCCGCAGACCTCCCACTCGGGGTTCGTCCTGAGCCACTCGGCGAGAAGCCCGAGGCCCTTCTCCATCACGCCCGTCCCGTAGGGGCCGTTCATGCCGACCGAGACGACGGTCATCTCGGGGCGGTCGACCACCGCGACATTGCCGTCCTTCCCCGTCGGGGCGAGCTCGGCGGTGCGGTAGAGGAAGCTCATCGTCCACGACGGCGTGGTGTCCGGCTCGCGCTTGCCCGTCTCGATGTCCCACATGCCGCGGTAGTCCATCTCGACGGGGCTCGTCATCGCGATGTCCTTCTTCTTGATGTGGTTGAACAGCGGGAAGAAGCCCATGTTCATGCCGCTCGCGGGCGAACCCGACGAGACGAACTCGGCGCGGCGCACGGTCGGGTAGCGCTTGATGTCGATCGCGCCGGGCGGCGTGGGCTCGGGGTAGCCCGCGGGCAGCGGCGACTCGATGCGCGACGGGCCGAAGCGGAAGGCGCCGTCCTTCACCTCGATGGTGGCCTCCATGTCGCCGCCGACGCGGGTCACGAGCTCGGGCGTGCGCACGGCCATCGGGTCGTCGGCCCCAGGCTCCGACGCACGGCCCGAGTGCGAGACGATCGGCTTCATGAGCGGCTCTTCGGTGCGGGTGCCCTCGGCGTTGGCGCCGCCCGACTTCGGGGCGTCGGCCGCGGGAGCGGCTTGCGCGACGGCGCCAGGCGCGGCCTTCGGGCCCTGCACGGGCTCGGGGATCTTGTTCGGGTCCGACTCGAACGAAGCGCAGGCGGCGATGGGCATGACGAAGAGGGCGAGGAGCGTTCGGATCATGCGGCAGGCTTCGCTGCGTACGCGGAACGGGATTCGCCGCTGTACCATCGCGGGCGTGTCGACCTCGCCCTTCGCCTACGCGCCCGCACCCGAGAGCGTCCGACCCGCGCTGAAGGCCTCCTACGGGCTCTTCATCGGCGGCAAGTTCGTCGAGCCGAAGTCGGGGAAGGGTTTCAGGACCATCAACCCCGCCACCGAGGAGGCGATCGCGGAGGTCGCCGACGGTGGCGCCGACGATGTGGCGCGCGCCGCCGCGGCCGCCCGCAAGGCGCTGCCCAAGTGGTCGAAGGCGAAGCCCGCGGAGCGCGCGAAGTTCCTCTACCGCATCGCGCGGCGCATCCAGGAGCGCTCGCGCGAGCTTGCGGTGCTCGAGTCGATGGACTGCGGCAAGCCCATCAAGGAAACCCGCGACGAAGACCTGCCGCTCGTCGCGCAGCACTTCTTCCACCACGCGGGGTGGTGCGACAAGCTTGCGTATGCGTTTCCTGGCGCAAATCCGCGGCCGATCGGCGTGTGCGGACAGATCATCCCGTGGAACTTCCCGCTGCTGATGGCGGCGTGGAAGCTCGCGCCCGCGCTTGCGTGCGGCAACACCTGCGTGCTCAAGCCCGCCGAAACCACGCCGATGACGGCACTCATGCTGGCCGAGATCCTGCAGGAGTGCGGGCTGCCCGAGGGCGTCGTGAACATCGTGACGGGCGGGCCCGACGCGGGCCGCGCGATCGTGGCGCGTGCGGGCGGCGACTTCCAGAAGATCGCCTTCACGGGCTCGACCGAGGTCGGCAAGGCCATCGCGAAGGCGTGCGCGGGCACGGGCGCGAAGCTCACGCTCGAGCTTGGCGGCAAGGGCCCGAACATCGTGTTCGCCGATGCGGCCATCGACCAGGCGATCGAGGGCGTGGTGAGCGGCATCTGGTTCAACCAGGGCGAGGTCTGCTGCGCGGGCTCGCGGCTGTTCGTCGAGGAGTCGATCCACGACGACTTCATCGCGCGGCTCAAGGCGCGCATGCAGACGCTGCGCGTGGGCGACCCGCTCGACAAGAACACCGATGTCGGCGCGATCAACTCGCGCGCGCAGCTCGACACGATCGAGCGCTACCGCCGCGCGGGCGTCGACGAGGGCGCGGAGAAGTTCGAGACCGCGTGCGAGCTGCCGAAGAAGGGCTTCTGGTGCCGCCCGACCGTGTTCACGGGCGTGCAGCCGTCGCACACGATCGCGCGCGAGGAGATCTTCGGCCCCGTGCTCAGCGTGATGACCTTCCGCACGCCCGAAGAGGCCGTGCAGCGCGCGAACAACACGACCTATGGCCTGAGCGCGGGCGTGTGGACCGAGAAGGCCGCGCGCGCGCTCGAGATGGCGAACAGGCTGAACGCAGGCGTGGTGTGGCTGAACACCTTCAACCGCTTCGACGCGACGGCGCCGTTCGGCGGCTACCGCGAATCGGGCTTCGGCCGCGAGGGCGGGCGCCAGGGGCTGTCGGCGTACCTCGCGTTCGGCGCAGCCGCGAAGGGAGGCCGCCGATGAGCGCAGCGCGTGTCGAGGTCGCGAAGACGCTGAAGCTGTATGTGAACGGCGCGTTTCCGCGCAGCGAGAGCGGGCGCACGATTCCCGTGAAGGACGCGAAGGGTCGCGTGGCGGCGCACGCGTCGCACGCGAGCCGCAAGGACCTGCGCGATGCGGTCGAGGCCGCGAACGCGGCGCAGCCGAAGTGGGCTGCGGCGACGGCGTACAACCGCGGGCAGGTGCTCTACCGCTTCGCCGAGATGCTCGAGGCGCGGCGCGCGGAGTTCGTGTCGTTGATCGTGTCGGTCGAGGGGCGCGGGAAGTCGGACGCCGCGCGCGAGGTCGACCATGCGATCGACCGCACCGTGTGCTTCGCGGGCTGGTGCGACAAGATCGCGTCGGTGCTCGGCGGCAAGCAGCCTGTCGCGGGGCCGTACTTCACCTTCACCATGCCCGAGCCGACGGGAACGGTCGCGGTCGTCGCGCCCGATGCGCGGCCGATGCTCGGCACGCTGTCGCTCGTGCTGCCTGCGATGTGCGCGGGCAACGCGTCGGTGGTCGTGGCGCCGATGTCGAACGCGCCGCTCGCGGTGGCGCTTGGCGAGGCGCTTGCGACGAGCGATGTGCCCGCAGGCATCGTGAACATCCTCACGGGCCTGCGCGCGGAGCTCTGCCCGTGGATCGCGTCGCATCGCGACATCGCGGCGGTGACGGGGGCGTTCCTGCCTGCGGCCGATGCGAAGGCGCTCGAGCTTGGTGCGGCGGAGAACCTGAAGCGCGTCGACATGCATCACGGCGCGCCCGCGTTCGACGACGACGCGTTCTGGCATTCGCCGCTTGCGATCCTGCCGCTGGTCGAACTGAAGACGGTGTGGCATCCGAGCGCGCTGTAGCGAGTTGCGGTGGTCGAGGCGGGTCGCGTGGTGAAGGACCGCGCTTCGCGCGCGCCCTCGCGAGACTCGAAGACGGGGCGACCCAGTGCCTTCGGACTGGGCACCCGTCGGCCTGCGGCCGACGGCGACTTGTGTGATCGACTCGCGCCGTGTGGGACGGCGGACATCGTGGGTGCCCGCAGGCTTCAGCCTGCGGAGCCACAGGCGCCAGGAGTCGATCGAAGGTGCACGCAACCCGTTCCGCACCCTGAAGGGTGCGGGCACCCGGGTGAAGCGCGGGCACTCGCGCGGGGTGCGGGCACTCGAGCGCATGAGCCACCGCGGACCCGACTCATACGCCGCCGCCTCGATTCGGAGGATCGATGTGACAACCACCAGAAGCGCCGCCGCGCTTTGCGCGGCGGGTGCCCAGTGCGAAGCCACTGGGTCGCAAGATCCCCCGATCTCGGCACGATGCGTCGGGCGAAGCCCGACGGTCAACCTCGCACGATGATCTGCGGCATCACACCCTCGGGCGAGAACACCTCGATCGCGTTCTCGCCCGCGCGCGTGTGAAGCGCGCCCAGCTCGACGCGCCGCCGCAGCGACTTCGCGACCCGCTCGCCGCTCGCGCCGTCGCACGACATCACGCGCGCCCCATTCACGAACACCGCCGCCAGCGCACCCGCGGCATGCGTCACCTCAAGCACAACCTCGCGCGGCGCATCGAGCCGGAACACCGTGCGGAACCACGCCGGCGCCGCCATCGCCTTCTTCGGCGCGGGCCGCGCGGTCGCCCAGCTCGCGGGCGGCTCGACGCGCAGGAAGGCCCACTCGGCCTCGACCTCGCCGAGCACATCAAGGACCTCGACATCCTTCGCCAGCCGCTTCAAGTCGCCCGCCTCGCCGTGCAAATCGAGCACGAGCTCGTTCGCCACCGCCTCGAGCTTCGCGTTCTTCGCCTTCGCGGGCTTCTCGCCCTTCCCCGCGGCCTTCGGGCGCATCGGCGACAGCAGCGCACCATCGAGCAGCACGACGGGGGCGCCCCCCGTCGCATCGAACGCAGGAACCAGTTCGCCGTTCAACCGCAGCCGATGCGCGGCTCGCGCGCCGAGCGACGCGAACCACCACGACGGAAATCGCACCAGAACGCCACGCGCGCGCGGCGCGAACACCCACCGCAGCGTCGCGGCGTGCGCTCCGCCATCGCGCGCGTCGTAGCCATGCACGAATCGCCCGACGCGCGTGGCGTCGTGTTCGGGCAGCTCGACCATGGCGCACTTCACGCCCTTGAGCGGCGCCACCTCGACCAACGGGCCGAACGCGCCCACCCGTACGCCGCACGAAGGACCTGCCGACGCCAATCCCGAATCGCGCACCTCGAGGATCGCGGTCATGCGCCCCTTCGCGTCGACCGAACGCGCGCGCCACGACGCCGCACGCGCAGCCGCGCACTCGAACGCACGACCCGCCTTCGCGGCCTTGCGCGTGCGCACTCGGTAGAACGCGCTCGTCGCCTCGACGCCATACGCCCCGAGCGCCGACGGCGCCGCGACCGACGCGTAGCGCGCATGCGACCCATCGACGATGCCCGTGTCGGGCACCACGAGCGCCGCCGACAACGCGATCGGCTTGCGCTGCGCGGCGGCCTTCGCCACGACACCCTTCGCGCGCCGCACCGTTCCATCGAATGCGACCGATGCAAGCACGGCACCCGTGCGGTCCACGAACTCGAACGCACCGTCTGCGACACCCACGCCCGCCGCAAGCCCGTGCGGCACCACGGCGACGCGCAGCCCGCGCACACGCGCGACCTTCGGCGCCGCACCATCGGCTGGCACCGTCAGCGACACATCGCTCCCGTCGATGCGCACGCGCACCTTGCCGCGCGCGCGGCCCGCGACGACGAGCAGGTCGCCCGCGAGCGCCACCAGCGAACCCGTGCAGCGCTCGAGGCGCGCACCCGCGATCGCCAGGTCGCTTGCCGCGAATCCCGCCGTGCCTTCGGGGTCGGTGTCGACCTCGTGCGACGAACCATCGGCGCAGCGGTGGATTGGCTTCGCGATCTTCACGGCGTCTTTCGACCCACGCTTCGCCGCACCACGCACCGCAGCCGACGCCATGAGCACGCTCACGCGCTCCGACTTCCCGCCGCGCAGCTCGCCGTCGACCGGCACGAGCCCCGCAAGAACCTCACCGAAGGTGCTGTGGAAGACAAGCGCGCGCCGCGCATCGAAGCAGTCGACCGCCGCGCGCTCGGCGCATCCGACCGCGCTCGTCGCCCCGAGATGTCGCAGCGCACACACCTCGTGCGCCGCATCGGCCCGCTCGCGCACGGCGTGCGCCGCATCGACCGCCACGCGCCGCGCCCCCGCTGCGCTCCACGCATGCATCAGGAGCGGTGGCGCCGCAGGCTCGACCTCGCGAAGTTCCATGGCCGTGCCCACCGCGATCGCGTCGCCTTGCCACGCATCGATCACGCCCTCGTGCATGTACCAGCAGTTGTTCGCGCTGAAGAGCGGCACCTCGATCGCGCACTCGCGCGCGAACCGCACCAGCGCCGCGAAGTACGCGTGCCCGACCTCGGCATCGAGCGAGCGCCAGTCGTCCTCGATCCCGACCGCGATCACGGGCCGCGGCGAGCCGTTGCCGTTGCGCGTCGCCTGCAGGTCGACGAACTGGGGCGCAAGCGCGTGCCAGTACCGCGTCAGCCGCTCGAGGAACGCAGGGTTCGCCTCGCGCACGCGCCCCGCCGCCGCCTCGACGACCCACCCGGGCAGGCCTCCCGCCGCATACGACCCACCGACCGACGGCCCGATGCGCAGCATGACCCGAAGCCCCGCCGCGCCCGCGAGCGTGATCGCACGGCGGACATCGCATGCGCCGTCGAACACGAACCGCCCCTGGGTCGGCTCGTGGAGCGCCCACGGCACGCGCATGACCACCGTGTTGAACCCCGCATGACGCAGGGCGCGTAGCTCGGCGTCCCATCGCGCGGGATCGACGACCACAGGGTCGAACCCCGCGGCGACGACCGCGAATCGGGCCGCCTGCCCACGGGAACTTCCGAGAATCAGGCTGCGCGAGTCGAAGGAGACGCTGGGCATGGTTTCGCTTCGCCGAAGGAGAGCGAGGGTTCGCGGGAACCTGCCCGCGGACGCATCGAAGACTGACTCTCGCAGAAACTTGCTGCGCGGGCAAAATGGGGGGCATCTTGATCCGTTCGGACGACGAACGGCGCAGCGCCGCAACCGTCTCTGCGGTACAACCGCTCCCTCGCGCGCGCCCCTACCGACCCAACGATGCCCAGTTGCCGCCCTTGCCATCCGTTCCAAGCAGTCTCCGCCGCCCTCGTTGGCGGCGTGCTTGTCGTGTCGGCAGGGTGTGAGACGGGCATGCAGCGCATCGACCGAAAGACCAACGAACGCCTGCGTGCAAGCGCCGAACAACTCGGCGGAGGCGCGATCTATCCAGAACTTGACGCGAACCGCTATGAAAATGGTTCGTACTTCGCCGATTTCCCAGATGATGTCGACCGCCCCGCCACGGTCAACCCCGAGGCGACCGAACTGAAGTACGAGTCGGTCAGCCCCCGCAAGGAGGACGCTGCCTCGATCGCCGCGCGCTTCGAGCGCCTGAAGGCAGGCGACCCCGACATCCGCAAGATCACCTTCGAGGACGCGATCCAGACCTCGCTCGAGCGCTCCGAGGAGTACCTGTCGGCTGAAGAGTCCTACCTCATCGCCGCGATCCGTCTTCTGATCGAAGAGCACCGCTGGGGCATCATTCCCACGAATGTGACCTCGGCCAACTTCACCGCCGACGGCCAGGGCGGGCGCTTCAACAACGCGCTCGGCCTCGTGAACAGCCTCGGCGTGTCGCAGCGGCTGCCGTTCGGCGGCGAGGTGGGCGCCGCCTTCGTGGTCGCGGCCACCGACCAGCTCGACGACTACCTCTCGAACACCGACACCCAGTCGGCCGACATCGTGCTCGAGGCGGCCATTCCGCTGCTGCGCGGCGCGGGCGAGGTGGCCCAGGAAAGCCTGATCCAGTCGCGCCGCAACCTGATCTACGCCGCACGCGAGTTCGAGCAGTTCCGCCGCGACTACTTCTACGACCTCGCGGCCGACTACCTCACGCTGGTCGTCCAGCTGCAGAGCATCGCGAACGGCGTGCGCCAGGTCGAGCGCAGCGCCGCGGTCGAGGCGCGCACCAAGGCGCTTGTCGAGAGCGGCCGCACCGAGCCGTTCCAGGCCGACCTCGCCACCCAGAACACGCTGTTCGCGCTCGACCGCCTGACCTCGCAGCGCGAGGCGTATGTGCTCTCGCTCGACCGCTTCAAGCGCCGCATCGGCGTCGACATCGCCGAGCGGGTCGACATCGACCCCGTGCAGTTCGAGCTGCCGCCGCCGCGCGTCGACCCGAACGAGGCGCTCGCGACCGCGTTCCGCCTGCGCCTCGACCTGCAGACCGAGGCCGACCGCGTGGCCGACTTCAACCGCCGCGTCGCGATCGCGCGCAACAACCAGCTCGCCGACCTCGACCTCATCCTGGCGAACAACCTGCCCACCGACCCGACGCGCGAACGCTCGGGCCTCGACTTCGAGCCTGGGTACGACGAGTTCTCGGCGCGCGTCGTCTTCTCGGCGCCGCTCGACCGAACCGAGGAAGACCTCGAGCTGCGCGAGGCGCAGATCGAGGCCGAACAGGCCCTGCGCCGCTACGAGACCGCGCGCGACAACGCCGCCATCGAGGTGCGTCAGGCCGCGCGCGGCATCGAACGCTCGCAGTTCAGCCTGGCGATCCAGGAGAAGAATGTGCAGGCCTCGATGAACCGCCAGGCCGCCATCGACGCCGCGCCCGACCGCGCCACCGCGCGCGACCGCACCGAGGCCGTCGACGCGCTGCGCCGCGCGCAGGACTCGCTCGACGCCGCGAAGCGCGACCTGCAGCTCGCGATCCTCCGCTACCTGAACGCCACGGGCCAGATGCGCATCGCGCCGAACGGCCACCTGCTGCCGCCGCCCGGCATGGACATCACCGAGACCTCGGGTCCGGGCATCATCGACACCTCGCCGTAAGGCGTCTGACACGGGATTCACATGTCACGCATGAAGCACTCGACGACCATCCTCCTCGCCACCGCGCGCCGCGCCGCGCCGCTTGTCGCCGCCGTGCTTCTCGCGGGCCTGCCCGCGGGCTGCGGTGGAGGCGATTCCACGGGCGGCACACCCACGATCGCCGCGCGCGACACGCATGTCGTCGAGAAGTCGTCGTTCGACATGATCCTGCCCGTGAGCGGCGAGCTGGCCGCGCGCAACCAGGTCGAGCTGCGCAACAAGCTCGAGACGCGCGCCGTGATCACCGAGATCGTGCCCGAGGGCACGCGCGTCTCGAAGGGCGACATCCTCGTGCGCCTCGCGCAGGAGGAGATCCTCGACAAGACCAAGGACGCGAAGGACAAGGTCAACACCACGCAGAGCGCGGCCATTGCCGCGCAGCAGTCGTACTCGATCAAGCAGGGCGAGCGCCAGAGCGAGCTCGACAAGGCCGATGTCGCCGTGCGCATCGCCGAACTCGCGCTCGAGGGCTGGCAGCAGGGCGAGGTCGTGAACAAGCGCCAGGAGCTGCAGCTCGCGAAGGAGACCGCGGTCATCAACTACGACCGCCTGAAGGGTCGCTTCGAGGAGAGCGCGAAGCTCGTCGAGCAGCGCTACATCGCCAAGGACGAGTTCGAGAAGGACCGCATCGCGATGATCGAGGCCGAGGCGAAGGTGAAGCAGGCCGGGCTCAACCTCGAGGTGTACGAGAAGTACACCTACTTCCAGGACGAGGCGAAGAAGAAGTCCGACCTCGAGCAGGCGCGCGCCGAGCGCAGCCGCGTCGAGGAGAAGTTCAACGCCGAGCTCGTGAAGGCGCAGGCCGACCTCGAGAGCGCCAACTTCCAGCTGCAGAGCGCCAAGGAGCGCCTCGCCAACCTCGAGACGCAGATCTCGTACACCACGCTGGCCGCGCCGATCGACGGGCTCGTCGTGTACGCGACCAGCATCGACAGCTCGAACGGTGGCCGTGGCGGCGGCGACGCGCAGCCGCCGCAGGTCGGCACCGAGCTTCGACCGAACGAGCTCGTGATCCTGCTGCCCGACACCTCGAACATGGTCGCGAACCTGAAGGTGAGCGAAGCGCTCTCGGGCCGCATCGCCGCGGGCCAGCGCGTGACCGTGTACAGCGACGCGCTGCCGAACCAGGCGGTGGGCGGCTCGGTGACGGGCGTGAGCGTGCTCGCCGCCAGCGGCGGCTGGCGCGATCCGAATCGCCGCGAGTACACCGTGAAGACCGCGCTCGAAGCCGATCCGTCGCTCGGGCTCAAGCCCGCGATGCGCTGCAAGGCCGAGATCCTGCTCGGCCGCGTCGACGATGCGCTGAACATCCCCGTGCAGGCCGTGTTCCGCCAGGGGCCCGTGACCTATGTCTATGTGAACGACGGCGCGGGCTTCTCGCAGCGCCAGATCACGCTCGGCCGCGCCAGCGAACTGCAGGTCGAGGTGACCAAGGGCGTCGAGGCAGGCGAGAAGGTCCTGCTGCGCGAGCCGAAGGCCGCGGAGATCGTGAAGAAGCTCGACCCGAGCGTGTTCGAGCTCGCGAACGCCTCGATGCCGTCGTTCGGCGGTGCGGGTGGGCGAGGCGGCATGCCTGCGATGAACGCGACGCCCGACGCGGGTGGCGGTGCCGGTGGTCCTCCCGCAGGCGCGCGCGAAGGCCGCGGCAGCGGACGCGGTCGGCCCGATGGCGCGCCTCGCGGCGAGCGACCTGCAGGTGGACCGCCGCAGGGCGCGACCTCGACCGCAGCACCGAGCGGCGCCCCCGCGGGTGGTGCGGCGAGCTCGGCGCCAGCGCAGTGACACGGCATGACATCGACGGAAAAACAAGCGCGGCCGCACATGCGGCCGCGCTTGCTTTCAGGGGTTCTCCGCGCACCCGCGGCGGCGCACCCGTCAGTAGAGGAGGATCATGTCGCGGTCGAGCTCGGAAGCGCCGCGGTAGATGCTCACCGATCCGCCATGGAAGGCCCAGGGGATGCTCGCGAAGGTGAACTCCGCGCGGAGGATCTCGACACGGCCCGCGAGCGACTTCCAGGCGACATCGGGCGACTGCCGGTCCGACGAGTCGACGGATTCAGAGCCGGCCGACGCCTCCTTGGAGTCGAGCTTCGGCTCCTCAGGCAGCTTGTGGTCGCCCGTGATGCCCTTGAGCAGCTGCTCGATGGTCGCGGTCGCGAAGACCGTGCCGTCGGCGAGGCGGATCACGACGAGGTCCGTCGCGGCGCCCGCGGCCTGGAACGAGAGCTTGCCGTTCGCAGGCGCCATCAGGAAGTAGGCCTGCGA
>JAJTGK010000048.1 GCA_021297815.1 Planctomycetaceae bacterium
CCGCATGCGCGCGCGCGAGCGGCTGCTCAGGGGCGAGAGCGGCGCGGTGGGCGCGGACCTCGTGCGCATCGCCGAGGCGGCGGTGCTCTCCGAGGCGGCACGCGCGGCGGTCGCAACGCAGCTCGGCGCGTGGGACGAGGCGTCGGTGCCCGCGCTGCGCGCGATGCGCACCGAGGTCGACGCCGTGGCGCGCGAGCGCGAGGAGCTGTTTGCGTAGGCGTCGAGCGAGACGGTCGACACGACGGACGACGGCACGACGAGCGTGAACCGCTCGGTCAGCTTCAGCGGAGAGGCGACGGAGAAGATGGAGCGCCTCGGCCGCCGCGAGGTCGAATCGCGCGACAGGATTGTCTCGATGACGAAGTCGTCGCTCGACGCGATGCTCGAGGCGCTTGCAGGCGACGCCACCGCGCAAAAGGCGATGCGCCGCGGCTACCTGCGCGCGGCGAACCCGAGCACCTACCGCCGCATGCGCGACCTCGAGCCGTTCTTCGAGCGCGCCCTGCGCGCCGTGGGCGACGACACCGATGCCAAGGACACCGTGCTTGCGATCAAGTCGGAGCTCGACGAGGCGCGCGAGGCACGCTGCGAGGCGTTCCTCGACGAGCGCGAGCGCACCAAGAAGGCGGCCGAAGCCGGCGACACGATGGACCTCGGCGGCATGCAGTCGCGCCTGCGCGAGAACAAGCGCCTGGCCGAGGACCTCGGCCAGATCGAGGCCACGCTCTTCCGCAGGCTCGTCGACTTCGTGTCTGCGACCGCAGGCGCGGAAAAGGCGAAGGAGATCGGCGACCTGCCCTTGAACGAGCGCAGGCAGCCCTCGATCCGCTTCGGCGGCTGACCTCGCTACGATTGCCGACTATGCCCGACCAGAGCCCGATCGACCCGTCGCTCCTCGAGTTCTTCGACTCCCCCGTCGACACGCCGTTCGTCATCGAGCATGTGAACGAGGAGTTCACCTCGGTGTGCCCGAAGACGGGCCACCCCGACTTCGGCCGCATCATCCTGCGCTACCAGCCTGCGGCGGTGTGCGTCGAGCTCAAGAGCCTGAAGCTCTACCACCAGAGCTTCCGCAACGCGGGCATCTTCTACGAAGCGGTGACGAACCGCATGCGAGACGACCTGGCGACGGCGATGAGCCCCGCGTGGATGCAGCTCATCACCGACTGGAAGGGCCGCGGCGGCATTCGATCGAAGATCGTCGCGACCTACGGCGATGTGCCCGCGTGCTGGGCGACGAAGCTCGACGCCTGAGCCCGCGCGCCGCGCGTCACAGCGAGTACTTCTGCAGG
This sequence comes from Planctomycetaceae bacterium, assembly GCA_021297815.1. Taxonomy (GTDB): domain Bacteria; phylum Planctomycetota; class Phycisphaerae; order Phycisphaerales; family SM1A02; genus QWPT01. The sequence goes on from JAJTGK010000048.1 coordinate 1,293, forward strand.
AGCGCGATCACCTTGGGCTGCTCGGGGTTCGACTTGAGCGAACGCTGCAGCATGGTGCGCGCCTCGAAGCGCAACGGGTCGTCGTCGCGGCGGCCGCCGCGGATCCAGCCGTTCAGCGCGTTCACGCCCACGCCGTTCAGCGCGGGCCAGTAGCCAGGGTCGACCTCGATCGACTTGCGGTAGGCCGCGGCCGAGGCGTCGAACTCGTTCAGGCGGAAGAGCGCCCAGCCGAGCCGCTCGTAGGCGGCGGCGCTCGGCGTGGTGCGCGTGAGCGCTTCGGCGGCGTTGGCGGCCTCGCGGTAGCGCTTCTCGGCGGCGTAGGCGTTGATCAGGGTGAGGATCACATCCTCGGGCGGCTCGATGAGCTCGGTCGCGGTCTCGTACTCGCGGATCGCGTCGGTGCCGCGCCCCGCCTTCATGTAGGCACGGCCGAGCGCGAGGTGCGCGTTGCCGTCCTGAGGGTTGACCTCGACGGCGCGCTCGGCGAAGGCGATGGCGCCGTCGAGCTGGCCGACATCGAGCAGGAGCCGCGACATCGCGGTGTTCGAGCCAAGGTCGCGCGGGCGGATGGCGAGCGCACGCTGGAAGGCGCGGATCGCGTCCTTCACGCGGCCGAGCGACTCGAGCACGCGTCCGTGGCCTGAGTTCGCCTCGAAGTCCTCGGGCTTCAGCGCGACGGCGCGCGCGTAGGCGGGCTCGGCCTGGCGCAGGTCGCCCTGCTCCTCAAGCACGCCCGCCATGCCCGTGTAGGCGTCGGCAAGCGTGGGGTTCTCCTGCAGGAGGTCGCGAAAGATGCGCAGCGCGGTGTCGTAGTCGTCCTTCTCGGCGGCGCTTCGCGCCTCGGTCAGGCGCGTCTCCTCGGCGGCATCGGGCTCGATGCGCAGGGTCGGCGGAGCAAGCTCGGGCTTCTCCATGACGGGCGCGAGCCGGATCGACGAAAGCCCCCCGCCGTCGCGCGTGATGCAGCCCGAGCCGACCATGGCGGTCGAGACCGCCGAGAGCACGGCGAGTTGAAGCGAGATCGATGGCCGAGACGCCGCGATACGGCGGAAAGTGCAAGACATGGCGATCCTTCCATCGGGCAGCGGACCGAGAATCCTGCAGCGCGAACGCGTGGATCGTTGGCTTCGGCCGATCCTGCGGCGACGGAGAGCCTTCCCCGTTGTCACTTTGACTTCACGCGCGGGCCAGCGAGTGCCGCCAACGCATCCGCGTTGACGCGGTCCCACGGCTTGCCGCCCGCGGCGTCGCCCTTCTCCGTCTCGAGCACCTTGGGCACCTGCGCGAAGGCGGGATGGCGCAGGACCGTCTCGAACCATGCGTTTCCGCAAAGCCCGTGGCCGATGTGCGCGTGCCGGTCCTTTCGCGAGGCGAACGCCGCTTCCGAGTCGTTCACATGGATCGCGGCGACATGGGCGAGGCCCGCCTCGCGGTCGAAGCGCTCGAGCACCGCCTTCGCCTTCGCGGCGGTCGACACCTCGTACCCCGCCGCGAAGACATGGCAGGTGTCGATGCAGTAGGCGATGCGCTCGGGCTCGCGCACCATCGACCTGATGCGGCCGAGGTGGTGGAACGCGTAGCCGAGGTTCGTGCCCGAGCCCGTGGTCGTCTCGAGCGCGATGCGCACCTTGTAGCCCTTGAGCTCGCGGTGGATCAGGTCGATCGCCTTCGCGATGCGCTTCAGGCCCGCGAGCTCGTCGGCGGTCGGCTCGGCGTCGAGGTCGTTCGGGTCCTTCGGCTTGCGAGCCTCGCCGAGGTGCGCGCCAGGATGCGCGACCGACACGGGCACCCCGAGCAGCTCGCAGCGCTCGAGCTCGGTGCGCTCGCACGCGATCGACTTCGCCAGGTTCGCCTCGTCGGGTGACGCGAGGTTCACGAGATAGCTGTTGTGGCTGACGATGCGGCGGCCGTCCTCGAACAGCGTGCCCTTGCGCGCGGCGTGGAAGTCGGCGACCTCGTCCTTCGCGAGCGGCTTCGGCGTCCACTGCCGCTGGTTGCGCGTGAAGACCTGCACCGCGCCGAAGCGAAACCCGACGGCCTCGTCGACCGCCGCGCGCAGCGCGCCCGCGGTCGAGAGGTGCGAGCCGATCCAGAGCCGCTCGCAGTCGGTGGCGGCATCGGGCTTCGCGCCCGCACTTGCCGCCTTTGCCGCCGCAACTGCCATGGTCAGACCATCCTCGCGCCCGCGGCCTTCGCGGCGGCCACGATGCGCTCGGCGGTGCGCACGGCGGCGAAGCCGTCCTCGGCGTTCACCAGCGGGCGTCGGTTCGTGCGCACGGCGTCGAGGAAGTCGAGGAGCTGCAGCTTCAGCGGCTCGCCCGTGCCGACCGAGAGCGGCTCCATCGCGATCATCTCGAGGTAGTTCACGCTCGACAGGTCCTCGCCCGCCTTCAGGCGCGTGCGCACATCGGCAAGCTGCCCCGCGTTCGCGGTCTTGCGCACGACCGTGCCCTTCTTCTCGACGAAGTCGGCCGAGATGTACGCGTCTTCGCTGATGAGGCGGATCTTGCGCTCGGTCTTGAGCGCAAGGCGGCTCGCGGTGACATTCGCCGTGCAGCGGATGCCGTCCTTGCCCGCGGGGAAGACGAGGCGCGCGTTGCACACATCCTCGGCTTCGCCCACCACGCACACCGCGTTCGCGTGGATCTCCTCGGGCTCGGCGCCCATGAGCATCAGCAGCACATCGAGGTCGTGGATCATCATGTCGAGGACGACGCCCACATCGACCGAGCGGAAGGTCATCGGGCTGACGCGGTCGATCTCGATGAAGCGCGGCGTCATCGCGCCCGTGCCGATCAGCTCGCGCACGGCGACCATGACGGGGTCGTAGCGCACGACATGCCCGACCTGCAGGAGCGAGCCCGTGCGCTTCGCGGTGTCGGCGATGGCGCGCGCCTCGGCGACATCGGGGGCGAGCGGCTTCTCGACGAGGCACGCGACGCCCGCCTCGAGCAGCGGCTCGACGATGGCGCGGTGCGTCACGGTCGGCGTGGCGATGGTCACCGCGTCGACGCCCGCGTCGATCAGTTCGCGCACCGAGCCGAAGGCGCGGCCGCCCCACTCCTCGACGATCTTCGAGGCGCGCTCGGCGCTGCCGTCGACCACGCCGACGAGCTCGCAGCCATCGGCCTGCGCGTAGAGGCGTGCATGGTGCCGGCCCATGCGGCCGACGCCGATCGTGGCGCAGCGGAGCGTCTTTGTCTTCATCGCGGTCGTCATATGGTCTCTTCCCTTCAGGCGCCCGCGCGCACCTTGGCGGCGTGGGCAACGGCGTTCTTGAACATCTGGAGTCCTGGCGTGTCGCCCGAGCGCTGCGCGGGCGAAAGCCGCGTCCAGCGCGGGTGCTGCGTCCAGCGCAGGTAGCGCTCGGGGTGCGGCATGAGGCCGAACACCAGGCCCGACGCGTCGCAGATGCCCGCGATGCGGTTCACCGAGCCGTTGAAGTGGTCGGCGGCGCCATAGCGCACGGCGATCTGTCCGTTGGACTCGAGCTCCTCGATCGTCTCCTCGTCGGCGACGAAGCGGCCCTCGCCGTGCGCGCACGGCATGAGCGCGGTGTCGGCGTCCATCTTGAGCCCGCGCGTCCACACGCAGCGCGTGTCGAGGGGGATCTCCATGGTGGTCCAGATGTCGTTGAAGCGCGCGGTCTCGTTCTGCGCGAGCGCGACCGTGGGCTCGGCGGGCGATTCGCCCCACGGCTCGCCCGCCGCGGGGCCTGGGAGCAGGCCCGCCTGCACCGCGATCTGGAAGCCGTTGCACGGCGTGATCATGGGCACGCCGCGCTCGATCGCCGCCGCCAGCGCGGGGTAGATCGACTGTCGGATCATGACGCCCATGATGCGGCCCGCGGCGATGTCGTCGCCGTAGCTGAAGCCGCCTGGAAGTCCGATGAGGTCGTAGCGGTCGATCTGCGCTGGGTCGCGTGTGAGGCGGGTGAGCAGCTCGCTGGTCACATCGCAGCCCGCGAGCGCGAAGCCCTCGCAGAGCTCGAGGTCGCAGTTGATTCCAGGGGCGGTGATGACAAGTGCCTTCATGGTCGTGTTTCCTGCGTTCACCACGCGAGGCCTCCTGCCCAGGCGTTGCCGAGCGACTTGACCGATGCCTTGGCGTCGCCGAGCGAGAGCTCTCCCGAGGCGTCGAACGCGCCGATCACGGCGTGCGGCACGCCGCCGAGCGCCTGCGAGATCGCGGCGAGGTCCTTCTCGTCGACCTCGAGCAGATAGCGCGACGCATCTTCGGCGAACGCGCGCGCGAGGAACGGCACCTCGCCCGCGACGGGCAGCGCCCCGAGGTCGAGCGACAGGCCGAGCCCGCCGCTGAAGGCCATCTCGCTTGCCGCGAGGAGCACGCCGCCCTCCGAGCAGTCGTGCGCCGAGCGCACGAGGCCCGCGGCGATCGCGCGCGCGACGGCGGCGGCGTTCGCAGGGCCCGCGATGAGGCACGGCGTGGGAATCGCCGCCGAACCCGCGGCGGTGCCCGCAAGGAGCGCGAAGTGCGAGCCGCCGAGACGCGCCGAGGTCGTGCCCACGATGACGAGGCGCGAGCCCGCGCGCTTCGCGTCCATCGACACGGCGGCGGAATCCTTCGCCACGGGCGCGAAGCCCGAGATGAGAAGCGTCGGCGGGATCTGGATCGTGCGTCCGTCCTCGGTCACGAACTGGTTGTTGAGCGAGTCCTTGCCCGAGATGAACGGCGTGCCGAAGGCCTTGGCCGCGTCGTAGCAGCCCTCGCATGCGCGCACGAGCGAGCCCATGTTGCGCGGGTCCTTGCAGCTCGGCCAGCAGAAGTTGTCGAGGATCGCGATGCGCGTGTGGTCGGCGCCCACACACACGAGGTTGCGCACGCACTCGTCGATCGCGGCGACCGCCATCGCATACGGGTCGCTGCCGAGGCCCGTGGCGAGGCCGTTCGCGATCGCAAGCGCGCGCTCGCTCGTCGCCTTCGGGCGGATCACCGCGGCGTCGCCCGGGCCGCCGCCCGACGAACCGACGGGCACGCCGACGAGCGGCTTGATCACGCTCGAGCCCTGCACCTCGTGGTCGTACTGGCGGATGATCCACGCCTTGCTGGCGATGTTCGGGTGCGAGAGCAACGGCTCGAGCACGCGCAGCGCGTCGGCGGGCGTGTGCGCGAGGTCGCGCGCGAAGCGCGGCGCGCGCTTCGGGGCGCGCTGCTGCGCGGCCCACGACGCGTCCCACACCGCCTCGCGCACGGGCATGGGAATGGCGCCGTGCAGGAACTCGCACGAGAGCCGTCCGACCTCGGTGCCGTGCCACAGCAGCGCGATGTCGCGCGAGCCGTCGGCGTTCTCGTTGCCAAAGGTGCCGAGGTCGCACCACTCGACGCCGTGGTCGGTGCAGATCGCGGCGAGCTCGGTCAGGTTCGCGCGCGGCACCGCGAGCACGAGCCGCTCCTGCGCCTCGCTGATCCAGACTTCGGTGGGCGAAAGGCCCGCGTACTTGGTGGGCGCGCGCTCGAGGTGCACCGTGGCACCGAGTTCGCTCGCCATCTCGCCCACGGCGCTCGAGAAGCCGCCTGCGCCGCAGTCGGTGAGCCCGTGGTAGAGCGGCCCGCCCGCGCGGTCGCGCATGGCGAGGATCGCGTCGAGCACCTTCTTCTCGGTGATGGCGTTGCCGATCTGCACCGCGTGGCTGAACTCGCTCGCGTGCTTGTCGGTGAGCTCGGCGCTCGAGAAGGTCGCGCCATGGATGCCGTCGCGGCCCGTGCGGCCGCCGAGCGCGATGATCGCGTCGCCCGCGCGCGTGGCGCCCTTCACGCACGAACGCGGCATCAGGCCGATGCAGCCGCAGTAGACGAGCGGGTTGCCCACATAGTTGTCGTCGAAGTACACCGCGCCGTTGAGCGTGGGAATGCCCATGCGGTTGCCGTAGTCGCGCACGCCCGCGACGACCTGCGTCAGGATGCGGCGCGGATCGAGGCAGCCCTGCGGAACCTCGGGCACATCGGGGTAGGCGACGCAGAAGACATCGGTCGCGGCGATCGGCTTCGCGCCGAGGCCCGTGCCCACGATGTCGCGGATGCAGCCGCCGATGCCCGTCGCGGCGCCGCCGTAGGGCTCGATGGCGCTCGGGCGGTTGTGCGTCTCGCACTTGAAGCACACGGCGTGCTCGTCGTCGAACGCGACCACGCCCGAGTTGTCGACGAACACCGAGAGGCACCAGTCGATGCCGTCCCTGCCGTCGCCACCCTTGATGAGCTCGTGCGTGCTTGCGGCGACGGTCGACTTGAGCAGGTTGCGCACCGTCACGGTGCCGTCGGCCGAGACCTCGTGGTTCGGGCGGCCCTGCGCGTTCGCGGCGAGCGACCACTGGCCCTCGAACGCGGGGTCGCTCGACATCTCGCGGTAGCGCACGGTCGACTTGAGCGTCTTGTGCACGCAGTGCTCGCTCCAGGTCTGGGCGAGCGTCTCAAGCTCGACCTCGCGCGGCTCGCGGCCGAGGCGGCGGTACTCGGCCTGGATCGCCTTCATCTCGTCGAGCGAGAGGAAGAGATGCCCCTCGCGCGAGAGCTTCTCGAGCTCGGCGTCGGAGAGCTTCGTGATCGCCACTTCGCGGATCGCAAGCGTGTACGGGCGACCCGCGGGGAACGCGGTCGGGAAGTACGGCTCGGTGTGGATCGCGTGGATGACCGAGTTCGCGAGGAGCCGCTCGCCCACCGTGCGCGCGACGACCTTGTCGACGCCGTGGAGGTCGAAGCGGTCGCCCGTGCGGACGCGCACCGTGCGGCCGGTCATGGCGAGGATCGCGGCCTCGACGCTTTCGGCGGCGGGGTCGGTGACGCCCGGCAGCGGGTGCGTCTCGACGATCGCGGCGCCCGCGGGCACCGAGGGCTTGTTGCCGCGCGCGCCGCCCTGGATGTCGGCGGTCTGCGTCACGCCATCGGCGAGCAGCTCGAACGCGATGCGCTCGACCTCGCCCTTGGTGAGGGCACCTTCGATCAGGTACACCGCCGTGTGCTCGACCTTGCGCGGCTTGCGCTCGAGCCCGAGCGTGGCGATCGCGCGCTCGACGGCCTGGCCGCGCGGATCGTGATGGCCGCGGCGCGGGCGCACCTCGATGCGGTGGATCGTCTCGCTGGCAGCGGTGGTCGGGCTTTCGGCGTGCGCGGTCGGCATGGGGTCGGCGGCTCCATCTCTCTCAGGACGGAGCTTCGCCGCGGCAGCAGCCGCCAGTGGCGCCTCCGTCGGGAAGCGCGGAGTGTAGGGAAATCCTGCCCCACGGCGCGGGCAAAAACCGAAAGGCCCGTCCGAAGACGGGCCTTCACGATGCCCCGAGGGGCGACCTGCAAGGGATGGCTGTCTCCACGACTTCGAACGAGCGGCTCGGATCGACAGTCGGAATCGACGGACTTAGAACGCCAGCTGCAACTGCGACCGGAAGACGACCTGGTTCTCCTCCGCCGAGGCGCGCCAGCCGTTGTCGCCGTCGAACCAGATGCCGTCGACATTGTTCCAGGCGATGCCCACATCGCTCGTCCACTTCATGTCTTCGCCGTCGATGTACCAGTTCACGCCCACCGTGGTCAGCACGAGCAGCGAATCGGTCCACAGCGCCGAGGCGCCCGAGGGATTCGTGATCACACCGATGTTGTCGATGTTCGCGTCGCCCACCTCGCCGCGCACGAAGAGCTCCCACTTGGGGGCCGTGTAGATCGAGGCCTGCAGCACGGCGCCCCAGACATCGGAGTCCTCGATGTCGAAGCTCGGCGACGGGTTGAAGTTGCCCGTGCCCTGCACATACGCCTGCCCCGAGTCGGCGAAGACATAGGTGAAGCTGCCGAACAGCGTCGCGCCGCCGTACATGGCCGAGAAGTCGGCCGTCGCGGCGAAGACCGAGTTCGGCGGACTCGTCGAGCTCGAGTTGCCGAGGTCGGGGTCGCCCTCCTGCCAGTGGCCAGCGACGCCGATCATGAAGCCGTACTGGTCGCCCGGGGGGCTCGTCATCGACTCGAACTGCTTCCACGAGCCCGCGATCTTCCACTCGTAGCGCGCGGTCAGCGCCCACTCGGCGGCGTCGCTGTCCCACGGAGTGCTGAGCGGCTCGGTGCCTGCGACCTTGAGCGGGCCGTAGATGTTGTCGGTCATGCCATTCGAGAACGCGGCCATGACGCGGTAGTCGTCGTACGCCCACGCGAACTCGACGCCCTGGCTGCGGCCGAGGCCGAGGTGCTCGGAGATGACCGAGCGCGAGACGGCGAGCTGGTTCTCGCGGTCGACGAGCTGCTCGCGCGCGAACGGCAGCTTGAACTGACCCGCGCGCACGGCCATCTCGTCGTTCAGCTGGACGCGGATGTAGGCGTCGAGCGTACGGAAGGTGCCGCCCGCGTTGCCGAGGTTCGCGAAGGGGTTCTGGCCGAGGATCGCCTCGCCTTGGTTCGAGAACTCGCCCTGGATGCGGTACTGGAACTCCTCGCCGAACACATGGCCCTTGAAGTCGAGGCGCGTGGCGGGAAGGTCGAATCCGCTGCGGTTCTCGACCGTGTCGCTGACGGGCGAGTTCGGGATCGACACGCCCGAATCTCCGTCAGGCACATAGCCGTAGATGTAGCGGGTCTGGATCAGGCCGCCGACCTGCAGCTTGAAGCGCCCGTCGGGGCTCTGCAGGAAGAAGCCGTCGTCCCAGCCTGCGGTCATCGCGGTCGACTGCAGCGAGGTGCGTGCGTCGGCGTCGGCGAGCACATCGCCCACGATCGCGCGGATCTCGGCGGCGCGCTCCTCGCTGAGCCATGCGTCGCCTTCGGCTGCGCGCATGGACTCGACCTCGCTTGCCAGCGCGCGGTTCGAGGCCTCGAGGCGCTCGATGCGCTTGAGGAGTTCCTGCGCGTTCTGCGCGTCGTCGGCGCGCGCGGCGCCCGCAACGCCGAGTGCCGCCAGCATGAGCGGCGTCAGCAACGGACGGGCGGGAACGAACATGCGGCGGCGGTCGTGACCGCGGGCCGCGCCCGGAAGATTCATCTGCTTCGGCATCCTGCCTGCTCCTTTGGCGCCTCCGCGCCGTGGAGCCGTTATCGGCAGCGGGATGAACCGCGCGACACAATTTGCCCAAGGGCCCTGGCAGCGGGCGCGCGAGGACCAAAAGGAAAACCGGCCACCCCTTTCGGGGTGGCCGGCAGTGCATGAGTGTGGATGCTCGTGCTTCTGACCGTGAGGATCAGAAGTTGAACGACATCTGGGCCTGGAAGAACCACTCGCCGTCTTCGCCGCCCGAGTCGACCCAGCCGGCGTACTCGGCGCCAGCGGGAACCGCGTCGAAGGCATAGCCCCACGCGAGGCCGAGCTTCGCCGTGTTCTTGGCGAGGTACCAGTTGCCGTTGATGGTCATCGTGTTGAGATCATCGCCGCCATCCGGCTCGAAGTTCTCGTAACGCGCCGCGAGCTCGAAGTCGTCCGAGAGGAAGACGCCGCCGCCGACGGTGAAGCCGGTGGTGTCGTCAGCGCCGACCTCGGAGGTCGTGTAGTAGGCGAGCGCGAGGTTCGCGCCACCGAAGTCGAGGGTCGCGTCAACGGTGAACCAAGTCGGGCTGTCGTCGCCGACCTGCGGGTTCTCGTTGGCGTAGCCGACGCCGATCACAGCGCCGAACTCCTCGCCCTTCCACGACTGGCCGTCGTTGAACTGCGCCCAGTTGCCGGCGATCTTGTACTCGCCGCGGATGGCGAACGCGTAGTCGGGGTTGATGTCGCCCCAGTTCTCGTTGACCTCGCCGATCGCGTTGACGTACGCGAAGTTGACGCGGAACGCGTCAGCCGAGTAGCCGAGGTTGAGGCCCTGGCCGTAGCCCGTGCCCGAGAGGGTGTTCACGACCGAGTAGTCGTTGAACTGGAGGTTGCCCGCGTCGAGGCCGTACTCAGCCGAGAACGGGAGCTTGAACTGGCCGACGGTGACGCCGAAGCCGTTGCCGAAGTCCTTGGTGACATTCGCGTCCGACAGCTCGCCAGCGCCGAAGTTCTCGTTGCTGTTCGAGTAGCCGAGGTAGTAGCCGACCTTGTACGACCACGAGGAGTCGACCATGCCACCCGAGAAGGTGAGACGGGTGCGCTTGTTCTCGAAGCCCGAGGCCTGCTCGTCGTCAGCGTTCGACTGGTCGTTGAAGGTCCAGCGGATCTGCTCGAGGAGGTTGATCTTCATCGAGTAGTTGCCGTCGGCCGACGACATGAAGAAGCCGCCGTTGTAGCCGGCGCCAGCGCCGCTGCCCTGGAGGCTCGAGCGGGTGTCCGCGTCCGCGAGGACATCGGTCACGATGCCGCGGATCTCGGAGGCGCGCTGCTCGGTGAGCCACTGCTCGCCCTGCGCGGCCTTGAGGCCGGCGATCTCCGCCTTGAGCTGAGCGATCTCAGCGGCGGTGTTGGTCTGCTCCGCAGCGCCGAAGGCGACGCCGCTGATGGCGAGGGTCGTGCCAGCAAAGAGGCCGACAGTCTTGGTGAGACTCATGATCTGAAACTCTCCGTATGTTGGTTTGGACCGAAAACCGGTCCGAGTCATCCACACCGTTCGCCTATTGCCATGACCACCGAAGGCCATGGCCGAACGGCCAAACCATCCATCGGTCGACACAGACCGATTAGATGAGCGGGAAACTTACACGGGGGCGGCGGGTTCGTCTAGTCGACGGGGTGCGGCGGGCCGGGTCGCCGACTGACGAGGACCGATGTTTGATTCGTAAGTCGATTTCAGAAAGGACCTTGCGCAGATACGCCTGCCGCGGGCTTCGTGAAGGACGACCGTTGCAGTGTCGGTCGGAGGCCGTCGAAAAAAGTCAGCCGCCGCGCCTGACGGGCGCGCCTTGGCCCTGCGGCTTTGGCTCGGCCAAGGGCACCGACGACCCGCCGACGGAGCGCTGCGACGGGGCGAGAAAGTCGATGGCCCGGGCGATCGTGCCAACTTTCACAATGTCGCCGCGGCCTTCAGCCATGGGCCTGTCCTCGCCGCCGAACCCGCCGATTCGCGCGGACGCGGGCACCAGGACGAGCCGCGCGCCACGACGGAGCGATTCGTGCACCCTCTGCTCGAGGTGCGGCACGGTGCGCAGCTCGCCCGTGAGGCCGACTTCGCCGATCGCGACGGTGCCATCGGGAAGCGTGCGGTTGAGGAACGCGCCCGCGATCGCGAGCGCCGCCGCAAGGTCGGCCGCGGGTTCGGCGATCTTCAGCCCGCCGAGCGACTGGGCGAACACATCCTGGTCGGCGAGGCGCAGGCCTCCGTGCTTCTCGAGCACGGCGATCAGCATGGCGAGCCGCGAGGAGTCGAGCCCACTCGCGCGGCGCTTCGCGCTGCCAAGGAAGCCCGTGGCGACAAGGGCGTGGATCTCACCGAGCAGGCAGCGCGTGCCCGCCATGGTGGCGACGAAGGCGCAGCCGGGGGCGACAGGCCCTCCTGAGAGCAGCGTGCGCACCGACTCGACCTCGGCCAGGCCATCGCCCTGCATCTCGAACAGGCCGATCTCCTGCGTGCTGCCGAAGCGGTTCTTCACGCCGCGCACGACCCGCACGGCCGAGTGGCGGTCGCCCTCGAAGCCGAGGACGACATCGACAAGGTGCTCGAGCAGCTTGGGGCCTGCGAGGGCGCCTTCCTTGGTCACATGGCCGACCATGATCACGCAGCAGCCCGTCGACTTGGCGAGCGCGACGAGGTCGAGGCAGCAGCGGCGCAACTGGGCGAGGGAGCCGGGCGCCGCAGAGATGTCGGCGCGGTGGACGAGCTGGATCGAGTCGATGAGGACGAGCGTGGGGCGGACACGCCGCGCCTGCTCGGAGATTCGGGCGACATTGGTCTCGCCGAGGACGAGAAGGCGCTCGCCGAGGGCCGAAAGCCCGCCTGCCGCGGTGACATTGGAGAGCCGCTCTGCGCGCAGGCGAACCTGCTGGGGGCTTTCCTCGCTGGAGGCGTAGAGCGATACGCCGCCCGACGCGGCGATCGAGGCCGCGGCCTGCATGAGGAGCGTGCTCTTCCCGATGCCAGGGTCGCCGCCGAGAAGGAGGACGGAGCCGGGCACGAGGCCGCCGCCGAGCACGCGGTCGAACTCGCTGATGCCAGTCGGGATGCGGGGAACGGTGGCCTCGGGAACGCTGCCGAGGGCAACGGCCTTGCCGATGCCCATGCGGGCGAGGTCTTCGGCCTCGCCTGAGTCGACGGGCGCGCCCCAGATGGGCGCGTTGCCGCCAGACTTGGGCTCGACCTCGACGGTGAAGCGCTCGAGCGCATCCCACGCGCCGCAGTCGGGGCACTTGCCCTGCCACTTCGGGTGGTTCGCGCCGCACTCGCGGCAGAGGAATTCGGTGCGCGTCTTCGCCATGCGCGCGAATCTAGCGGTCGCGGAGCGCGTGACCCTCTGTTCGGAAAAAGTTTGGTGCAAAAAGTCGGTGAGCAACGTGCGCTCGCTCTTGCCGGCTGCTGCGCACAAGGAACGCGGGGGCGACGCTCTGCCACCAGGCTTCGCATGGTGGCACCCGGGGTGGGCCGAGTGCAGTCGTGGAGCGTGCGGCCACGGCTACGCCGTGAGGTGCAGCACATCCACCAGGCTCCGCATGGTGGCACCCGGGGTGGGCCGAGTGAGGTTGTGGGGATCGCGGCCACGGCTACGCCGTGAAGTGCAGCACATCCACCAGGCTTCGCATGGTGGCACCCGGGGTGGGCCGAGTGCAGTCGTGATGCGTGCGGCCACGGCGACGCCGTGAGGTGATCCGTGGAGAGCTGCAACCACCCCTCACGGCGTAGCCGTGGCACCGTGCCGAGGGAGTCGGAGCGCCTCCCCCGGGTGCCACCATGCGGAGCCTGGTGGGAACGCGTCACACCACGCATGCCGCGCCCACGCCGTGGGCCCTACTTCAGGTGCCGCCGCATGCGCCACGACCACGCGGCGTACTCGAGCATGGCATGGAGCCGCGCCGCGGCCGACGGCCACTTCGAGCTGTCGTTGCCAAACGCCGTCTCCTTGCGCCACGACCAGTACGCGCCGTTGACGCGAAAGCGCGTCGCGAGCCCAAGCCGCAGGAGTCCGAGGAGCGAAGCCAGCACGCGGCGGCGCCTTTCCGTTCAGTGCTGCGACATCATGCCCTGACGCTCGTCAGGAATCGCACGGTCGTCGAGCGCCACCGACGGACGGTTGGCAAGCGTGCCATCGCCGTCGGTCAGCGGGCTGAAGCGGCTTCCGATCATGCGGATGCGCTTGTTCGACTCGTCGCCCGCAGCCATGATCGGCTTCAGGAAGTAGATGAGCGCCACGACGCCGAGCGAACCAGCCCACAGGTACGGCACCGCGTCGAAGTAGACGAAGAACGACACCATCAGGAGCAGGATGAGCGACACGGGAATCATGCCTTCCCACGAGAGGCGCATGAGCTGGTCGAAGCGGAAGCGCGGCAGCGTCCAGCGCAGCGCCATGGTCAGCGACACCATCAGCGTGACCTTGCCGAGCAGGATCGCGATCTGCGCGAGCATCAGCAGCGGCCCGCCCTCGGTCGGAAGATCGGCGCCCGTGAACGGGTTCACCGACCAGCCGCCGAGGAAGAGCACGGCGAAGAACGCCGAGCCCGTCACGATGTGGAAGTACTCGCCGAGGAAGAACAGCGCGAACTTCATCGAGCTGTACTCGGTGTGGTAGCCGCCGATCAGCTCGCTCTCGGCCTCGGCGAGGTCGAAGGGCGCGCGGGAGGTCGAAGGGCGCGCGGTTCGCCTCGGCGAGGAGGCAGGTGTAGAAGATCACGGCCGCGAGCGGCTGCTGCACCAGGTTCCACTGGCCGTTCAGCTGCTGCTCGATGATTGTGTACGGCGCGAATGTCCCCGCAGCCAGCACCACGCAGAGGAGCGCGAGGCCCATCGGGATCTCGTACGAGATCATCTGCGCGCTCGCGCGCAGGCCGCCGAGGAACGACCACTTGTTGTTGCTCGCCCAGCCGCCCAGCGACACGCCGTAGACGCCGATCGCGGCCGTCGCCAGCAGGTACACGATGCCGATGTTGATGTTCGCGCCGATGAAGCTGACCTTGTACTCGGCGCCCGCGACGCCGACGCCGAGCCAGTTCACGAGGCCCGTGAGGTCGGTCGTGCCCGCCCACGGGATGACCACGAAGCCCATGATCGCAGGCGCCACGATGAACCCTGGCGCGAGGAAGAAGAGCGCCTTGTCGACGCCCTTCGGGTTGTAGTCCTCCTTCAGCATGAACTTGATGCCGTCGGCGATCGGCTGGAGGAGGCCCTGCGGGCCCACGCGGTTCGGACCGATGCGGTCCTGCATCCAGGCGCTGAGCTTGCGCTCGAGCATGATGGCGTAGGCGCAACCGCCGAGGATCACATGGACCATCAGGAAGATGAGTCCGATGTTCACGATCAGCTGGATGTGCTCTGGGGACAGCTGCAGGTTCAGACCGGAGGCCATAGGGCGGGAAGTGTACACGCTCCGCCCGAGCGGCCGGCCGCGGTGCAGGCGCGGGATCCGCGCGTCAGGCGCCCACGAGTTCGGCCGCCGCCTTGCGCTCGGCCTTCGGCCGCGCGAGGTGCGGGAAGTAGTCCTGGATCGCCGTCACCGTCCACGCGCCCGCGCGCAGCGCCGCGATGGCCTCGACCGTGGCCTGCGCGGCCGAGATCGTGGTCACCATCGGAATCCCCGCGCGCACCGCGGTGGCGCGGATGCGGCCCTCGTCGGTCTTGCCGCCCTTGCGGGTCGGGGTGTTGATGATGAGGTGGATCTCGCCGTTGGCGATCAGGTCGAGCACCGTGGGGCGCGCGCCTTCGCTGAGCTTGTTCACCGACTTCGTATCGACCGAATGCGTGCGCAGGAACGCCGAGGTCCCCTTGGAGGTGTAGACCTCGAAGCCCATCGACTTGAGGTCGCGGGCGATGGCGATGGCGTCGTCCTTGTCGCCGTCGCGCACCGACAGGAACACATTGCCCTTCGTGGGCAGGTGCACGCCCGCGGCCATCTGCGCCTTCGCGAACGCGATCGGCAGCGAGCGGTCGGCGCCCATGACCTCGCCGGTCGAGCGCATCTCGGGGCCGAGCACGACATCGACGCCAGGGAACTTCGCGAACGGGAAGACCGACTCCTTCACCGCGTAGAAGCCCGTGTTCGGGATCTCCTTCGTGCCGAGCTTCGCGAGCGAGCTGCCCATCATCACCTGCGCGGCGATGAACGGCCACGCGACGCCCTTGGCCTTGCCGACGAACGGCGAGGTGCGCGACGCGCGCGGATTGACCTCGAGGATGTACACCGTGCCGTCCTTGACCGCGAACTGCACATTCATCAGGCCGCGGACCCTGAGCTTCTCGGCGAGGCGCCGCGCGGTCGCGCGGATCTCGTCGACGAGCTTTGGCTCGAGCGAGAACGGCGGCACGATGCAGGTCGAGTCGCCCGAGTGGATGCCCGCCTCCTCGATGTGCTCCATCACGCCGCACACGACCGCCTGCGGGCGCGCCGCGTCGTGCGTGATCATGCGCGCGCGCGTGCCGTCGCTCGGCTCGAAGTCGGCGACGACATCGACATCGACCTCGGTCGCGTCGTTCAGGAAGCGGTCGATGAGGACGGGCGCGTTCGCAAGGTCGCTCACATTGACCGCGGTGGTCATGTAGGTGCGCAGCGCGGCCTCGTCCTGGCAGATCTCCATGCCGCGGCCGCCGAGCACATAGCTCGGGCGCACGAGCACGGGGTAGCCGATGGCGTTCGCGCACGCGACCGCCTCGTCGAGCGATCGGGCGATGCCGCTCGGCGGCTGCTTCAGGCCCATCTCGTCGAGCAGCGCCTTGAACCTGTCGCGGTCCTCGGCGAGGTCGATCGAGTCGAGGCCCGTGCCGACGAGCGGCACGCCCGCCTTCGCGAGGCCGTGCGCGAGGTTGAGCGGCGTCTGGCCGCCGAACTGCACGATGGCCCCGACGACCTTTCCGCTGCGGCCCTCGACATCGATGCCGCCGCCGTTCAGGCGCTCGATGATGTTGAGCACATCCTCGAGCGTGAGCGGCTCGAAGAAGAGCAGGTCGCTCGTGTCGTAGTCGGTCGACACCGTCTCGGGGTTCGAGTTCACCATCACGCTCTCGAAGCCCATGCTCTCGCAGGCGAACGCGGCCTGGCAGCAGCAGTAGTCGAACTCGATGCCCTGGCCGATGCGGTTCGGGCCGCCGCCGAGGATCACGATCTTCTCGCGGTCGGTGATGCGGATCTCGTCGTCGGCCACGGTGCGGCCGTCGACGGTGAAGGGCCGCTCGTAGGTCGAGTAGTAGTACGGCGTGACGGCCTCGAACTCGGCGGCGCAGGTGTCGACGAGCTTGTAGACGGGCTCGATGCCGAGCTTCTTGCGGTGCGCGCGCACCTTCAGGATCGTGTCGGTCGAGATCGAGCCGAAGTAGAGGTTCGCGAGCTGCGCGTCGGAGTAGCCGAGGCGCTTCGCCTCGAACAGCGTCTCGCGCGGCAGGTTCTCGAGCGAACCCGCGGCGCACAGCGTGTCCTCGAACGCCACGAGCTGGCGGAACTCCTCGAGGAACCACGGGTCGATCTTCGACAGCGCGTGCACCTCGTCGATGGTCCAGCCCATCTTGAACGCGTAGCGCACATAGTAGAGGCGACCCTGCGACGGCACCGCGAGCTTGCGCGTGAGCTTGTCCTCGTGGATCGGCCACTCGGCGGCCGAGCGGTCGGCGACCTGCAGGCCCTTGGCGAGGTCGGCCGCGCTCGCGCGCGACGCCGCGAGCCACTTGTCGTTGCGGTCGAGGCCGAAGCCGAAGCGCTTCACCTCCATCGAGCGGATCGCCTTCTGGAACGCCTCCTTGAAGGTGCGCCCGATCGACATCGCCTCGCCGACCGACTTCATCTGCGTGGTCAGCGTCTCGTCGGCCTCGGGGAACTTCTCGAAGGTCCAGCGCGGGATCTTCACGACCACATAGTCGATCGACGGCTCGAAGCACGCGCTCGTCGTGCCCGTGATGTCGTTGCGCAGCTCGTCGAGCGTGTAGCCGACGGCGAGCTTGGCGGCGATCTTCGCGATCGGGAAGCCCGTCGCCTTCGACGCGAGCGCGGAGCTGCGCGACACGCGCGGGTTCATCTCGATGACGACCATCTCGCCCGTCTGCGGATCGACGCCGAACTGCACATTGGAGCCGCCGCAGTTGACGCCGACGGCGCGCATGATCGCGAACGCCGCGTCGCGCATGCGCTGGTACTCCTTGTCGGTCAGCGTCATGATCGGCGCGACCGTCAC
>JAJTGK010000049.1 GCA_021297815.1 Planctomycetaceae bacterium
GGTCGGCGGCTCCGACATCGCGCTCCTCCTGAATTCGTGGGGCGGCACGGGCGGCGATCTCGACGGCAACGGCACGACCAACGGCGCCGACCTGACCCTGCTGCTCAACGGCTGGGGCGCGTGCCCGTGAGTCGACGGAGGCGCGAGCGCGAGTGAAATCTCCAAGGCGCGCCGCCCCTGCGGCGCGCCTTGCTTTTTCCGCGGCTCGACGCGCCTCCCCCGCGCTATAAAGCGGTCGATGGACGAGCCCTCTGCGGCGCCCCCGCCGACATCCACGCCGCGTGCGCCGAACAGCCGGCTTGCCGTCGCTTCGGCGGCCCTCGGCTGGCTCTCGGTGCTCACCGCCTGCCTGCCGACGGGCATGTTCGGCCTGCTCGCGGTCATGCTCGGCATGATGTCGCTCGACCGCATCAAGCGCTCCGAAGGCGCGCTGCGTGGAAGACCCCTCGCCTGGAACGGTATCGGCGCGGGTGCGGCCGGCGCCATCGCGTCGCTTTCGATCAGCGTGTGGTTCACTTCGCTGCAGGAAGACTGGAACGGGCAGCTCGACGCCGCGGTGAAGGGGGCCTTCGCGGCCGTCGACGACGCGGGCAGCGACGCGGCGTTCCGATCGTGGAGCGCGGGGCAAGGCGTGGTGCTGCGTCGCGAGGATTTCCTCGCGTTCGCCACCGAGTCGCGCGCGCGCTACGGAGCATTCACGGGCTTCACGATCCAGTCGGAGGAGCGCGAACCGAGCCTGACCGGCGTGAGCCGCATCATGCTTGCGCTGGCGCTCCAGTTCGAGGGTGCGCGTCTGAACGGCTCGGCCGTCGCACGGCTGGCGCCTGGCGTGGGGTCGTTCGTGCCCATGCTCGAGCTCGAGTCGCTGACGGTGCGCGACCCCGATCGCGGAGATCTGTCGGTTCCCGTGCGCATGAAGGACGCGGAAACTGAAGCTGACGGCGATCGGCGCACGGACGCGGCGGCAGGTTCGTCGAACGACGCCGCCCGCGAAGCCAGGAGTGCCGAACCCGAGGATGAGGGCGCCCCGACAGGCGCGGGAGACTCGCGATGACGACGGCTGCAGGCGATCTGCGCGGGAAGCGCGCCACCGTGATGGGGCTTGGTCAGTTCGGCGGAGGGCTCGGGGTCACGCGCCATCTGCTCGCGCGGGGCGCGACGGTGACGCTGACCGACCGCGAGCCCGAGTCGAAGCTTGCGGAGCCGCTCCGTGCGCTGCGCGACGAGATCGACGCGGGCCGCGTGCGCTGCGTGCTCGGCGGTCATGAGGAGGCGGATTTCCGCGGCGCGGACCTTGTGGTGGCGAACCCCGCGGTGCCGCTTCCGTGGGTCAATCCGTACCTCGCGGCGGCGCGCGCGGCGGGTGTGCCCGTGCTGACCGAGATCGGACTGGCGATCGACGCGCTGGTGGCGAAGGGCTGCACGCGGTTCGTCGGGATCACGGGCAGCGCAGGCAAGAGCACGACGAGCGCGATGGTGCGCGCGGCGCTTGATGGCGACGGGATGCGGGCGCATCTCGGCGGCAACATCGGCGGGTCGCTGCTTGGTTCGCTCGACGCGGTTCGGACCGATGATTTCATCGTGCTCGAACTCTCGAGCGCGATGCTGTGGTGGCTCGGCGAGTCGGGTGGCTGGACGCCCTCGACCGCGGTGTTCACGAACCTGCTCGAGAACCACATCGACTGGCACGGCTCGTTCGCGCACTACGCCGAGGCGAAGTCGCGGCTGCGCCGACATGGCGGCGGGCAGCGCTTCGTGAGTGATTTCGGCGGTAGGGCCGCTGCAGCCCGCGCATTGCATCTCGGCGCGATGCCGTGGTGGGAGCCGGCGGAAGCGAAGCCCGCGGGGCTGCCGAGCGTCGAGGAGATGCGCCCCACCGTTCCTGGTGGCCACAACCGCGCGAACGCGCGGCTTGCGCTTGAGGCGGCGATGGCGGCGTGCGCGCAGGCGGGGCTCGACGCCGCCGCGCTCATGCCGGGCATGCGTGCGCGCATCGAGGGCTTCACGGGTCTTCCGCATCGGCTCGACCTCGTGTGCGAACGCGGCGGCGTGCGGTTCTTCAACGATTCGAAGTCGACCACACCCGACGCCACGCTGCTCGCGGTGGAGGCGTTCGAGGATCCGTCGCGGATCCACCTGATCGCGGGCGGCTACGACAAGGGCGCTGCGCTCGACGCGGTGCGCGCGCTCGGCGACCGCGTGGCGGGGCTCTACGCGATCGGAACGACCGCGCCGCAGCTTGGCGGCGGCGCGCGCTCGGTCGCGTGCGGCACGCTCGATGCCGCGATGGTTGAGATCAAGTCGCGGGTGCGGCCTGGCGATGTGGTGCTGCTCTCACCCGCGTGCGCGAGCTGGGACCAGTTCCGAAACTACGAGGAACGCGGCGAGCGCTTCGCGGCCCTGGCGCGCGACGGGAAGTAGCGCGGGAGAAGGCACGCGAAAGTGCAGACGCCCGCCGAGCGGCGGGCGTCTGGTCGACTTCATTTGGCCAAGCTGCGTGACGGCAGCGGATCACTCGTAGAACTTGCGCTCCTTGGGGAGTTCACCGCCCTGCGGGGTCCACCATGCGGGCTTTCCCTTCACGACATCGACGCGGTCGCGGTACTCCGCAGGCTCCTCGCGCCACTCGGGCGCGTTGCGCAGCGTGTAGTCGATGCGGCGGCACGACTCGGGCGGGCAGGTGAGCTGGTTGTTGAGGCGGCCCGTCGAGGTGCCTGCGTCCCAGATCGAGTAGACCATGCGGTCGGGGCGCTCGACGGGATCGTCGCCCTTGCCCTCAAGGAAGTTGAGCGTGAGCTGCTTGCCCGCGGGGATGTCGAGCTTGAAGAACGCCGTCTCGGTGCGCGTGTCGACCACCGTGATGGTGACGGGCTGCATCTCGGTCGAGACATAGGTGTAGCCGTTGCCCGAGAAGGGCATCGTGGCGCCACGCGGCCCGTAACAGCCGCTGAGCGCGGCGGTCGAGGCGAGCAGAGCGATCAGGGCGGCCGAGTGGGCAATCGAGGTTCGGGTCATGGTGGGCTCGTGGAGTCGCCCCGCGGAAAGCCGCGAGGTCGCGTGATATCGGCACATGTCGGCGCCCCGCTTCGGGAAATCGAGTGCAGGTCGGCTCGGTTTCGGAGAGAATCGGCCGCATGACCGACGGCGATTGGACCCTCCCGCCGCTGAGAATCGGGCATGGCTACGACCTGCACCGACTTGAGGCCCCCGCGCCCGCGGGCAAGGGGCGGCCGTTCATCCTTGGAGGGGTCCGTTTCGACCACCCTGTCGGGCCGGTCGGGCACTCGGACGGCGATGCGGTCTACCACGCCGTCGTGGATGCGCTTCTGGGAGCGCTGGGCCTCCCCGATATCGGACAGGCTTTCCCCGACACCGACCCCGCGTGGGACGGGCAGGACTCGGCGCATTTCATGGCCGCGGCGCGCCGAAAGGTGGCTGAGGCGGGCTACGCGCTCGTCAACCTCGATGTCACGGTGGTCTGCGAGCGGCCGAAGCTGTCGCCGCACAAGGCCGAGATGATCGGCAACATCGCCCGTCTGCTCGGGGTCGAGCCGTCGCGGGTCAACCTGAAGGGCAAGACGCACGAGAAGGTCGACGCCGTTGGCGAAGGCCGCGCCGTCGAGGTGCATGTGGTGGCGCTCCTCGCGGGGCGCGGGGCGTAGGCGGCGGGCCGGGGGCGGCTGCGTGTTACGCTTGCCGACCCACGAAGCGCGTTCGAAGGAGCAAGCATGCGAGCGATCGTCACAGGCCAGATCGGCGTCGACAAGAAGCCATACCTCAAGGCGGTGAAGGAGGCCGGCGAGCTGCGCGGCGAGCCGATCAAGCTCTACAACCTCGGCGACATGATGTACCGCGAGGCGCCCGATGTGCGCCCCGGCCGCATCCTCGACCTGCCGCTGTCGCGTCTGGCGACGCTGCGACGCGCGGCCTTCAAGGACATCATCTCGGAGTCGCTGCCCGCGCGCGAGTTCCCGAATGTGATCGTGAACACCCACGCGACCTTCCGCTGGCGCCACGGGCTGTTCTCGGCGATCGACTTCGACCAGATCGCGAAGTTCGAGCCGAACATGTTCATCTGCCTCGTCGACAATGTCGAGGTGGTGCACCAGCGGCTGCACGCCGAGCACGACATCGACGCGACGCTGAAGGACTGCATGGTGTGGCGCGAGGAGGAGATCCTCGCGACCGAGCTCCTTGCGCAGGCGATGGGTTGCTCGAACAGCTTCTACATCCTGTCGCGCGGCCGCCAGCAGGACACGGTCGAGACGGCGATGCGGCTCGTGACCAAGCCTGCGATGCGCAAGGTGTATCCGAGCTTCCCGATGAGCCATGTCGTGGACATGCCCGATGTGCTCGCCGAGATCGACCACTTCCGCGCGGAGCTCGCGAAGCACTTCATCACCTTCGACCCGGGCGATGTGGACGAGAAGCTCCTGCTCGACCGCGCGCTGGCCGCGGCGCGCGAGGGCAAGGACTGGATCGAGACGAGCGCGCACAGCTTCGGCGGACGCGCAGGGCGCAGCATTCGCGTGAGCGTGCGCGAGGTGCTCGACATCGCGGGCGATGTGGACGGGCAGATCTACATGCGCGACTTCAAGCTGGTCGACCAGAGCGACATGATCGTGTCGCTCGTGCCTGAGCTGCCGAACGGTACGCCTGGCCTCTCGAGCGGCGTCGAGCGCGAACTGCACCATGCGTGGGAGCACACGAAGGAGGTGTATGTCGTGTGGAAGCCGCGCAAGGCGCCAAGCCCATTCATCACCGAGACGGCGACCAAGATCTTCCCGACCGTGGACGCTGCGCTCTCGTACTTCGAGGCGAAGGGCATGTTCCACCCGGGAGACCTCTTCGCGCACTGAGCGCGGCGCGCCATGCCGCGGTTCCGCCTGACACTCGCGTACGACGGCACGGCCTTCCACGGCTGGCAGCGGCAGGAGCCGCAGGGTGCGCCTCCGCTGCGCACCGTGCAGGGCGTGGTCGAGGAGGCGGTGTTCGACCTGATCAGGCAGAGGGTCGATGTGGTCGGCGCGAGCCGAACCGACTCGGGCGTGCACGCGGTCGGGCAGGTCGCGGCGTTCACGGCGGATGTGCGGGTTCCGGTCGAGCGCCTTGCGGCGGCGCTGAACAGCAGGCTGCCTGACGATGTGCGTGTACTGGACGCGGAGCGCACCTTCGACGGTTTCAACCCGATCGGCGGCGCGCGCAGCAAGTGCTACCGCTACACCATCGAGCACACGAGCCATCCGCACAACCCGAGGCCGCTCTTCGACAGCAATCTCGTGTTCGCCACGCCGTATGTGCTCGATGCGGAGCGCATGCAGCACGCGGCGGCCCAGTTCGTGGGCACCTACGACTGCGCCAGCTTCGCGCAGGTGAACCATGGCCGAACCACGACGGTTCGGACCGTGTTCGACTGCTGCGTGCGCGAGCCGGCCCCGCGGCGGGTCGAGATCGAGATCGCGGCGAGCGGCTTTCTGTACAACATGGTGCGCATCGTCGCGGGCACGCTGCTCGAGGTCGGTCGCGGGCGCATCGCCCCCGAGGAGATTCGGGCGATTGCCGCCGCGTGCGACAGGACCAAGGCCGGTCCGACGCTTCCGCCTCAAGGTTTGTGCCTTCGCTGGATCTGGTACGGCGCGCCGCGCGGAGATTCACAGCAGGCGGAATCCGATGCGGGCGCATCAGGCGGACCCGTGGAGGGCGCCGCTCTGGAGGACAGCGAGTGAAGCACGAGTTGGCCGGCGCGTTGATGTCGCTGACGCTCCTGACGGGCGTGACGGTGCCATGCGTCACAGCTCGCATCGCCGCGGCGCAGACGCTGGCCCTCGACGGGGTGCCCTCCGGGCCGGAACTTCCGGATGCGAACGGGGCTTCGGAACTCGCGGCCGAACTCGAAAGGGAAGCCGCGGAGTTCGAACGGCTGTCGAGCCTGCGCGTGCAGGAGGCAAAGGCCGTCGCGGGCGCACGGCACAAGGTTCGGGCGATGTCCGCGTACCTGCTGCGCACGGGAGCGAAGAAGCCCTGGAGCGAGAGCGCTGCGGTGGTGTTCGGCGCGCGGCTCGCCGCGGCGATGAACCGCATCGACGAAGTGATCGACGCTGCAGGATCCGGCCTGCGCGCCGACGATCGAACGCCGCTTTCGACCGCGGAAGCGGCCGCAGCGCGTGCAGCGCTCGAGAAGCTGGCGGCGACCTCGATCGATCCGCTGCGCGCCGCGTCGGCGAGTTCGGCCGACCTTTCGCCTGAGCGCATCGCGGCGGCGCTCGCGGGGCTGCTTGCACCCCTCGCGGAAATCGCATCCATCGCGGAGGCGGATCTCCCTGCCTCCGCCTGGCCCGTGGTCGAGGACGCACGCGCGGCGAGGCTCGCGCGGACCGACGCGCTGATCGATCTCGCCGCGCTTCGTGCCCGAGTGGGCGCGCTCGGCGACACGACGATGCAGGCTGCCTTGTCGAAGGCGATCGACGCGACCGCAAAGCGCGTCGCGGCGGGCGAACCCGCGGCCGCCGCGGGCGTGCCGCTGCTCGCCGAGGCCGTCGAAGCCGCAGGCTTGCTCGTCGGCCGAATCGCCGCAGAGCCCCCGCAGCCTGTCGATACGGCCACGCTTGCCCTCGCATCGCGCCGGCTGCTCGAACAGCTGGCGGCGACATTCCTGTCGACCGATGCTGGCGCCGACGGCAGAACCGTTCGAGAGGATCGGGAATGGCTGGCGACGACCATCGTGCGTTGCAGGGCTGCCGAGGCAATGCTCGCGGCACGCAAGGACCTTGAGGGCGGCGAACTGCCGCGCAAGGATCTCGCGCTCGGAGCCACGGTCCTCTACCGCGACGATGTTCCGCCGGGGTCGACGCCGAAGTCGGCGGCACGCGCGGCACGCCGCATCGTGGAAGCCTGCGCGGCATGGACTCTGCTCGCAGACGGCGAGCGGACGGATGGGCCGCGCGAACTGAAGGATGTGGTGCGTGCGCTCGATCGCGACGCGCGGCTCGCGACGCGTCTGGTGCCGAGCGCACTCGCGCGGCTTGCCGCCGACCCCATGCTTGTTGGCGACCCTGATGTGGCTTCGGCGATCGGCCGCCTGGAGGAGATACGGTCGAATCGCGCCGACATGATGGCGCTGCAGTCGATGGTCGACTCCATCAGCGGCATGCGCCCCTCGGCGGGCCGGGGCTTCTCGGCCGCCGCACGCCGGCTTGCGCGCGCGATGCTCGAGCCCTCGCGGAGATCCGACGCCAAGGCGGCCTTCGACTCGCTCTCGTCGCAGTTTGCCAGAAACATCCCGCTCGCCTACGAGGACGCGCTGCGCAGCCAGACCGACCGTGCAATCGAGCTCACGGGCGGGATGCCGAAGGAACTGCTCGAGTGCGCGACGGCGGCACGGCTTGCGTGGGCGGATTCGCTCGGACGCGGCGACTTCGGAGGCGAAGCCGCACAGCAGATGGACCGCATCGCGCGGCTCTGCGCGGCGCTTGCGGACCTCGACCACATGGGCGCGCCCGTCACCCGCAGCGAGGGCGATCGACTCGCCCTGTGGGGCGGCTGGGCCTCGAGGCGAGCGACTCTCGCTCCTGCCTCGCAGGACCTGACCGTACGGGCGAAGCTTGCGGTCGCAAGCCTGCTTTCCCGCCAGGACCCCGATGCGCGCGCGGCGTTTCAGCGCGACCTCGGCATCCTCGAGCAGTCGATCCCGCTGGTGCGGCTCGCGGCACGACTCGAACGCCGCGTTTCGCCCCTGATGACGGGGCCATCGGACACCCTTGGAGCGTTCCTTTCGCCGATCGTCTCGGTGCCGCCTTCCGACGCGTATCTCGTGCGGGAATGGCCCAGACTGCTTGCGCTTGACCGCGCACTGCTCGAGTCGGAGTTTGCGCGCAGGACGAGCAACGGCGCGCTGCGAGAGTCGCTCGGTCGCTACCTGTCCGCCCTCGCCCTCGACATCGAGACCGCGTCCTTCGGAAACGCCCCGACGGTTGCACCGCTCAAGGGTTTCGACGCCGACTCGGATGCCACCCGATCGGACCCCTCTGGGTCGCGCTCGGGCAGTCGCACGCCGTCGGCGCCTCGGGAAGGCACCCGCGAGCCAGCGAAGAGGTAGCAGCAGCACGCGCAGCATGCATCTTGTCGCACGAGACAGGTGCCGCGCCGCCGTATCATGGACCGCATGCAGGTCGTGGTCGTTTCTCCCCACCCCGATGATGCCGAACTCGGCATGGGCGGCACCATTGCCCGCCTCGTCGACGAAGGCCACGCGGTGTTGGTCGTGGACCTGACCAGTGGTGAGCCGACCCCGATGGGAACCCGCGAACGGCGTTTGGCCGAGTCCGCGGAGGCAGACCGCGTGCTTGGCTGTACCCGCATCAACCTCGGCATGCCGAATCGCGAGCTTGTGCACTCGATCGAGAACCGCCACGCGCTTGCCGCAGTGCTTCGATCGCATCGGTGCGACATCCTCTTCGCGCCACACCCCGACGATGCGCACCCCGATCACATCGCGGCGACGAGGATCGCGGAAGACGCACGCTTCGACGCGAAGCTGACGAAGTCGCGCATACCGGGCGACCCCGTGCATCCGCGGCGCATCATCCACTACTTCTGCACGCACCTTCGTGCGACCGCGAACCCAACCCTCGCCCTCGACATTTCGTCGACGGCCGACCGCAAGCGTCGGTCGATCCTTGCCTACCGATCGCAGGTGGTCGACCACGCCCCGAACCGCAGCCTTCCCGATCAGATCGACGCGCGCGACCGCTACTTCGGGTCGCGCATCGGCACGGAACGCGCGGAGCCCTTCTGGAGCCGCGAACTTCTGGCGATCGACAGCCTGTCGGCGCTTCGGTAGGCATTCGCATCGAACGACGGTCGGCAGCTGAAGGCCGAACGCTGCTAGACTGCGCCACCGCTCATGGAAGACCTGCTCGCTCAGCTCCCGAGCCTGCTCGCTCAAGCCGCCAACGCGGCGATGGAGGCGGCGCCACCGCCTGAGGCGATCAGCCCGTGGCAGGCCTGGATCACCGACTACGGCGCGCTCTTCATCTTCGTCGCGTTCATCGTCTGCGGGGTCGGACTGCATGTCTCGGAGGACTTCCTCCTCATCCCCGCGGGCGTCGCGATCTACGAAGGGCACATGACATGGTCGGAGACGATCATCGCGGCCTACTTCGGCCTCGTGATCGGCGACACGCTGTGGATCTGGGTGTGCCGCAACTACGGCACGCGCCTGGTGCACAGCAAGCGCTTCAAGCGCATGATGCACCCACGGCGGCTGCTCGAGGCGAAGCATGCGATGGAGGAGCGCGGCGTGATCGTGCTCATCCTTGCGCGGTTCATCCCCGGGACCCGCACGCCTGTCCTCACCATGACGGGCATCCTGCACATGCCGTGGTGGAAGTTCCTCGCCGTCGAGTTGACGACCGTGGCGGTCACGGCGCCCGCGCAGATTGCGATCGGGTATTTCGGGAAGATGGGCTATGACCGTGCCAAGGGGCTTGGCGACGCGCTCACGCTCAGCATGGCTGGCGCCGCCATCACCGTCGCATGCATCGTTGGCTACCGCTGGTATCGGCAGGCCAAGGCCCGCAAGGGCCCGCGCCCCCGCTCCCCCGTGGCGTGGCTGCGACATTTCGGACGCCCCGGCCGGGCTGCTGCGACGGCGCGCTGAACGCCGCGCGTCTGCAATCGAGGTTCGCCTGCGATCGGCCGTCACGAGAGCCCGCCTCCCGGTTGACACGGAGTGCCGCCGGACTGTGCCGCCGCGTTCTCCGCGTCACGGCTGATCGGCGACCGCGCCGTTGGAAGGAAGCGGTCTCGCTCTACGAGTGCGGGCTTGGGACGAGGGCCACCACCGCACTCGAATCCACCGTCGTCCTGCTCCGGGTGATGCTCGAAGGGCCCTTCGAGGCCATCGGGCTCGTGTTCGTCGGAGGCGCCGAGATCGATGTACTCGCTGAAGTCGCCCGACCCGACGACATCGCGCACCTGCTCGACGAGCACCCTCTCGAGGAGGATGAACAGCATGCGTCGGTCGGAGAGGTGGTCGGTGTGCACGAGGTAGATGCCGAGGCGCTCGAGGCCGTAGACGATCCTCCACAGTGAGAGGCGCACCTCGGCGTCGGCCCCTGACTTCCAGAGCCCGCTGTCGAGCGCGACGCCGATCTCCTCGAGCTGACGCCTGTTGGTGGTGAGGGGCGCGAGTTCGAAGTCGTAGCGCATCATGGCGACGAAACGGTCGACCGCTTCGCCAGTCTCGCGCATGGTCGCGAACGCCGCATCGATTCCCTGTTCGCGCGCAGCCCGCTTTGCGGCCAGCACGGAGCCGATCGCCGCATCGCCGAGCGTTGAACACGCCTCTGCGCGCAGAGGAACGCGCGATGGGGCCGGGCCTTCCGGCGCACCACACGCCCCGCCGCCTTGGTTGTCTGGCCCGTGCATCGCGCATGTACGCACGCCACCCGCCGCTCTCTCGATGAATGCGACCATCCTTCCGCTCCCTTCGTGTGTGCTGTCGTCACGACGCCGCCCGACTGCGGCGATCGAGTGAGGAAACTACGGGCACGAACGGTCACACCCCCGATGCACGACCTTTTTTCCGCGACGATTTTTTCGCGCGCTCGGCCCGCGGAACGAAACCGTCACCGCGCTGCGAAATCGTTCGCGCTCCACCAGACCGCGTCGGGCGGGAGCTCGATCTCGTCGCCAGGCAGCAGCGTGCGCCAGTTCTCGAGCCGCGCCGCTCTCTCGAGCGCCTTCGTTTCGGGATCGCGCTCGTCCGCCCCGCTTGTCGACGCGCGCGGCGCGGCTCGCCACGACTGCTCGATCCAGAACTCATGGATCACGCTCGCGGCGCGCACCCGCCCCGCGGCACCCGCTGTGCGCTCGAACCGCGCGGCCGGAAGCACGAGATCCGCGTCGGTCCCAAGCAGTTCGACCGCGCGACCGACCGATGCGTCGCCCTCGACGGTCGCAAGCAGCATCTCGTGACCGCGGCGTGCATCCTCAAGAATGTCGAGCGGAATCGCGCCGCGCAGCGTAGCTGCGGGCAATCCGCATGCGGCGAAGGGCACAAGATCGACCACCGCGCGCGCGCGAACATTGCCCGCGAAGTCCATGCGCTCGACCACGGCGCGCGCAGCAGAGCGCTCGAACGACGCAGGATCGACGAAGGCCGCATCGTCGCTCAGCACGACCTCGAGCGCACCAGGCCTCCCCTGCTCGAACCCGCCCGTCGGCTCGATCGACAGCGCGCGTGGCGCACACGCGCGACGCACCGCGTCCCACGCGGGCTTCCGGCGCCCCGCGACATCGACGAGCGACCACGAGTGTCCCGCCCACACATCGTTCCACTGCCAGATGAGCGCGCCCATCGAGCGCGGCGCGCCCGCGCGCAGCCAACGCATCGCGACGGACATCGCACGCGCCTGCAGGTGCTGCGCCTGCGCGACATACTCGCGCGCGCTGCGCGCCTCGCGGAACCGCGCCGCGAGGAACGGCTTGTACTGCACCTCGTCGCCGCCCCAGGCCTTCTGCCGGAGCCGCAGCGCCTCGACGAGCTCGGCTGCCGACATCGTCTCGGGATCGCGCGACGCATCGAGGCATTCCTCGACGACGGTCTGCCAGCACGGCGGCGACTGATGCCCGAACTCGCTCGAGAAGCGCGGCAGGATCGTGCGGTAGCCCTCGATCTTCGCCTCGGCGTCCCAGGTGTGGCGGTCGCCGTGGTCGGGGTCGTTCGGATGCAGCTCCATCGAGCCCGAGTACGGGCTCTCGGCCCAGTACGGCGTGCCCGCGTCGTGCGCCTCGACCGCGGCGGGCAGCGTCTCGAGCCAGAACTTCAGCCCCCATGACTGCCCGGGCGCAAGCCGCTCCTTCCAACCCCAGCTCCACCACGCGAGGATGTCCTCGTTGCCGCCGCACCAGAGCGCGAGCGACGGATGGCACGAGAGCCGCGCGACCTGATGCGCGGCCTCGCGAGCGACGAGCGATGCGAACGGCTCGTCCTCGGGATAGGTCGCGCACGCGAACATGAAGTCCTGCCACACGAGAATGCCGAGTTCGTCGCACGCCTCGTAGAACGCGTCGGGCAGGTAGTTGCCGCCGCCCCAGACGCGCACCATGTTGAAGCCCGTCTCGCGGTAGCGGCGCATCTCGCCGAGCCAATCGTGTTCATGGCGCGCACCGAGGAGCGGCGGGATGAGGTTGGCGCCGCGCGTGAAGAGCGGCTGGCCGTTGAGCAGGAAGCGGAAGCGCCGCCCGACGGCGTCGGTCGTGGCGTCGAGCTCGACATGCCGCGGCGCGAATCGCGTGGTCGCGATCGGCCTGAACGCGCCCATGGCGTCGCGCATGCCGACCATGGCGTTCCACCACGGGCTTGGCGTGTCGCCTGGGCTTCGGCGATCCCATGTCGTCCACAGGCGCGCAGGCCGGATCGTGGCGGTGCCGTCCGCGCCGCACTCGACGCGCTGCGTGCCCTCGCGCTCGCGCACGATGCACACGAGCCTCGCAAGGTCGAATTCGCCCTGCGGCGTCACGCGCACGGTCACGCTGCCGTCGCCGTTCCAGCGCTGCGCCACCGAGACGCCGGTGATGCGCGTCTCGCTCCAGCAGTCGAACCGCGCGCCGTAGAAACCGACGCCAGGGACCCGCGGCCCCCAGTCCCAACCGAAGCCGCACGCGGCGCTGCGCGCGAAGCAGAACGGCGTCCAGTCGCCGTTCACAGGGCGCGCGCCCAGCCGCTCCTGCCAGCGGAGCACCTCGTCGACGGGCGCCTTGAAGCGGAGTTCGAGCATCGCGCGGGTTCCGCGCAGCGCCTCGGGCACCCGCGCGTCGAAAGGAACATGCTCGCTCATGTGCGAGCCGAGCACGACGCCGCCGAGGACGACCTCGCACGGCCCGTCGATGACCTCGATCACCAGCGCACAGTGCGCGCCTTCGTCGCGCGCGGGAACCTCGACCTCGCGCGTGAAGACCCACTCGGTGCGGCCGACCCACTCGCTGTCGAGCTCCGCGCGCTCCTCGGCCCATGGCCGCTGGATGCCCGCGCGGGCCAGCACGGCGTGGATCGACGCCTGCGCGAACGGCGGCGCCTCGATCGGATCGCAGGCGGCCGCGCCATCCGCCGCGCACGACTTCGAGCGAACCACCCATCCGCCGGGCGGCAGCGGAATCCTGCGCAGGTCACGCATCTCGCGGCTTCTCCACCGTGCCGTCGTCGCGCGTATCGGCGTGGTAGCGCTCGAGGTGCGCGTACATGCGGCGCAGATCGCGGAACCCTCCGATCGTGAACCACACCACGATCACGCAGCCCGCGCCGAACACAAGCCATGTCCAGTACTGCCAGAACGAGACCCATGTTTCCGCGGAGATTCCGAACAGAACGGCGTACAGCGTTCCCACGACGAAGAGCACGGTGAACGCGAGCGGCCAGAGCACCGTGATCGAGGTGATCCAGGTGTCGCCGCGCGAGAACTCGCGGCTGAAGCCGATCTTCTGCATCCAGAGCGGCAGGTTCGACGCGTACTCCGTGCGGAAGTCGCGCTCGCTCTCGGGGAGCAGCTCGCGGTACCGGCCGCGGTAGAGCATGCGGTCGAGGTCGAACGGCTCGGTGCAGGTCGCCTTCGACACCACGATGTAGGTGACGATCGCGCTCACCATCGCGGCGAAGGTCAGCACCTGCCCCGAGATCCACTTGCTCTCGTGCACCGTCGCGATGATCGCCGGCACGCCGCCCTCGCCGAAGATCGATGTGAACACCCAGTATCCGTCCTTCGCCAGGATCCCGAACGCGCTCACCGCGATCCCGACGAACATCGAAGCCCACGCGCCCTTCGTGGTGCCGCGCGACCAGTACAGGCCGCCGATGATCACGCTGCCCGCAGCCGACACGAACACGCTCGCGGTGAGCGCGCTCCACATCGCGACATACTGGTTCGGCTTGTAGTTGAGCCCGAACACGAACGCGAACACCGCGATCGCGAGCACCGAACCCTTCACGAGCCAGAGATGCGCACGCGTGCCGAGCGCCGAGTAGCCGAGCGCCTGACGGATGGGAAGCACCACATCCTGCACGAAGATCGTGGCCCACGAGTGCAGGTAGGTGTCGTCGGTCGAGAGGTACGCGCCGTACATCGCGGCCACGAACATGCCGAGGATTCCAGCGGGCAGGATGAGTCCGAGCGCGAGCGGCACGCGGGCCTCGGCCTGGTACGCCTCGGTCGGCAGCGCCGCGATCGCGTCGTGCACGGGCTGCGCCTGCGCGGCGTACGACGGATGCGTGAGGAACACCTTCACGCAGATCGGGATGACGAGCGCGACGAGCATGAGCACGCGCCAGCGCCACCCCGAGAGCACCGTGGCCATCTTCGCCTCGTGCGGCGTGATCGCCGCGGCGTTGTAGCCCTGGTCGCCCTGCCACGCGCGCATGGTGTAGAAGAGGATGAACGCGCTGATCAGCCAGTAGAACGCGTTGAACTGCGATTCCTCGCCGATTCCAAGCGGATCCACCATCGACTTCCCCTGGGGCGCCGCGAGCAGCGTCTCGCCGATCTCGCCCCAGCCGAAGCGGGTAAGCAGGTAGAGGATGATCACGAGGAAGGTGATGTTGCAGAAGACTCCCTGCAGGAAGTCGGTGACCATCACCGCGATCTGGCCGCCGAGGAAGACGAAGAAGATCGCCGTCGCGAGGAGCAGCGCCATGAGGAACGGGAAGGTCCCGACCTCGGCCCCGAGCAGGGTGAACGAGTCGGGCAGACCGCAGATCCAGATGAAGAAGCGCGCGCTGACCGCGGGGAAGATCGCGTAGTTCAGCACGCCCGCGACGAACGCCACCATGCCGCAGAACACGCGGAATGCCTTCGAGTAGCGGACTTCGAGGAACTGCGCGAGCGTGAGCGCGCGCGTCTCGCGGAACCTGTACGCGACCCAGCCCGTGAGCGCGATCACGATCATGAGCGGGTTCTCGACGAGCGCCGCGGGGATAAGCCAGTCGATGAGCGTCATCCGCATGGGCGCAGGATACAGGCTGCGCGCGCGGGTACCGCTACTCGACGCGCAGCGTGACGATCTCGAAGGGCTTCATGCGGAGGAGGGTCGCGGCACCCGCCGCGTGCCGCAGGTCCTCGCGGCCAAGCGGGCGCTCGAGCAGGTCGGCCGCGCCGACCTTGCGCGCGTCGACATTCCAGAAGACCTGCACATCGCCCCGCGCGCCGCGCGTCTCGACAAGGCGCAGGATGCGGCCACGACCGTCCTCGGCGGGCTTCCACGCGCTGATCTCGACACGCATCGCCTCGCCCGCGAGCACCTCGAACGGCGCCCATCCCCCGCGCAGCGCGCCCTTCACGCCCTTCGCAAGCGGCAGCGCGCGCATCGGCTCGCGCAGACAGTCGGCGGCATGGTCGACGCCCGCCTCGCGCCAGTCGCCCGCGTGCGGCATCAGCGCGTAGTTGAACGCGTGCTCGCCGCGGTCGCAGGTCGGATCGGGAAAGAGCGGGCTCTTGAGGAGCGAAAGCCCGAGCGTGGCGCCATCGGCCGACGCGATCGCGCTGCGGCCGTAGCGGCCGTCGTCGAGCACCGCCACGCCGAAGCCAGGCTCCGAGACATCCATCCACGCATGGCCAGGGACCTCGAAGCGCGCCTCCTCCCAGCTCGTGTTGCGGTGGATCGGGCGCTCGAGCGCGCCGTACTGCGTGCCGAACCACGCGTGGCGCGCGCGCACGCCGCATGGGAAGAGCGCGCGCAGCAGCCGCTGCGACTCGCGCCAGTCGACCTCGGTGCGGACCTCGAGCCTGCCGCTGCCCGCGTCGAGGCGATAGGTCTGCCAGATGCGGCTCGACGCGCCGATCGCGCGCTCGACGCGCACCTCGCCGCGCAGCGGATGCGCCTCGACGACCGCGATCTCGCAGTCGTCCTCGACGAGCTCGCACTTGTCGAAGTAGTCGCGGTCGGTGTCCCACGCCTCCCAGCGGCGCGGGCGGTCCTCGTACATGGCGAGCTGGTTGAGCGGCAGCAGCCGCCCGCGCGCATCGCGCATGTTCGCGACGCGGCGAGTGGGCAGATGCGCGAGCTCGGACACGCGGCCCGCGAGGTCGATGAACGCGCGCACCGTGCCGTTCGAGATCGCGACGCCGCGCGCGGTCGCCTTCACCTCGACGGCGCCGTCGATCGCGCCGATCGCGGCGGCGTCGACCACCTTCACGCCGAGCGCGGGCACATCGCGCACCTCGATGAGCGCGCCGAGCGCCTCGACGACGCCGCAGCGCTTCACCGACGCCGTGTTGCGGACGAGCACGGGCCTGTGCATGCCGCGCGTATCGGCGAGCGCGGCGAACGCATCCTCGAGCCTGTCGCGCTCGGCGCCCGCCGCGGCCGAGATCGCCACATGGTCGGCGCGCGCGTCGTCGTACACCGTCTCGATCGACGAGCCCGGCAGGATGTCGTGGAACTGGTTGAGGAGCAGCGTCTTCCACGGACGGTCCATGCGCGCACGGAACGCCTCGAGATCCTTCGCCTTCGCCGAGGGCAGCGAGCACGCGAGCGCCTCGACATCGCGCAGGAGCGACTCCGCGAGGCGGTTCTGCCGCTTCAGCCACGCCTGGCTCGTGTAGGTGCCGCGGTGCAGCTCGAGGTAGAGCTCGCCGTCCCACGACGCAAGCGGACGGCCCGCGGAGGCGAGCGCCTCGCGACCCGCGTGCAGGCGACCGCAGAAGACATCGACGCGGTGCTGCTCGAAGCGCGGAAGACCCGCGCAGTCGGCCGCGAGCTCGGCGCGCGCGATCTGCCCGTCGGTCGGCCCGCCGCCACCGTCGCCGAAGCCGAAGGGCTGCAGCCACATCGGCACCGAGCCGCCGAAGAAGCTCTGCGCATCCTGCGTGACGAGGTTCTTCTCGCCGTACAGCATGTCCTTCGGCTCGATCGACGAGTTGTAGTTGTGGCCGGGCGTGAGGTGCGTGAGGATCTCGGTGCCGTCGAGCCCGCGCCACTGGAAGGTGACATGCGGGAAGCGGTTCGTCTCGCACCAGCTCATCTTGTTCGTGATGAAGGTGTCGAGCCCGCCGAGCGCCGCGATCTGCGGAAGGCACGGCGGGAATCCGAAGGTGTCGGGCAGGTAGAGGAAGCGCTGCTTGCCCGCGGCGCCGAATTCGCGCGTCCAGAAGCCCGTTCCGTGCACGATCTGCCGCACGAAGCTCTCGCCCGAGGGGCAGGTGCAGTCGGGCTCGATCCACATCGCGCCGCCCGGCTCCCAGCGGCCTTCCTTCACGCGCCGCGCGATCTGCGCGTAGAGCTCGGGCGCGTCCTCCTTCACATACTCGTACTGCTGCGCCTGCGAGCACAGGAAGTGGAACGCGGGGAAGCGCTCCTGGAGCCGCAGCACATTCGCGAAGCTGCGCACGCACTTGCGGCGCGTCTCGCGCAGCGGCCACAGCCACGCGGTGTCGATGTGCGCATGGCCGACCGCCACGCATGCGGTCGCGGGTTCATGCGCGCCGCCGCGCACGAGCTCGTCGAGCGCCTCGGCGGTGTCCTCCATGCCTGGAACGGGGTCGTGCGCGTCGATCGACGCGTGGATGTCGCGCAGCGTATTCGCGATCTCGGTCGCGCGCGGCGAATCCTCGGGCAGCGAAAGCATGAGCCGCCGCATGAAGTCCCACGCCTGCGCGTAGCGCCACGCGGATTCGTCGACGACGACGAGCTCCGCGCTCTCGAGCCGCCCAGGGTTCGGCTCGCGCCAGCGCGTCTGCAGCTCGGGGTGGTCCCACCAGAAGGTCGAGATGCCGAGCGGCAGGTTGCACGCGCCCTCGACGAGAAGGTCGATGCGCTCGCCGCCCTTCGCCTTCGGCCACAGAAACGCGAGGTCGCGGTACGGGTCGAAGCCCTGGAACGGCACGCCGTCGCGCCAGAGCGTGGCCTCGGTGCCGCACGAGAACCGCAGCGCGACCGTGTGTCCGCGCATCTCCGCGGGCACGCGGCCCGCGAGCCGGAACCACGCCGTCGACCACACGGGGCCCCAGCGCAGGCCGAGGTCCACGCGGCGGTACTTCGCGCGCTTCGCCTCGGCGAGGCTCGGATGGCCGCCCTCGAGGCCCGAGCCCTTCGCCTGCCACATGGAGACCTCGACGGGCACGCGCAGCGGGAAGACCCGCGGCAGCAGCACCTCGGAGTGGAAGTTCTCGTAACGGATCGCGGCGTACTGGAGGTTTGGAAGCACGGCGGCATCGTAATGCCCGCGCGGCAGAGTGGCGGGAATCGGTAAGAATGCCGTCATGCGGCGATCCACTTCCCTGCTCGCGAACCTGCTGCCCGTGCTCGCCCCGCCGCTTGCGCTCGCGTGCGCGTCGGCGGCGTTCGCCG
This sequence comes from Planctomycetaceae bacterium, assembly GCA_021297815.1. Classification (GTDB taxonomy): domain Bacteria; phylum Planctomycetota; class Phycisphaerae; order Phycisphaerales; family SM1A02; genus QWPT01. Next base: position 18,340 of record JAJTGK010000049.1, read on the forward strand.
CGCAGGCAGCGCCAGCCGTCGGCGCGTCGGCACCCGAGGCGCGCGCGATGACCATCGCGACCGCGGCCGCGCAGATCACGGGGCTCGCGATCTCGCCGCTCCTCGTCCTCGTCGCGATCGGGCTTGGCGACTTCTTCGCGCTCGGCGGGTTCCAGGCTGTCGCCGGGTCGCTGCCGCTGCACGCGAACCCGTGGCTCCTCGGGCCATGCGCGGCGGTGCTCGTCCTCGTCGGCATGAAGAAGTTCCTCTCGCCGGCCATGCCGCTGCCGCTGCGGAAGCTGCTCGACGCCGCGGAGTACTTCGAGGCGAAGCTCTCGGCGCTCGTCGCCGCGGGCGTGCTGCTTCCGACCGTCGTCTCGGCGGTCGCGGCCGCGACGACCTTCGACTCGCCCGCGGGCGCCGCCACCGCAAGCCTCGGCGCGGCGTGGGGCGGCTATGTGCTTGCGATTCCCGCGGTCCTCGTGCTGTACGGATGCGTGTGGATCATGTTCCACATGGTCGACGCGCTTGTCGTCCTCAGCCCGTTCGCGGTGGTCGATGCGATCCTGGTCACGATGCGCCTTGCGCTGCTTGCGCTCATCGGCGCGGCGCTTCTCGTGAGCCCCTACCTCGCATGCGCGCTGTGCCTGCCGATCATCGTGGTCGCATGCCTCGTCGCGGGCTGGTGCGTGCGGCTCGACCTCTTCGTGCTTGCGGTCGCGGGCGACCTGCTGCTGCGGCGAAGCCGCCACGCGCACGCCGACCGTGGTCCGCTGCGCGCCTTCCTCGCCACGCGGGGGCATGGCGCGCCCGTCCGAACCATGGGCCACGCCGAGCCGCTCGCCGACGGCGGCATCGCGTTCTCGTACCACCCGTTCTTCGTGCTGCCCGCGAAGCGACTTGTGCTCGCGTCGCGGCGCACGGCGCTCGTCCATGGGCTCGTGTGGTCGACGCTGCGCGACGACGCGGCGCGGCGCGGGCTCGTGTCGCTGCCGCCCCGCTACCAGCCCCACCACGAAATCGTGGCGCAGCGGTTCGCCGCCGCGACGCGCGAGGGCGCGGCGCGGCGCGGTTTCCGCGGCATCCGCGCGGCGATCTCGGCGATCCTCTCGCCCGACGCCACGCCCGAAGCCGCGGGCGAATCCACACCGCCACGCTGACGAAGCACGCCGCGTGCCCCGCATCGAGCGCGCCCCTGTTCCACCGCCGAAGGTCTGCGCGAGCTGCCACAGGCCGTTCGAGTGGCGGCGCAAGTGGAAGCGCGACTGGGCGCAGGTGAAGTACTGCTCCGACGCGTGCCGCCGGCGCGGCGCGGTCGAACCGCCCGCGCGCGCCGCGAAGTAGAGTGCCGCGTCCGATGCAGGCAGACCTCGCCTCGATCTTCCCCACGGTCCTCGACGCCGCGCGCGATGTCGCGGTGCCAGGCCTGTTCGCAGGCGTGGTCGCGATCCTTGCGACCGTCGTGGTCGAGCGCTTCGGCGGCGTCTCGGGCGGCGTGCTGTCGAGCATCCCAACGACCATCGTCCCCGCCGCGATCGGCATCTGGAGCCGCAGCGCGACCGTCGACGACTTCCGCCGCTCGATGGCGTTCGTCCCCGTGGGCATCCTGCTGAACGCGGGGTACCTCGTGCTCTGGCGCGTGGTGCCCGCGCGCATCGGCCGCCATACGCGGTCGCATCTTCTCGCATGGACGGTGGTGGCGACGCTCGGAGCATGGTTCGCCGCGGCCGCGACCATCATGACGGTCCACGACGCCGTGCAGCCGACGGTTGGCAGCGCGATCGTTGCGGGATGCATCGCCTTCGCGACGGGCATCGCGCTCGGCATCGCCGCGAACCGCACGCCGCACCCCGCGCCGAAGGGAACGCATCGCGTTCCTGCAGCCGTGCTCGCGGTCCGCGGTGTCGCGGCGGCGCTCGTGATCGGCGGCGCGATCCTGCTCTCGCGCTCGGGCCTTCCCGTCGCAAGCGGCATCGCGTCGGTGTTTCCCGTCATCTTCACGACCATCATGGTCGCGACATGGCTCTCGCAAGGCGCGCATGTGCCGACGGGCGCCGTCGGGCCGATGGCGCTTGGCACGCTCAGCGTGAGCGCGTATGCGCTTCTCGCCACCCTGCTCTTCCCGCTGATGCCGATCTGGATCGCGGCAACCGTCTGCTGGATCGTCGCGATCTCCGCCGTCAGCGTGCCCGCGTTCCTGTATCTGCGTGCGCGTAGGTCTCAGCCGCGCAGGACGGCGACCGCGACGGGCGACGGCGTGGCGAACCGCTGAGCGGCGGCCGCAAGCACGCGCCCAGCAAGCGAGATGCCCGAGAGATACGCGTCCTCGACGCGCGTTCCGCGCATCCAGTCGCCCGCCATTCCGATCCCAGCCGAAGCATCGAACGCCGACGACGGCCCACCTTCGCCGCTTGCGAGCGCGAAGCGCCACCGATGCGCCTGCGCATGCACGGGCGCCGCGATGCGCACGCCAAGCAGCGCGGCAAGCCGTCCGAACGCATCGACCATCCTCGGCGCGATCTCCTCGGGCGTGCGCTCGAGGCGCTCCTCCGACCATTCCGAGCGCGCAAGCACCGTCCAGCGCGCCATGCCGTCGTGCGCGCGTCCAGGCTTGGAGCTCGTGCGCGAGACCCAGGCGAGCTCATCGCCCACCTGCGGCGCGCCCGCGCTGATCTCGGCGTGATCGAAGGGCAGCGCCACATCGTCGCGGAACGCAAGCATGAGCGCCCAGGTTGCGCGCATGCCGCAGCGGGATGCGTACTGCGCAAGCTTCGGCGCGGCGCGGCTCAGGAGCGCCGCGGTCTGCGGCGCAGGCGCCGTCGACAGCACGGCGTCGAACGAACCGAGATCCCGCTCGACGCCGTCGGCATCGACGCCATGCAGCCGCCACCGCACGCCCTCGCGCTCGACGCGCGACACGCGCGTGTTGGCCACGCATTCTCCGCCACGCGCAAGGTGCGCGCAGACGGCGCTCATCGACGGCACGCCCACGAAGCGCGGCGGCGCATCGACGGGCACGGCGCCCGCGGCCGACACATTCGCGAAGCGCGCGTGCCACCGCGCCACCACGCCTTCGTCGCACCAGCTCGAGACGACCGAGGCGAACCTCGGATCGCGCGCGGTGAAGTACTGCGCGCCATGGTCGAACGCGCCGTGGTCGCCGCGGCGCGTGCTCATGCGGCCTCCCGCTCCGCGCGACTTCTCGAACACGACCGTCTCGACCAGATGGTCGCGCAGCGTGCGTGCGCAGGCGAGGCCCGCGATGCCCGCGCCGATCACGGCGACGCGCATGGGGAACGGCCTGCGCCCCGCAATGCGCGCGAACACCTCGGCATCGAGACGCCGCGCGTGCTCCTCGGTCGTGCGCTCGCGCACGGAGCCGAGCACGGGCCGCTCGGGAAGGAACGCGCGGTCGAAGAGGCCGAGACACCACAGGATTCCGCCGTAGCTCGCAGGATCGCAGCCGTCGAGCGCGAAGCGGTTGTTGAGCCAGAGCGTGCGCTCGAGCGCCTGTTCGGGCGACGCGCTCCAGAACGGCACGGCCTTGCCCCAGGTCATGCGCAGGTTGTTGTGCAGCTCGCCGTGCACGACCAGCGAGCGCTGCGCGAGGTCCCACAGCCTGTCGCCCGTCTCGCCGCGCGCAAGGCGCTCGGCCGAGAGCACGGCGCGCGGGTCGCCACGATGCGCATCGAGCGTGCGGCGCGCCCACGAGGGAAGCGCGTGCAGCGTCGCATGCTCGGGCACATGCCTGCACCAGTGGTAGGCGAGCTCGCGCCACACGAGGAGTTCGTCGAGGTACTTCTCGGCGCCCGCGGCATGCGCCTCGCGCGCGAGCCGCAACGGCGACACCATGCCGTAGTGGAGATACGCCGACATGCGCGAGACGCCTGGAAGCGTCGCGTCGTCGCGATCGTCGGCGTAGCGCGCGAGCCGCTGCGCGCGGAACGCATTCCAGCGCGCCTGCCCCGCGGCCGTTCCGCCCTTGGTGTCGGCGACGGGCGCGACGCCATGGTCGATGTCGAGAGACGCGAGCGTCTCGGCCAGATCGAGCCGCGCCCAGTCGATTTCGGGCACGCCGTGCTCGACGAGCGGCCACGCGCGGCCGCGCCACGACATCGTGGGCCACGCTGCGCCGACGCGTGCCGCGCGCTCGCCTGCGGTCGCCTCGCGAAACGCGAACGCGCGGTCGAACACGCCGTCGACACGGTTCATCGGAACAACGCACGCGGTGTCGACCGCGACGATCGGCCGTCCCGTGCGACGCGCAAGCGACGCGGTCCACTCGGGAAACGGCAGAGATGCGGGTGCGAGCCCGCGAGCCCTCCGAACACGAGGAGCGGCTTGCCGAGTCGCAGGGCCAGCTCGCCCGCGGCGTCGAGCGCGGGATTCTCATCCGCACGCATCGCGTGGTGGCACCAATACAGGACCCATGACGCCTCGGTCGCGACCTCCGCGCCCGCGACGATCACGGCGCGCTCCGACAGCCGCTGCGGCAACGCCAGCAGAAGCCGCCCGAGCGAGGATGGACCTTGCGGCTGCGCCGGCACGGGGCGGGGTTCGACGCGATGCGTTCGCGGATTCGCCGCGACCGCAACTCGGCGAACCACGGTAGATTGTGGGCTTGCCCGCAACGAGCCTTGCCTTCCCGCCGATGGAAGCTAGGCTCGATCAGACGCAACCGCAGCACGCCGATGCTCGCCCACGCCGCCATTCGCCGCCTCGTCACCACCGCGCTCGCCGCGTGGGTGGTGCTCTGCTGCTGCGAACGCCGCATCTACGCCGAGGTGCTCCTCGGGGTCGACGCGCACGGCTGCGCCGCGCAGGGCTGCTGCGTCGCCGAAGTGGCGCCCCCGCCGTGCTGCGCGCACTGCGCGGCGGAATCCGACGGCCCCGAAGAAGCCGCGCCCTGCGAGGACGAGCCGCCGACCGACGGCTCCTGCTGCAGCGAAGGCTGCTGCGACAAGTCCGCGGCGCCCGCCACCACCTTCACCGTCGACCTCGATGCGATCGGCGCTCCGCTGCCGACGACGCTTGAGTTCGTTGCGGCCTTCGAAATCGCAGCCGGCGCGCCTACCAGCGGCGACCGCGACCGCTGCAGGCCGCCGCCCTGGCGCGTGCTGATCGACAGCGCGAGGCTCCGGATCTGAACGCACGACGACGCCCTGCGTCCGTCGGCCGTTCATGTCCTGGAGCCACTTCCCATGCGAAACATCCTCGTGTGCGCCGCGATCGCGACCCTGGTCGCGACCTTTGCGTTCAACGCCTCTTGCAGCGCGCCTGCCACGCGCGCGTCCGACCCGACGCGCATCGGCACGGCCGCCGCACTGCCGTCCGTCCTTTCCCCCGAATCCGCCGCAGCGCTCGCCATCGAGCGCTCGCCGCGGGTCGCGGCCGCCGCCGCTCGCCTTCGTGCCGACGAAGCGCGCGCCCGCGCCGTCGCGCTGCCGCCCGACCCGATGATCGTCGTCGCGACGGGCATCCCGCTCGACGACATGTCGTCGACACCCGTGCGGATCTCGGTGATGGCGGGCATTTCCTGGCTCTTCACGCGCGACGCCTCGATGGAGGCCGCGCGCGCGCGTTGCACTTCGAGCGCGGCCGAACTCGTCGCGCACGCGGCCGAAGTCGCCGCGGAGGCGCGCATGCTCGTCCGCGCCACGATCGCCGCGCGCGACGGCGCCGCACAGGCGGACCTTGCGGCGAAAGCCGCCGAACGGCTCCTTGCCAGCGACGAGGCCTTGCTCGCCGAGGGCGAGCTGCCGCCGCTCGAGCGCGACAGGCACCTGGCGATGTCGGCGAAGGCGGAATCGGAGCGCGCCATGCTCGAGGCCGAGGCGCGACGGCTCTCGGCCGCGCTCGCATCGCTGCTTGCGCTCGGCGAACTTCCCGAACTCGAACGCGGCGAATCGACCGCGCCCGACATCGGGTCGCCGCGTGACCCCGCCGATGTGTCGAGTGCACGCAAGGCGCTCGCCTCGGCGCAGTCGATGCTTGCCGAAGCCCGCGCGGGCGGCGACGAGGGCATCGAGATCGGCGCGGGTTTCGAACGCGACATGGAGCGCGACGAAGCCATCGGCCTCGAGGCGCGCATCCGTCTCCCGCTGGCGCGGCGCGCACACGAGGTCGCCGCGCTCGAGGCCGAGGTCGCGGCGGCGACCGCCGAACTCGCCGAAACGGAGCGCCTCGCACAACGGCGCCTCCACGAGGCGACGCTGCGCTGCGAGCGCGCGCGAATCGCACGCGATGCGGCGGTGCGTGCCGCCGACGCGGGCGACTCGATGCGCCGCACGGCGCAGGCGTCGGTCGATGCAGGCGAACTCGCGCGTCACGAAGCCGACATCATCGAACTCGAGGCGCTCGCCCATGCGATCGATGCCGCCAAGGCGCACATCGCCTGGGCGGAAGCGCAGATGGAACTCGAGCGCCTTCTTCTTCCGAACGACGCTCCCGCCGCGGCGAACGCCGCCACGAACCCACCGAGCACCTCACGCGAGGCCACGCCATGAGCAGCCGAACCCAACCGCCCATTCGCTTCATCGCACGGTTCGTCGTGCCTGCCCTGCTGCTTGGCACCGCGGCGACGCTGCTCGTGTTCGCCTCGCGCGACGCGCTCACCGAGCCGCGCGAGGCGCGCGTGGTGCCCGTCGCACTTGCGGCGAGCGCGGCACCCGCGCGCTCCGACGACTCCGCGGGCGGCCTGCAGGCCCCGGGCTGGATCGAGCCTGCGCCGTTCGCCACCGAAGTGCCCGCGCTGCGCGAGGGCACGGTCGCCGAAGTGCTCGTGCTCGAAGGCTCGCGCGTCGCGAAGGGCGATCCTGTCGCCCGTCTCGAGGGCGCTGCGGAAGCGATCGCGCTGAAGCTCGCCGACGCCGAACTCGCCTCGGCTGAGGCTGCGATCGCGTCGAGCGAAGCCTCGCTTGCCGCTGCGGAGCGCACGCGCGTGCTTGCCGTCGAGGCCGAGCGGGCGTTGCGACTCGCCGAGTCGGGCGTGCGCGAGGCGGGCGCCATGCTTGCGCGCGTCGCCGCCGAGATCGCCGAGGCCGAGGCGGCGCACGCCGAGGCGCGCGACGAATTCGAGCGCAAGGAGCGGCTCGTGCCATCGGGCGGCGCCGCCGCGGGCGAAGTGCGCAGGCTCGGGCTGAAGGCCGATGCGCTGCGTGCGAAGCTCGAGGCCGTGCGTGCCGACCAGACCGTGCGCGAGGCGAAGTTCGCGGCCGCGCGCGCGGAACTCGTGGCGGCCGAGGTGCGCCGCGCCGAACTGATCGAGGAAACACGCGCGCTTGG
>JAJTGK010000050.1 GCA_021297815.1 Planctomycetaceae bacterium
CGCAGGGCGCGCACCTCGGCCGCGACCTCGCCCGCCGCGCGCGCGAGCGCCGCGGGCGCGATCGCGACCACATCCTCCTGATCGGTGAAGTCGATGCCCGCCTCGACGAGCGCGAGCGCCTCCGCCACGCGCATCACCAGCGCCGCCGCGCGCTGTCCACGCGCACCGCGCGCGATCTCGTCGGCCGCCGCAAGCTCCGCGTCGCCTGTCGCCGCGATTCGAGCGGCGATGCCTTCGGCCTCGTCGAGCGACAATCGGCCCGCGAGGTGCGCGCGCATCGCGAACTCGCCACGCCGCGCCTGCCGCGCCTCGAACCCCGCACCGCGCGCCGCGTCGACCACCGCCTGCGCCACCATCTCGGCAACCACAGGCGACCCGACGCACGAAATCTCGACCGCGTCCTCGCCCGTGAAGCTCGCGGGCCCTTCCATCCACATCGAAAGAACGGGAAGCGACGCGCCGCCCACCGTCATGCGCTCGCGCGACACGCCGCGCCGCGCAGGCGCATGGCCGAACACCCGCTCAAACGCCACGCGGCACGCAGGCCCCGACGCCCGCACCAGCGCACGCGCGCCACGCCCAGGCGGCGACGCCACCGCCACGATCGTCTCGCGCGGCGGTGCGTTCGCTGCAGGCTTCATCGCGAATCCAGGGCGCGCCGCGCGTCAGCGGTCCTTGAACTTCTTCGCGTCCTTCCCCTTGCGACGCGACTCCGCGTCGGCGAGCGCACGCTCGTACAGGCGGCCGAGCAGATCCTGCTTCTTCTTCGGCTGCGCGGCGGGCGCCGAGAGGTCCATCGCGTCGACCTGCTTGCGGATCATGCGGCTCTCGACGATGCCGATGCAGGTCGAGGTCAGGATGTACAGGGTGAGTCCGCTCGGCACGACATAGGTCATGAGCGGGAACATGATCACCATCATCCACTTCATCATCTTCTGCTGCGCCAGCTGCTCCTCGGTCGCGTTCGGCATCGGCGGCGACATGTACTGCTGCTGGATCCAGAACACCACCGCCATCAGGACCGGCAGCACATTGATCGAGCGCAGGTTGAACAGGAACAGGTTGATCGGCTCGGCGAAGACATAGAAGTTGTCGGGCGCCGAGAGGTCGGCGAGGAAGCTCCAGCTGCCGAACGACTGGAACACGCCGTAGAACGCAGGCTGCTGCCAGAGGTCGAACGAGAAGAAGAGCATCGCGTACAGCGCGAACCAGATCGGCATCTGCGCGAAGGTCGGCAGCAGGCCGCCCACGCAGCCCGCGGGGCTGATGCCCTTCTCCTTGAAGAGGCGCATCTGCTCCTGCTGGAAGCGGCGCGGGTCGTCCTTGTAGCGCTTCTGCAGCGCGTCGAGCTCGGGCTTGATGGCCTGCATGCTGCGCGAGAAGCGCTGCATGGCGATCTGCGACTTCTTCTGGAAGCGGTGCAGCGCCGCGCGCACGAGCACGACGAGCACGATGATGGCGACGCCCCAGTCGAACACGACATAGTCGTGCAGGAACGCGAGGAACCACAGCATGCCGTCGGCGAGCCACGCGAAGGTGCACCACGAGCAGCATCCGCTCATCACATACGCGATGATGTCGCCGAGGTTGAGCGACTTGTACGGCTCGGTGCCGTCGAGCACCTTCGGCTCGAGCGGGCCCGCGTACACGCCGATATCGAAGGCCGCGGTGGCGCCCGCAGCGATCGGCGTCGCGGCGCTCCACAGCTCGGTGAAGATCGTCTCGTTCGGGAAGGCGATGGCGTTCGACGCGCCGCGCACCTCGGTGAACGCCGACATCACGCGCGAGGGCTGCCCTGGCGGCGCGTACGGCGCATGCACCGCGAGCGTGAAGTAGCGGTCGGTGACGCCGAACCACGAGAGCTCGTACTTGCCCTGCGTGGCGTCGTCGTTCGGCCACAGCGTGAACTGACCCTCGGCGACCTGCGAGGAGATCGTCGAGCGGTCGAACATCTGGCCGTTCGCCGTCACATTCGCGCGCGACGGGTCGCGCTCGGCCGGGAAGAGGTAGCCGAAGTGGAAGCGGCGCACATCCATCGGCGCCGACGGGTCGTAGGCGGGTTCCGAGGGGCCGTAGTGCGCGAACTGCACCGTGCGCGGCTCAGCCGAGAGGTTGGTGATGCGCTGGAGGAGGTCGATGCCGTACTTCGTGGATGGGTTCGGGCGGAACGCGCGCTCGACGCGCAGCACCGCGGCGCCCGACGCATCGGCGACCTCGGTCACGAAGACGCCAGGCGAGGCCTCGGCCCACGACGCGCCGAACAGGCTGACGCGCTCGCCGTCGACGACGAGGCGCAGCGCACCGAGGACGGGCACCGCGTAGCCCTGGAGGTCGCGCGTGGTCGCAAGGACATAGCGCGCCGAGTCGGGAGGCAGCTCGCCGCCCGAGGCGCGTGCCTTGCGCGCGGCGTTCGCATCGGAGGTCTTCGTCCAGAAGTCGGAGAAGACGATCTCGCGGATGCCCGCGGCGTTGGTCGCGAAGGTGACGCGGAACGGCGACTGCGCGGGGTCGAGCGAGCCGATCGGCGACGGCTCGGCGACGGCCGTCATGCCTGCGGGCACGCGTGCGAGGAACTTCGGCGCGGCGGGTGCAGGTGCGGGCGCAGCGGCAGCGGCAGCAGCCGGCTGCTCCGCGACCTGCGGCTGGGCGGGCGCCGCGTCCTGCGCGGCCAGCGCGGGGGCGGGAAGCAGGAAGGCGGCGAGCGCGAGAACGATCGCGGTCGCGGAGAACTCTCTCGGGTATCGAACCATTGGTGGCACCGTGGGTCGCGGCGAAACAGGCCGCGTGCAGGGTGCGGAGGGTAGCCGAGAAGCGGCCCCCTCGCGGGCGGCGCGAAATCACGCGTGCGGGCGCACGGCGCGGGGCGGCGTGCTCACTGGCCGAGTTCGAGCCGCGCGGCCAGCCAGTCGTCGAGCGGTGCACCCGCCGCGATCAGGCCGCGGATCTTGGCCTGCGTGCGGCCAATGTCGTACTCGACGCGGTGGAAGGTGAAGCGGTCGGGGTGGTCGTTCTCGCCCGTGGTCAGGATCGCGTACGACGAGCGCGGATCGCCGTCGCGCGGCTGCCCCACCGAACCGGGGTTCAGGATGAAGCGCGCCTCGGGCGGCATCTCGTCGACCGACGGCGTCCACTCCGACACGCCGCGCGGGAAATCGAGCCACTCGATCACGCCCTTGTCCTCCTCGAGGAAGAACCCAGGCGAGTGCGTGTGGCCGACGATCGCGTTCGCGCGGCGCTCCTCGCCTGCGGCCGACGACAGCGTCAGCATGCGGAAGTTGCGCTCGAGGCGGTACGAGTTCTGCTCGACATCCGTGGGGAACATGTACTCGTTCACGGGACGCGAGGGCGAGCCGTGCACGCAGATGTAGCGGTCGAGCAGGATCTGCCGCGGCGAGATGCGGAACATGAACTCCGCGCGGCCCTTCGGGTCCTTCGCGCCCTTCTCGAGCTCGGCGAAGGTCGCGGGCGTGATGCGGCCCGCGTCGCGGTGCTCGACGAGCGACGCGAGGTAGCCCTCGGCGTGCTCGGGCTTGGTCGATTCGAAGATGCGGTCGCGCGTCCAGAAGGCCGCCTTGCGCGCGACGGGGTTGAAGTTCGTCGGCTCGTAGACGGCGGCGAAGTCGTGGTTTCCGAGCAGCGTCCACTCGCAGTGCGAGCGCACGAGGTCGATGCACTCGACGGGGTCGGGCCCGTAGCCGACCACATCGCCGAGGCAGACCATCGCGTCGTAGCCGACCGAGCGCGCATGCGCGAGCACCGCCTCGAAGGCGGCGAGGTTGGCGTGGATGTCGCTGACGATCGCGATGCGCACGGGGGGCTCCGTTCCGCGGGCTCCCGCGGGCCTTTGATGCTAGCGGCTTTCGCGTGGTCGCGAGGCAAGCTGCGCAAGCACGGAGCGCACGGCGTCGAATGTGACGGGCTTGTGGAGCACCGCGTCGGGGTGGATTCCTACGGGGACATCGGTGCAGGCGCTCGAGAGCGCGATCGGCGGGCGGGCTTCGAGCGCGACGAGGTCGGTGCCCGACCCGTCGGGCAGGTGGCGGTCGGTGATGACGAGGTCGAACGCGCGAGAGGCGAGCGCGAGGCGGGCCGCACCCAGCGTCTCCGCGACCTCGGCCTCGCAGCCGAGCACCTTGAGGTGGTGCGAGAGAAGCCGCGCGGCGTCGGGCGCGTCGTCGACGACGAGCACGCGCAGGCGGTCCGTGGCGGCGGGCGCGGGGGTGCTTGTCGGGTGGAAGGGCTCGCAGGAAGCCGCAGGCACCTCGATCGTGAACTGCGCGCCGCCCTCGGGGCGGTTCGCCGCGGAGATGTCGCCGCCAAGAAGCCGCGCGCAGCGGCGCGCGATCGCGAGCCCAAGGCCCGCGCCCACGGTGCCGTCGGCCGCGCGGCCGCCGTTCGCGCCGCCCTGCATGAACGGCTCGAACAGGGTCCCGAGGATGTGCGACGGAATGCCAGGTCCCGAGTCGTGCACCGTGAAGCGCAGCGCTGCGTCGCCCACGCGCTCGACCGAGATCGCGACCGACCCCTGGTCGGTGAACTTGACCGCGTTCGAGGCGACATTGATGAGCGCCTGCCGCAGGCGCACAGGGTCGCTCGTGAACCAGAGGTCGGCGAGCGTGTCCGTTGCCCAGCGCGTCTCGATGAACAGGCCCTTCTGATTCGCGCGCGGCGCCACGACCCCGCGCACATCGGCCACGAGTTCGCGCAGCGAGACAGGCCGCAGGTCGACGCGCCACTGGCCTGCGTCGGAGCGGATGAGTTCGAAGAGGTCGTCGACGAGCGCGAGGCCGTGCGCGCAGGTGCGGCGCACCGACTGCGCGTGCGTGGCGGCTTCGGCGGGCTCGAGCTCGATCATCTGCAGCCCAGCGTCGATCGCGACGAAGGGCGCGCGCAGGTCGTGGCCGAGCGCATTCAGGAAGGTCGAGAGCGTCTCGGTGGCCTGCTCGGCCTTCAGGCGGGCCGACTCGAGCTCGGCCTGACGCAGCGCGAGCTCCTCGCGCGCGGCGGCCAGTTCGCGCACGAGTGCGCTCTGGCCATGCAGCGCGGCGGCAAGCCTGTCGACGAGCTTCTCGATCTCGGCGGGGCCGAACAGCACCTCGCCCGAGATGTCGAGCGTGGGTGGACGATGTCGCTGCGGCGCGGTCGGTTCGCGGTCGGGCACGCTCGCTCCTGGCTGCCGCACGCGCGGAAGCCCTCGGGAGATCGGCGCGGGGGGAGCGCTTATTGACCAGAACCCCTGCGATCGGGCCAAGTCGGGGCCATGGGCACGCACCCCCGCGTCGCGACCCCCTCCGCCGCTATCCTCTCGGCCCTTCCCCGCGACCCGCGGGGCAGATGAAAGGACGCGAATACCCATGGCTGACACCAAGCACTACGACCTCATCGTCATCGGCGGCGGCCCAGGCGGCTATGTCGGTGCCATCCGCGCCGCCCAGATGGGCCTGAAGGTCTGCTGCATCGAGCGCGGCAAGCTCGGCGGCGTGTGCCTGAACTGGGGCTGCATCCCGACCAAGGCGCTCCTCCACAACGCGGAGCTCTACATGGAGGCGATCCGCCACGGCAAGGACTGGGGCTTCGACATCGACCCCGCCACCGTGAAGGTCGACTGGGCGAAGGTCATCGGCCGCTCGCGCTCGATCACGGGCACGCTGAACGGCGGCATCGCGTTCCTCTTCAAGAAGAACAAGGTCGACCATGTCGAGGGCCACGCGAAGGTGCTCTCGGGCAAGACCTCGTCGAGCCCCTGCCGCGTGCAGGTGTCGAAGGCCGACGCCGACTACTACCACGGTGCCGGCGGCGAGAAGACGCAGGAGCTGACGGCCGACCGCGTGATGATCGCGACGGGCGCCGCGCCGAACGAGCTGCCGTTCGCGAAGTCGGAGGGCAAGACGATCCTCTCGAGCTACGACGCGCTCACCATCGCGAAGCAGCCGAAGTCGATGGTCATCATCGGCTCGGGCGCGATCGGCATGGAGTTCGCGTACTTCTTCAACGCCTTCGGCACGAAGGTCACCGTGGTCGAGATGCTCGACCGCATCCTGCCGAACGAGGACGAGGACATCTCGGCCGCCGCGCTGCGCGCGTTCACGAAGCAGGGCATGGAGTTCAAGGTCGGCGCGATGACGACCGCCATCGACAAGACGGCGAACGGCGCGAAGGTCACGCTGGCGCAGGCCGCCGACAAGTCGAAGACCGAGGTCGTCGAGGCCGAGTGCGTGCTGGTCGCGATCGGCGTGAAGGCGCGCTACGAGGGCCTCTTCGACGAGAAGCTCGGCCTGCGCGTCGAGAAGAACCACATCTGGACCGACTACAAGGACAAGAAGGAGCCGTCGTACCAGACCTCGGTTCCTGGCGTGTACGCGATCGGCGACTGCATCGGCGCGCCGTGGCTTGCGCACATCGCGAGCGAAGAGGCGGTCGCGTGCGTGGAGCGCTTCATGGGCCACCACACGCTGGGCGTCGACTACGCGTCGATTCCCGGCTGCACCTACTGCAATCCGCAGATCGCCTCGGTCGGCATGACCGAGAAGCAGGTCAAGGAGAAGGGCCTGAAGTACAAGGTCGGCAAGTACAACTTCAAGGGCCACGGCAAGGCGATCGCGGTCGGCGCGACCGAAGGCCTGGTGAAGATCATCGTGAGCGAGCCGTACGGCGAGATCCTTGGCGCGCACATCATCGGCGAGGACGCGAGCGAGCTCATCGGCGAGATGGGCCTTGCCCGCCGCGTCGAGGCGACGATCGAGGATGTGATCTCGACCGTGCACGCGCACCCGACGATGCACGAGGCGCTGCACGAGGCGGCGCTCGCGACGGAGAACCGCGCGATCCACGCGTGAGCGTCCGACGACTCCACTGAAACACGAGGCCGCCGCAAGGCGGCCTTTTGCATGGTGGGCGCGGGTGTGGTGCGAAGCCACCAGGCTCCGCATGGTGGCACCCGGGGAAGGCACATCGACTCCCTCCGCGCATGGCCACGGCTACGCCGTGAAGGGTGGCTTTCGTGGTCCATAGGCCACCTCACGGCGTAGCCGTGGCCACCATCTCCTCAACCACACCCCACCCACCCCGGGTGCCACCATGCGGAGCCTGGTGGATGTGCTCCACCTCACGGCGTAGCCGTGGCCACCATCTCCTCAACCACGCCACGCCCACCCCGGGTGCCACCATGCGGAGCCTGGTGGGTGTGCGTCTCTCCTGCGCAAAACGCACGGCTGCGCAGCGCGGCTAGCCGCACGCCTGCCCATCGCGCAGGCCGCGGATCGCGTCGATGCAGCGCTGGATGTGCGCGTCGACATCCACGCCGAGCTCGGCGATGCCCGTCGCGATGTCGTCGCGCGACACCGCGGCGGCGAACGCGAGGTTCTTCAGCTTCTTGCGCACGCTCGCGGGCTCGAGCGTGGCCACGCCGTCGGGGCGCACCTTGCCGCAGGCCACGATGAAGCCCGCAAGCTCGTCGACCGCGAACAGATGGCGCGCCATCGCCGTGTCGCGCGGCGTGCCCGTGTATGGCGCGTGCGCCATGATCGCGTGCAGCACATCCTCGCCCACGCCCTTCGTGCGCAGGAACGCGACGCCGACGCGCGGATGCTCCTCCGCCGTCGGATGGCGCTCCCAGTCGAGGTCGTGCAGCAGCCCTGCGAGCATCCACGACGCGCGCTCCGCAGGCGCGGCCACATCGGCGTACGCGCCCATGCACGCGGCCACGCACTCCATGTGATGCCGCAGCGCGGGGTTCGCGACCCATTCGTGCAGCATCGCGCGCGCGTCGTCGAGCGTCATCGGATCACCTCACATCAGCCCGTGCAGGATGTGCTCGAGCATCTCCTGCCTGCCGCTCGACACGGGCCACGACTTCGCGTCGAGCGCAAGCGACTCGAGCTCGCCCATCGTGGCGCGGCCCGACTCGATGCGGCGACCGAGCTCCGAATCCCAGCTCGCGTAGCGCTCCTTCACGAACGCCGCGATGCGCCCGTCGGCGCGCACCGCGGCCGCGATCTTCAGCCCGCGCGCGAACGCGTCCATGCCCGCGACATGCGCGTGGAAGAGGTCGATGGGCTCGAAGCTCTCGCGGCGTCGCTTCGCGTCGAAGTTCAGCCCGCCCGTCGTGAAGCCGCCCGCGGCCATGATCTCGAGCATCATCTTCGCGCACAGCCTGTGGTCGGTCGGGAACTCGTCGGTGTCCCAGCCGCAGTGGTCGGTGCCGCTGTTCGCGTCGACCGATCCGAGCACGCCCGAGATGCGGCACACCGCGATCTCGTGCTCGACCGTATGCCCCGCCAGCGTCGCGTGGTTCGTCTCGATGTTGAGCTTGAAGCGGTCCTTCAGCCCGTATTCCTGCAGGAACGCGATGCACGCCGCCGCGTCGGAGTCGTACTGGTGCACGCTCGGCTCGCGCGGCTTCGGCTCGATGTAGAACTGGCCCTTGAAGCCGATCGCGCCCGCATGGTCGCACGCGAGGTGCAGCAGCCGCGCCAGGTGGTCGCGCTCGCGCTTCATGTCGGTGTTGATGAGCGAGGTGTAGCCCTCGCGGCCGCCCCAGAAGACATACCCCTCGCCGCCGAGCGCGTGGGTGACCTCGAGCGCCTTCTTCACCTGCGCCGCGGCGTGCGCGAACACCTCGACGCGCGGGCTCGTGGCCGCGCCCGACACATAGCGGCCGTGCGCGAAGAGGCACGCGGTGCCCCACAGGAGCTTCACGCCGCTCGCCTTCTGCAGCGCCGCGCAGTGCGCGACCACGCGGTCGAGGTCGGCGTTCGACTCGCGCAGCGTCGCGCGCTCGGGCGCGATGTCGCGGTCGTGGAAGCACCAGCGGTCGATGCGGCACTTCGCGAGGAACTCGAAGAACGCATCGGCGCGCCGCAGGCAGTTCTCGACCGAGTCGCCGCCGTCGTCCCACGGCATCTGCGCCACGGCGCCGCCAAACGGGTCGCCGAGGCCGTTGCGCATCGTGTGCCAGTAGCACGACGCGAAGCGCAGGTGGTCCTTCATGGGCCTGCCCTCGACGAGTTCGTCGGGGCGGTAGTGCCTGAAGCCGAGCGGCTCGCGCGAGGTGCTGTCGACGAACGGAACGGGTCCGATGCCTGGGAACGCTTCTTGTGCCATTCGCGCAGGGTAGCGCGGTGCGGCGCGTTCGAAAAAGCACCGCGCCCCCGGCGGAAAGGGGGCGCGGCGGCGGCCATGCGGCGCGGCCGTCAGAGAAGGTTGTCGGTGTCGGTGAGGAAGGTCAGCGTGCCGCCCGTCATCGCGGTGGTGAAGGTGATGCGGAGCGTCTTGTGGAGGTCGGTGAGCGCGGCCGAGCCGCCGACCGACACGCGGTCGACGAAGTACGGCGACGCGACCCATGGATTGCCCGTCATGGTGATCGGAGCGAAGGTCTGGCCGACGCCCGAACCCGCCGTGACGACCGTGCCCGAGACGATGTCGAACGCCACGCGCGAAGTCGGGCCTCCGAACAGCGCGACCTTGAGCGACGGCGCGCCGAACACCGTCGGTCGCGAGATCTTCACGCGCGTCTGCGAGGTCGAGATGAGGTCGACCGTGACGGTCGTGGTCACGCCCGAGATGGTGTGGAAGGCGACCGCCTGCGTGGAGCTGGACGCGGCCAGGGTGAGGTTCGCGGTCACGCCGTTGCTGTAGGTGAGCTTGAGCGGCATCGTCTGCAGCGCGGCGGTGGACGAGGTGTCGCTCACGGAGACATGGCTCGTAACCGTGCCCGCGCCCGACCCTGCGGGGGTGCACGACTGGGCCTGGGCGAACCCCGCGAGCGCGAGGGCGGAGGTCGAGACGAGGAAGGCGAGGATCGAACGACGCATGGCGGAGGCCTTTCTGAATGAGGTGTGTGCCGCGGGGACGACCGCGACGGAAGGCTTCCGCGCCACGGGGCGCGATCTCGCAGGGAAACTCAGAAAATCACCGCCGCCCGCACACGAATGGCGGGCGACGGCGTGAGGAGACCGGTCGTTCACCGCCGCCTCGGCGCGGCAGCGGCGTAATTCTCGAAGCGCCCCCGCCGCGCGGCACCCGCACCCGCGGGCCGCGATTCGCGAAAAAGAGACACGCCGCCCATCGGGGCGGCGTGCCGTGTCTGCGTGGATCCCTGGGACTCAGGCCGCCTCGCGCCGGCTGCGCGTGGTGGTCTTCGTAAAGCGCTCGTTGCGGACGGTCGCCTCGGAGGTGAGCTTCTCGAGCAGGTCGCGCGGCGAGCTCGCATGCACATCGGCGCCGATCTCCTCGGCGAGGCCAGGCGCGCGGTTGAAGATGCCGCCACCGACCACGATCTGCGTGTTCGAGTAGGCGCCGTTCTCGCGCAGCGAGTCGATGAGCTCGCGGATGAAGGGCGCGTCCTTCGCGCTCGACGCGAAGAGGAGCAGGACATCGGGCTCGCGGTTCGTGAGCTCTTCCTTGATCTCGTCGTTCGCCACGCCGCCACCCGCGAAGGTGACCTCGTAGCCGTCGGCCTCGAGCAGGTCGGCCACGAGCTGGCCCGCAAGCTCCTCGGTCTCGTTCGGTCCGCAGAACATGCACACGCGGCGGCCACGGGTGCCGTTCATCGTGTAGCGGGCCTGCGCCTGGTCGACCAGCATGCGCAGCATGCGCGTGGCGTAGTGGTGCGACAGGGTCGTGATCTGGTCCTTGCGGTAGAGCTGCGAGACGGCCTCGAGCGTCGGCCAGAACACATCCTTCGAGACGGTCTCGGCGTCGATGCCCGCCTGGTAGACGGTGTCGATGAGCTCGCGCGCGGCGCGGCGCTCGCCGGTGACGAGGTGCGAGAAGAGCTGCTCGAGGACGCGGTCGAAGTTCGGGGTGAGGTTCATGGCTCTGGGTCTTCTTCTGTGGAGGTGCCTCGGGCCCTGGCCGTCGGCGCTGTCGGAGTTCCGTCTCGTTCGGCCGGGTCCTCCCGGCCTGCTCCCGCCACGCTGCGGGGTGCAGGTCTTCTTTCGGCGCTGCGCACGGATCCCCACAACAGCGCGCGCGTTGTGCTGATAATGGGAGAACATGCTCGGACCTGCCCTGCGGAGGCCGCAGGAGCGGTTCCCGCCCGAACGACGACGACCAAGGACCACGCCATGGCCTTCACCAATCTCATCGCCTCGCTTCTCATCGCCTCGTGTGTTCCGCTGTCGGCCACTGCGTGCGAGTCCACGCAGGAGGTTCCGAAGAACGAGCAGCACATCCAGCGCTTCGACCGCCATGCCACGCTCGCGCCTGCCGAAGGCAAGGACCACACCGCGCCCGAGCGCATCGTGGCCGAGACGCCGAACGGCTCGCTGCGGCTCGAGGTCGACTCCGCGCTGCGCGAGGTCGAGGTGCTCGCGTCGTTCAAGGTCGACGGCCTCGATGTGGCCGACGCCGAGCGTCGCGCCGCGACGACGAAGCTCTTCGCCGAACGCCACTCGGACGGCACGGTGGTCGTGCAGGTCGTCTTCCCGGGGCAGCGGATGGCGCGCGACCTCGCCGATGTGACCGTGCGCGTGCCGACGGGCGGCGACAGCACGCTGAAGACGACGAACGGCGCCGTGGTCACGCGCGGCACCGCGGGCGTGCTGAAGATCGTCTCGCGCAACGGCTCGGTCGATGTCGAGCGCCACGCGGGCGACATCGACGCACGGACCGACAACGGCACGATCGAGCTCGACGCGATCGGCGGCGGCGTGCAGGCGCGCACCGCGAACGGCGCGATCACCGTGTCGCTGGCCGACGGCAACGACGCGGCGATCGACATCGAGTCGCGCAACGGCTCCGTCTCGCTGTCGCTCGGCCACGACTACGACGGCCGCATCCTGGCGCGCACCGTGGCGGGCGCGGTGTCGCTCGCGGACCCCGCGAAGCGTGCCGTCATCCCCGAGCAGGGCCGCACCAGCATAACGGTCGAGCTCGGCAGCGGACTCGGCGAGTCGCATGTGCGCACCTCGAACGGCCAGATCTCGATCGAAGCCCGCGCGCGCTGACGCCGCTACCGCGGCTGCGGGTCGTCATGCACGGCCTGTTCGGCCTCGGCGATCGCCTCGGGCTTCACCGCCTGCGACACGACCACGCCCGCAAGCATGAGCGCCGCGCCCACATACTGCGTGGTCGTCGGCCGCTCGGCGAGGAAGGCGATGCCCGCCACCATGCCGAACACGCTCTCGAGCGACAGGATGAGCGCGGTGTGCGTGGGCGGCGCCTTCCGCTGCGCGATGACCTGCAGCGTGAACGCCACCGCGACGGGCAGCACCGCGCCATAGAGCACGGCCCACTTCGCCGCCACCACGCCGTCGGCCACCACATCGCCGCGCGCAAGCGCGAGCGCCAGCGACCCGAAGCCCGTGATGCCGAGCTGGATCAGCGACAGGCGGATGGGTTCGGCGTCGCGCGAGAAGCGCCCCACCACCACCACATGGAACGCCCACAGCACGGCGCAGAGAAGCACCCACAGGTCGCCGACCTTCATGCGGTAGTCGTCGGTCACGCCGAGCAGGACGAGCCCGACGCCCGCAAGCGCCACGCCCGTCCACACGGGCCAGCCGATCCGCTGCCGCGCGAAGAGGCCGAGGAACGGCACGAACACGACATAGAGGCTGGTGATGAACGCGCCGTTCGACGCGGTGGTGTCGCCAAGCCCGAGCTGCTGCGTGTTCGCCGCAAGGAGCATCACCACGCCCGCCAGCACGCCTCCGCGCAGCGTCTCGCGCCGCGACACCTCGCGCGAGACATGCAGCGGCCACTTCGCCACCGCGAGAAGCGGCAAGAGCAGCAGCGTGCCCAGCGTGAAGCGCAGCCCCGTGAACGCCAACGCCCCGAGATGCTCGCTGCCGAGCCGTTGCGCGACGAAGCCCGAGCCCCAGATGACCGCGGCCGCAAGCAGCAGGAGATCGGCGCGGAAGGTCGTCAGCGTCATGCGCTCAGCGCTTCCACGCCGCGGCGGGCACGAGGGTCTTCTTCGAAACTCCAGGGCCCGTCCACGACACGCGCAGCAGGTCCTGCCCCGCGGCCTCGAACATGCGGATCTCGACGGGATGCAGGCCCTTCTCGAGCGCGACCGCGCCAGACTTCTCGGTGGCGCTGTGCGGACCGTCGTTGTCGACGACCACCTTGCCGTGCAGTGACATGGTGCTGCCGTCGTCCGAGTCGACGAAGAAGCGGTAGAGCCCCGCGGCGGGAACCTCGATGAACCCCGTGAACACGAGGCCGAAGTACTCCTCGCGCGGCTTCACCTCGATCGAGGGCTGCGCGGCCACGCCTTCCTTCACCTTCGCCGCCATCGTGATGTCGGCGCAGCGCTTGATCGACTCGGGCACCTCGAACGCCGCGTAGGCAAGCCCGTCGTCGAGCTTCAGCGTCTGCACCGCGGGCAGCGCGTCGAGCTTCTCGAAGCGCCGCTCGACCGTGCGCGTGACGGGGCGTTCGCCGAGGAACCCGCGCGCCTTCACCACGGTCGTCGCGGAAAGCGTGAACGGCATGCCCGCCCGCGCGCTCTCGACCGAAGGCTCGCTGCCGTCGGTCGTGTAGCGGTACGCGACCTTCGTGTCGCCCCGCTGCCCGACGGCGGCCTGCATCGTGCCCACGAACTTCTCATCGGGCGCCGAGATCACGGGCAGCTCCGCCACCGCAAGCGGCTCGGCGAGATCGACCGCGACCACGGTGCAGATGGGGTCGAGCGGCGCCGTCGGCAGCGTGAACACCACCGCGTCGCCGTCGCGCTCCGACGGCCACAGGTTGCGCGTGCGCTGGCCGAGCATCTGCGTGCTGCGCACATCGCTGATCAGGCCCGACAGCCGCAGCCGCCCGTCGGCGGGCCAGTCGAACACATGCAGGTACAGGCGGTCGCTGCCGTCGTCGTTCGTCGCGCGCGTCACGCGGCCCCACGCGGGCGGCTCGGGAAACGGGTTCGCCTGCGTGCCGTACACCGCGCGGCTGTTCACCTTCATCCAGCGGCCCATCGCCTCAAGGCGCTCGACGCTCGGCGCAGGGATCTCGCCCTCGCCCGTCGGCCCGACATTCAGCAGGAAGTTGCCGCCCTTCGACGCGATGTCGACGAGCTTGCGCACGAGGTCCTCCGTCGACTTCCAGTTGTGGTCGTGCTTCTTGAAGCCCCAGGTGTCGTTCATCGTCATGCAGGTCTCCCAGTCGACGCCCGCAGGAAGGCCCGTCGCGGGAATCTGCTGCTCGGGCGTGCCGTAGTCGCCGCGGTAGTCGCCCTCGCGCGTGATGCCCTCCATGCCCGAACGGCCCGTGTCGACGCGGTTGTTGACGATGATGTCCTTGTCGAGCGCGCGGCAGTAGTCGTAGAGGTCCTTGCCCATCTCGTGGGTCCAGGTGCCCTCCCACTCGCCGTCGAACCACAGGATGCCGACATCGCCGTAGCGGCCGCTCGTCAGCTCCTTCAGCTGGCCCTTCATGTACGCGATGTAGCGCTGGTAGTCGGCGCCGTCGGTCGGCCGCGTGTCCCACGGCCTGCGCGGCAGGTAGTCGGGGTGGTGCCAGTCCATGATCGAGTGGTAGAAGCACAGGCGAATGCCTGCCTCCGTGCACGCGTCGGCGAGCTCCTTCAGCGGGTCGCGCGGCGCGAACGCCGAGCCGCCGACATCCCACTCGGTGAGCGCCGAATCCCACAGGCAGAAGCCGTCGTGGTGCTTCGAGGTGATCACGATGTACTTCATGCCCGCGTCCTTCGCGATCGCGACCCAGCGCTTCGCGTCGAACTTGACGGGGTTGAACTGCTTGCCGAG
>JAJTGK010000173.1 GCA_021297815.1 Planctomycetaceae bacterium
CCTTCGAGTCGTCCGAGCGGTTCGCGGCGGCGCACTGACCATGGGCGATGCGTCGACCGTCGGCATTCAGGCGCTGCTCGCCGACCTCCCGCGCGCGAGCCTGCCGCGGCATGTCGCGATCATCATGGACGGCAACGGCCGCTGGGCGAAGGAGCGCGGGCTGCCGCGCGCCGCGGGTCATCGCCAGGGCGTCGAGACGGTGCGCATGGTCGTGACCGAGTGCGCGCGGCTCGGGCTCGAGGCGCTCACGCTCTACTCCTTCTCGAGCGAGAACTGGAAGCGCCCCGCCGACGAGGTGGGCGCGCTCATGGCGCTGTGCTGCGAGTTCCTGCGTCTCGAGCGGCCCACGATGCTTCGCGAGAACATCCGCTTCCGCCACATCGGGCGCCGCGAGGGGCTGCCCGCCGAGGTGCTCGCCGAGCTCGACGAAACCACCGCGGCGACGGCCCCCATGACGGGGATGACCCTCTGCCTGGCCCTGAACTACGGTTCTCGGACAGAGATCGCGGATGCGGCGCGGGCCTTGGCCTTCGAGGTCGCGGCTGGGCGCCTCGACCCAGCGGCGATCGACGAGCGGGCGGTCGCCAGCCACCTCTCCACCGCGGGGCTCCCCGACCCCGACCTCCTCGTGCGCACGGCGGGCGAGATGCGCATCTCGAACTACCTGCTCTGGCAGATCTCCTACGCCGAACTGCATGTGACCGAGGTCCTTTGGCCCGATTTCGACGCGCGGAATCTCGCGGGCGCACTCCGCGACTTCGCGCGGCGCGAGCGGCGGTTCGGTGATGTCCTCTCGGCTCCCTCGCCGGGCGGCGCCTGAACGGGTCGGGTGTCCAAACCCAAATCGCACGGAAATCCCCGCCGCGAAGGCGGTTGGCTTGCATCGCCGCGCGAAGAGACGAAGATGGTCTGGCTCGCGGCGGCGGCGGGTGTTCAGCCTGCCGTCGCGCACCACACGGAACCTCCGCGGGACACCCCGCGAAGGTCCCCTGCTGCGTCGCTGCGGGCGGTGACGAGATGCCGTACTTTGCCCGTTTCGGGCGGGTGCGGCGAAGCGCGCCATGACCGAGAACCGCGCCGTAGGACAGACGCAGAAGAGCCCTCTCCCGATGACTACCCACCGCCGCGCCAGCGCCATCCTCAGCATCGCGTCGCTTGCGCTCCTCGCCGCGACACCCGCGTTCCTCGGCAGCGACAACGCCGCCGACGCGCGCGACCAGGATGCGCTGCTTGCGAAGCTCGGCATCGCCGACTCCGTGCACTTCTCGGAGACCGATCTCGTCGACGGCGCCGATGTGCGCTGGCAGTTCCCGCGCATGCGCGCGGCGCAGCTCGAGATCGGCGAGCCGCTCGTCTTCACGCTGCCAGGCGGGCGCTCGATCGCGATGCCGCTCGTCGACCGCATGGTCGCGGCGCCAGGCACCATGATCTTCACCTTCGCGGACGACAAGATCGGCGCGTCTGCGGAAATCGTGCTGCACAAGGGGCTTCTCCACGGCAAGGTGCGCGCGGTGTTCGGCGCGCGCTTCGAGTCGTGGGTGCTGCGCAGCGCGCACGATGGCGATCGCTTCGAGCTCGCGCCCCTGGGCGAAGACTGCGTCGGCGTGGTTTCGCTCGGCGGAATCGGGCCGTTCGACGCGTCGAACGAAGGTGGCGTCGCGGGGCTGTGCCCCGACACGGGCGCGATCGTCGATGTGCTGCTTGCGTACACGCCCGCGGCGCTCGCGGGCTTCGCCGACACGACGGCGCTCGAGGCCGCGCTCGCGGCCGACATCGCGACGGCGAACGCCGCGCTCGCGAACTCGCGCGTCAACATGCGCTACCGCATCGCGGGGTACTACGCCCTCGCGGTGAACGGCAGCGGAACGCTCGGCACCGACCTCGACTCGATCGCAGGCACCGCCGACGGACTGTGGGACGATGTGCACACCGAGCGCGATGCCAAGGGCGGCGACATCGTTGCGCTTCTCAACGGCACGGGCGGCGGCGGCATTTCGTCGGGCGGCGTCTCGAACCCCGCCGCGGCATTCTGCGTCGTCGGCTCGACGGGCGGACGGCTCCTCGCGCATGAGCTCGGCCACAACCTCGGCTGCTGCCATGCGGTCGGCGACGGCGGAGGCTGCGAGACGGGCGGGTTCTTCCCCTTCTCGAACGGCTGGCGCTTCACCGCAGGCGGCACGGTGTATCGCACGGTGATGGCGTACACGCCGGGCTCCGAGATCCCCTACTTCTCGAACCCCGATGTCGACTTCCTCGGCGTGGCGACGGGCGTGGCGGGCGAGTCGTATCCGACGAGCGCGAACAACGCGCGCACGATCGGCATTCTGTCGGCGACGGTCGCGCAGCACCGCTGCTCCACGGCGCTTCTCGACGACTGCGACGGCGACGGCGTGTCCGATGCCGACGAGATCGCGGCAGGCACCGACTTCGACTGCAACTTCACGGGCATTCCCGACAGCTGCGACATCGCGATCGGCATCAGCGCCGACCTCGACCTCGACGGCGTGCCCGACGAGTGCCCGATCGGCGACTTCGAGCTGTCGGTCGCGGGCGTGAACCCGCTCGACACGCTCGGCTCTGCCGTCGCGATCGACACCAAGGCAGGCGACTTCGTGCCGTACCTCGCGGTCGGCGCGCCTGGCGACGACGGCGCCGCGAACGATGTCTCGAACGCAGGCGCCGCGTACCTCCTCGAGATCAACGCGGGCGTGCCCTCGTTCCAAGGCGTGATCCGCGCGGGCGACCCGCAGCGCAACGCGTTCTTCGGCCGCGGCCTCTCGGTGTTCAAGCGCGGCGAGAGCGTGATCAACCCCGTCTACCCCGCGCGCGACTTCGTGCTCGCGGGCGCCTACCGCTTCACCGATGTCGCCTCGACGGGCACCTTCCCCTCGAAGGGCGCCGCGTACCTCTTCGCGCGCGAGTCAGGCACTTGGCGTCAGCTCTGGCGCTACACGCCGCCCGCGACGGGTGGTTTCGGCGCGCAGTCGAACGCGCTCTTCGGCTACTCGGTCGCCATGGGCCGACATCCGCGCGAGGGCGTCGACCAGATCATCGTGGGCGCGCCAGGCTTCACCAACAGCCAGGGCCGCGTGTACTTCATGCGCAACTACTTCGCGGGTTCGCCCGTGCAGGAGCGCGCAGGCGTGCTGTCGGTGCGGCAGTCGCCCATCCCAGTCGACGGCGACCAGTTCGGCTACAGCGTGGCGCTCGAGCAGTTCCTGCCAATCAACCTGCCGTCTGGCTCGACGACCTCGCGCGTCCTCGGCGTCGTCGGCGCGCCCGGCCGCAATGCGAACAAGGGCGCGATCTATGTCTACGACCGCAGCTTCTTCATCTCGACCACGGGTGGCATCGGGCAGTTCCCGACGAACGGACTGGCCTTCACGCCGCCCGCCTCGAGCGCGCTCGTCGAGGGCGACCGCTTCGGCACCGCCGTCGCGGTGAGCCAGAACCTGATCGCGGTCGGCGCGCCTGGCGCCTTCGAAGGCCGCGGTGCGGTGTACTTCTGGGAGCGCAGCACGACCGCGGCCTCGCCGATCGCGTCGAACTACTTCTACCGCGGCTTCTACAAGGCCGAGGACGGCGCTCCTGGCGATGCGCTCGGCTCGAGCGTGGCGATCGCCCCCGAGCTCGTCGGCGACTCCTCGAGCTCGATCACAGGCTTCTCGGTGATCGGTGCTCCCTTCAGCGATGTCTCAGGCCTCAACTCGGGCAAGGCCCGCGTGCTCACCGTCCCGTGATGCCGCGCGCCGCCGTCCGCATCGATCCGTACGAACGAACGACCCGAGATCCGAAAGCTTCCATGCGATCCTCGAACCCACTCGCGACCCTCGCCACCGTCCTTGCGGTGGCCCTCCTCGCCCTCGCGGGCCGCGCCCACGCGCAGTCCGCCTGCGGCACCGCGACCAACGACTGCTTCACGACGAATCTCACCCAGCCGGGCTGCAACAACCCCGTCTGCTGTGAGAGCGTCTGCACGATCGAGCCCGCCTGCTGCGAGGCCGCGTGGGACGACCTGTGCGTGGCGATCGCGCAGAAGTACTGCTCCGACTGCGGCGCCGTGCCCGAGAGCTGCTTCGAGCCGCACGCGACGCCGAGCTGCAACAACGGCGCGGTCTGCCAGGCCGTGTGCTCGACGGTCGGCTTCGAGTATTGCTGCCAGATCCAGTGGGACGCGGGCTGCGTGCAGGTCGCGCGCGAACTGACCGACGAGTGCGGCGAGCCCGCGACGGGTTCCTGCCTCGTCGTGCACGAGAATCCGAACTGCAACGACCCGCTGTGCTGCGGCATCGTGTGCGCCATCGACCCCGCGTGCTGCAACACGACCTGGGACGAGACCTGCGTGAACTGGGCCGAGCGGTTCTGCTTCGCCTGCGGCAACCCCCGCGCGGGCAGCTGCTGCCATCAGAACGAGACGCCCTACTGCGACGACCGCGTCTGCTGCGAGACGGTGTGTGCGGTCGACAGCTTCTGCTGCGAGACGCGATGGGATTCGGCTTGCGGCGAGCTTGCGACGAACGCCTGCGCGCCGTGCTCGCGCATCTGCGGCTATGTCGACCCCGCGGCTCCGAGCGCGCGCTCGTGCCGCGTCGTGCATGCGCAGCCTGGCTGCTCCGAGGCGTCGTGCTGCGACGAGGTCTGCTACTTCGACGAGTTCTGCTGCGCCGTGAGCTGGGACTTCACCTGCGTCGAGGCCGCGCGCGCGATCTGCGCCCTGACCAACGACCCCGTGATCAACGAGATCTGCGGCAACGCGCTCGGCAGCTGCTTCGCCGAGCACACCTCGCC
>JAJTGK010000051.1 GCA_021297815.1 Planctomycetaceae bacterium
GAGCACGGCGTTCGCGCGCGACTGCGCGGAACTCGCCGAGATCGCGCCCCCGCTCGCGCCGCTCGCTGCGACGCTCGCGCGCGCGATCCGCGCCGACGCGCCCACGCACCTCCGCGAGGGCGGCGTGTTTGCCGATCGATACGACCTCGAACTCGACGAGACGCGCCTCCTCCAGAAGGATGCGGGGCAGTGGCTCGCCCAATACCAGGAGCGCCTCGTCGCCGAGTCGGGGATCGCGTCGCTCAAGGTCGGCTTCAACTCGGTGTTCGGCTACTACATCGAGCTTTCCGCGGCGAACTCCACGAAGGCGCCCGCGTCGTTCACGCGCAAGCAGACGCTGCGCAACGCCGAGCGCTACATCACGCCAGAGCTCAAGGAGTTCGAGGACAAGGTGCTGCGCGCCGACGCGCGCGCGGTCGAACGCGAGAAGGAGCTGTGGGCGCGGCTCGTCGCCGAAGTCGCGGCGCACATCGATGCGATCGTGCGCTTCGGCGAGCGCGCGGCCGAGCTCGACGCGCTCGCATGCCTCGCGTCCGTCGCGCGGCACCAGCGCTGGACGCGGCCCGAGCTCGTCGACGGCCGCATGGTCGAGATCGACGCAGGCCGCCACCCCGTGCTCGACCGCACGCTCGCATCGACCTTCGTGCCGAACGACACGGCGCTCGGCGGCTCGTCCGCCACGCTCGCGCTGATCACAGGCCCGAACATGGCGGGCAAGAGCACCTACATCCGCCAGGTCGCGCTCGTCGCGCTGCTCGCGCATGTCGGTTCGTTCGTCCCCGCCGAGCGCGCGCGCATCGGGCTGCTCGACGCGATCCTCACGCGCATCGGCAGCGCCGACGAGATCCACTCGGGCCAGTCGACCTTCATGGTCGAGATGACCGAGACCGCGAACATCCTGCACCACGCGACCGAGCGCAGCCTCGTCATCCTCGACGAGATCGGGCGCGGAACAAGCACGCTCGACGGACTCAGCCTCGCATGGGCGATCACCGAAACGCTCGCCGCGCGCGGCGCATGCACGCTGTTCGCGACGCACTACCACGAGCTCACGCAACTCGCCGACACGCTGCCTTCGGTCATGAACCTGCATGTGAGCGTGCGCGAGTGGAACGACGATGTCGTGTTTCTGCATCGCATCGTCCCCGGGCGCACCGACCGCAGCTACGGCATACATGTGGCGCGTCTGGCGGGCCTGCCGCGCGAGACGGTGACACGCGCGAAGGAGATCCTCGAACTCCTCGGGAAAGTCGAGGTCGCCGACGCGCTGGCAGGTCGCGTGAAGGAGATCGCGTCGGCACCTGCGCGCCATGCCCGGCCCGCGGCTTCACCGCAGCTCTCGCTGTTCACCGAGTACATGGAGCACCCTGCGGTCGAGCAGCTGCGCGGGGTCGATCTCGATGCACTCACGCCGCTGGCGGCGTTCGATGTGCTGCGCAGGCTTGTCGAGTCGACGCGAGCGTCGAAACCCTGAACGCGTGCGGCGCGCTCGGGGCGGTGTCACCGCAACCCAACCGACCCGTGCCTGGCACGTGCCGTGCAGTGCCTGGCACTGCCTGGCATGTGCCAGGCACCGATCGCAACCGCGCCCGGCTCCACCAGATCGCGCGGAATACCCGACAGATGCCGCACGATCGTCGCAGATCGGCGGAAGTCGCATTGGTGCCTGGCACGTGCCGTGCAGTGCCTGGCACTGCCTGGCACGTGCCAGGCACCTTCGGGGTTGGCGGCGCGCTCCTCGCCGCATCCCTCGCTCAATCGCCGTGCTTCATGCGCAACCGCGGCGACAGCCGCAGCATCCACTGCACGCGCTCGAACTCGTCGAGCCACTCCTGCAGCACCGCCGCGGACTCATCCGTCGGAATCTCCGCCCATGGAAGCTCGCATGCCGCACCCAGCTGCCGTCGCGCGAGCCCGCGGTATCGCGACAGCGTTCGATCGCCCGCGATCGCGCATGTCTCGAAGTCCTCGGCCGCGAAGATCACGACAGGCACCCGGCCACCACCGCAGACCTTCACGCGGGCCGAGAACGCCGACTCCTCGTCGCGGTCGATCCATCGCAGGTCGATGCGTGGATTCGCTTCGGCGATGCGCGCAAGGAGCGGCCCCTGCTGCACGCAGTCGCCGCACCATGTGCCGCTCACCACGAGAACCTTCATCTCGCGGCTGAAACTGGCGATCTCAGCACGCTGCGCGTCGTCGAGCGCGGTTCGTTCGTACACCGCCTGCCATCCGCCTGCCCGCATGGGGTCGGTGGCGAGATAGGTCGCATACGGCCGCGCGCGCTGGAACACGGACTCAAACACACTTGGATCGATCAAGAGCACCTCTCGTTTCGCGAGGCGCAAGCGTACACTCGGCCTTCGTGATGCGCCGTCCTGCCGCCATCGCCGCCTGCCTGGCCGCCGCTGCCACCGGATTCGCGCTTTCCGCGAGTCCGCGCTCGCAGGACACCGAGCCTGCGCAGACCACCGCGCAGGTGCCCGAGAACGCGCCACCCGCGCTCTCCCTCGCCGACGCGGCGCCCGACGAGCAGGCCGCGCTCAACAACCTCTCGAACTCGAAGGCCTGGACCTCGCGTGCGATCGCCGTGATGAGGCTCGAGCGGTACGACTGCGCCGCGAGCGCGCTCCGACTCGTGTCCTTCGCAGGCGATTCGTCGTGGCGCGTGCGGGCCTACGCCCTCGCCTGCGCCGCGCGCCGCGGACTCGTGGTCCCGAAGGAAACCCTCGAGGCCGAGCGCGACCCACGCGTCATCCGCACCATGCTGCGCTGCCGGCTTCCGCTCGCCCGCGAGGTGGTCGATACGCGCATCGCCACGCTTGAGAAGTCGCAGCAGCCCATCGAGGCCATGATCGCGCTCGAGGTCCTCGCGGCGCTCGACGCGTCAGGCGAGAAGGACATGCGCGAGCGGCTCGACGAACTCCTCTCGCGCGTCGTGCTGCGCATGGACCGCACCGAGGGAGGCGTGCTTTCGCCGCGGCTCGCCGCGATCACGAACGGCGCCGATTCGGGGCGGAACTACCGCTGGCGCGAATGGCTGCGCAAGGCGAAGAAGGATCCAGGCTACGACGCTGCCTTCCTCGTACCTGCGATTCCCGCGGGTGCGCGTCTCGCCGATCCGAACCGCATCGCGCAGCTCGACGGCGCGCGGTTCGCGGGCCTCGAGAAGTACCTCGCCTCGGTGGCGGAGCGCCCGATGGACCTCGCCATCCTCATCGACTGCACCGCGAGCATGTCGCGCGAGATCGCCGAGGCGCAGTCGGGCATCGACGATCTCGTGGACTTCCTCGGCAGCGTGACCAAGGGCGTGCGCATCGCGATCGTGGGCTACCGCGACCGTGGCGACGAGTGGGAGACGAAGGGCTGGGACTTCACCGCCGATGTGCGCGAGGCACGCACGCGCCTCTGGTCGCTCTCCGCCGACGGCGGCGGCGACACGCCCGAAAGCGTGCAGGCGGCGATGAAGCTCGCGCTGGCGCGCTACTCGTGGCTGCCCGACTCGCGCGACGAGTCGACGCAGCCGATCCGCGCGTGCGTGCTCGTGGGCGATGCGCCACCTCACGCGGGCGAGGCGGGCCTCTGCATCGACATGGCCAGGCGCGCCGCCGAACGCGGCGTCAAGACCTTCGGCATCGTGGCGCGCGATCAGGAGGCGAACCTCAAGGAGGAGGAGACCGCGGAAGCTCCGCCGGAGCCCGCGAAGCCAGCCGCACCGCCGAAGGACGGCGCGATCGCACCGCCGAAGCCGCCGCCACCTACGGCGAAGAAGAAGCCGAGTTTCACGCGATTCCCAGAGATCGCCGAAGCGGGCGGCGGCCGCGCCGAAATCCTCAAGGACAGCGACTCGCTCGTCGCGCAGATCGCCGAGCTGACGGTCGCTGACAAGTACCGCGCCGAGTTCGCCGAGTTCTTCGACGCGTTCCGAAGGCTCTGCCGCTAGCGCATCAGGATCCGCCCGTAAGGCCAAGTCGCCCGAGAGCGATCCAGCACGCCAAAGCAAGCGAAAGCGGCGGACTCGCGGCGCAGCCGCGACCCGCTGCCAGTCGCGAGCGCTCCACCACGCGCCATTCCACGCCAAAGCAAGCGAAAGCGGCGGACTCGCGGCGCAGCCGCGACCCGTCGCCAGT
The DNA here is from genome assembly GCA_021297815.1 of Planctomycetaceae bacterium. Taxonomy (GTDB): domain Bacteria; phylum Planctomycetota; class Phycisphaerae; order Phycisphaerales; family SM1A02; genus QWPT01. The sequence goes on from JAJTGK010000051.1 coordinate 4,131, forward strand.
CGCGAGCGCTTCATCACGCGCCTAGACCCGACGCCACTCCGTGGGCGCCTCGGTGCCCTTGACCATCGCGTACGCGCGCTCGAGCAGTTCGCGAATGCCCTCGCCCGTCGCCGACGAAATCACCACGGGCTCCTCGCCCTTCCCGAGCCCGATCTCGGTCGCGAGGCGGCGGATGCGCTTCGCGCGCTCTTCCTCGGGCACAAGGTCGATCTTCGTGAATACGACAAGTTCGGGCTTCTCCGCGAGGGCCGGGGAGAACGCATGGAGCTCCGCGCGGATCGTGCGGTAGTTCTCCGCAGGCTTCGATCCATCGAGCGGCGCAAGATCCACGAGATGCATGATCGCCTTCGTGCGCTCGATGTGGCGCAGGAAGTCGTGCCCAAGCCCCGCACCTTCGCTCGCGCCCTCGATCAGTCCAGGAATGTCCGCGAGCACGATGCGGCGATCGCCCGGGAGCTCCGCGATGCCGAGCTGCGGCGTCCGCGTCGTGAACGGATAGTCGCCAACCTTCGCGTTCGCCCGGCTCGACTTCCCGAGCAGCGTGCTCTTGCCCGCGTTCGGCATCCCGACGAAGCCGATGTCGGCGATGAGCTTCAGCTCGATGCGCAGCGTGCGCTCGACAGGCTCTCCGCCGGGCTCGCTCTCGGTGGGCGCCTGGTGCGTCGAGGTCTTGAAGCGGTCGTTGCCCCAGCCGCCGCGGCCGCCCTGCGCCACGACATGCTGCTGCCCTTCCTCGAGGATCTCGCACACGAACTCGTCGGTCTCGGCGTCATGCACGATCGAACCGAGCGGCACCTTCACGAAGAGGTCGGGCGCATCGGCGCCGTGGCTCTTCTTGCGCGATCCGTTCTCGCCGCTCTTCGCGAAGAGATGCGGACGATGCTGGAACTCGACGAGCGTGTCGAGATGCGAATCGCCCACGAGGATCACATGGCCGCCGCGGCCGCCGTCGCCGCCATCGGGGCCACCCTTCATGATCGACTTCTCGCGACGGAAGAGCGACGCGCCGTTGCCGCCGCGACCGCTGCGCACATGGATGATGGCCTCGTCGACGAGCATCGTTCGTTCGCGGGCGCCCTCGCCCGAAGCAAACGCCGCACGCGATCGCGTGCGGCGTGGGGGTGAACTTCAGGAACCGAATCTCAGCCGACGGCCGTGTAGCGCGGCGTCGCGGGATCGGCGGGGATGATGTCGACATGGTTGCCGCGGAAGCTGACCGTGCCGGCGGCAAGCGCCATCAGCGAGTCGTCCTTCGCGAGCTGGACCAGGTAGCCCGGCTTCCACTTCGTGCCGCACTGGCGCACGATGATCGAACCGGCCTTCGCCATCTGGCCGCCGTAGACCTTCACGCCACGGAACTGCGGGTTCGAGTCGCGTCCGTTCTTGGTTGAGCCTTGACCCTTCTTGTGTGCCACGACGGAATCTCCAGTTAAACAGGCGCTTCGAAAGGCTGCGCCGAGTCGAGCAAAGATAACGAACGATCAGCGGAAAATCCACTCGCCGATCTTCGGCGAATAACTCGTCGAGCCGACTGCGCTCGGGTTTCCCGGGATGAGGAAAGTCATGGGCAGGTTTGCGCGAAGGCGCATGGCTTCGCCCGTCTTCGGGTGCAAGGCGGTCTTCGTCTCCGAGGAAAGGCCTTGGACAAAGACGGTCAACTCCGTGTGATCGAGGTTCTCGGTCTCGCTCTGGTGCGAACCGATCTTCTTGTCCTTGGCGGAGAGCTTCGGCACGCGGAACACGACCAGGCCCGTCTTCGCGTTCTCCTCGCCCTGCAGCAGGTCGCCGAGAATGCTGAACTGATCCTCGATCAGCGGGTCCTTGAGCAGCTTCTTCAGGTCGCGCACGATTCGCGACGGCACTTCGGCTCCAAGCGCCACGATGGCGCCGTCGTCGGTCACCATCTCGATGCGCGGCGCGAAGCGCTGGTCCTTGCCAGTGCGGTTCATCACCTCGTAGGTGAAGTACCAGAAGTGGTCGCCCGTCTCGGGATCGCGGTAAAGGCGCATCGCGCTCGGCTTGAAGTCAAACGCCTTCGCGGGCGGCACCGCGGCGAACGGCGCCACGGGCGCGGCAGCGAGGCTCGGGACGGGCAGCGCACCGACGGCGGTCAGGCCAAGGGCTGCGGTGGCAAGCGAGAGAAGCATGGTGTGACGCACGGGAACGCTCCTGCAGGATCCAAGTCGCCAACCGGCGACGGGACGGGGATTGTAACGACCCCTGCGAATCAGGCCGTCGAGTAGCCTAAGACCGAACGAACCGATCCATGGATAGTCAGAGCCCCAGCCCTCCATACCGCATCGCGCGGGTTCCGCTCGCCCGCGCGGAGGAAGCGCTCGGGGCCCTTCTCGCGTCGGGGCCCGCCGCCGCGGCCCGCTTTGCGCGGCAAGCCGTCACGGCGGGCATCAGGCTCGACTGCATGTGGAGCGTCCTGTCGCCCGAGGGGGCCTACCGGATGACGGTGCTGGGCGTTCCCTCGGTCGGCCGCACGGTCATGATCCTCGCGTCGCGTGCCCGCAACGAGGCCGATGTCGAGCCCGTCGGCCGCGCGATCTCCGAGGCGCTCGACAGCCTCGCCCAGGAGTCGGACCTTGCCCAGTCGCTCCTCGAGCCTGAGCGGACCCTCGACATCGCCGCCTGCGTGCGGGGCGGGCTGCACCAGATCGCGGTCCTCGACTATCTCGAGCGCACCCTTCCGCGGACTGGCGCCCTCGAGCGGCCGACCTGCCCCGCCGGCTGGTCGATCGAGCCCGTGGCGGAGGCGTCCGTGCTCGAGGCCCACGACTCCGCCGCCATCCCCACCGAACTTCACAAGGAGCTCGAGCGCCTCCTCGAGGAGTCGTATGTCGACACGCTCGACTGCCCGGGGCTCGCAGGCATGCGCGCGACCTCCGATGTTCTCGACGGACACTTCGCGCTTGGGCCGCGACGGCGCCTTTGGTTCTTCGCAAGACACGAAGGCCGCGCCCTCGGCATCTGCATGCTGAACGGCCCGACCGAGCGCGATGGCGTCTCCGCTGGCGATGGCGCGGAACTGGTGTATCTGGGCCTTTCGCCGCAGGCGCGCGGAAACGGCATCGCGCGGACGCTCCTGATGCACGGCATGCACGCATGCTCGGCTGCGCGGTTCCGCACCATCTCGCTCGCGGTCGACTCGCGCAACAGCCCCGCGCGGAAGCTCTACGCAGCGCTCGGCTTCACGCGCGTCTCGTCGCGCGCGGCGCTCGTGCGTCGGCTGCGATGAGCGCAAGCGCGCGCCCGTGTCAACCCCGAGAACGCGTGAGCGCAACCAAAATCATTTTGCAAGTCGCACGCCGCGACACGCGGCGCTCCCCATTTATCCACAGGAACTTCGCGCGTGGGCGCGGAAGCGCACTTCATCGCGCAACATCGGCAAAACGCGGCATTTCCGCACGGGCGTGCGAAAGTTCGAACCGAGTCGCTTGCGCGATCCCGACATCGCGATACATTCCGCCCCGCCCGCAGGGACGCGGGGCTCCGCATGCATCGTTCGCGGAGCCGGACCAGTCGATCGAGTTCCGTACCTCGCCGCTGGCCCCTGTTGGATCTTCACCCTGACTCACCCGGGAGCGACGCAGGTCCGCCGTGCGCGGAGCGCTGTGGTTCGCCCATCGCACGGGCGACCTCGCGCCACCGCCGCAAGGTCACCGACTTCGCGCTCCCGACTTCCGACGCGTCCCGCATCCATGACTCCGAGCACCGTCACCGCCGCCGACCGCGCCATGGTCGGACAGAGCCGCGCCAACCTGGCCGCGGACTTCGAGAGGCGGCTCACCGAGGCCATCGGCGCCCACCGCTACGGCATCTGGTTCGGCCACGGCACGACCGCCTCGGTCGAGTCGAAGGCCGTGCGGGTGCTCGCGGCGAACGCCTATGTCGCCGACTGGATCGGCAGGAACTTCCGCGAAGCCATGCTGTGCGCCGCCCGTGAGGTCGCGGGCGACGGCGCGACGGTGGAGATCGCGGTGGCGCAAGCCAGCCCCGGCCCGGAGTCCGCCGCCCCCGCCAAGGGCACCCCGCGCAGCCGCCATGAACCGACCGACGGCGCGTTCGAGCCAGGCTCCCCCGACGGCGCCGACGAGCGCCGCCGCCCTGCGCCCCGCAGCCGAAACCCCCGCGCGACGACTTTCCGCCGCCTCGACGACTTCGTGATCGGCGAGTCGAACCGTCTCGCGTTCGCCGCCGCCCAGCAGGTCGGCGACGGCGCGGCCGACGCCCCCGCCATCCTCTTCATCCATGGCGAGTGCGGCGTGGGCAAGACGCACCTGATCCAGGGCATCTGCCGTCGCCGCATGGAGCGGGCCCCCCGCCAGAGCGTGCGGTATGTCACCGCCGAGCAGTTCACGAACGAGTACATCGCCTCGGTGCGCGACGGCTCGCTCGAGGAGTTCCGCCGTCGCCTGCGCCGCGTCGACCTGCTGGCCATCGACGACATCCACTTCTTCGCAAGTAAGACCGCCACCCAGTCGGAGTTCCTCCACACGATCGACGCGATCGACCTCTCGGGCGCCCGCGTCGCGCTCGTGTCCGACGAGCACCCGCGCCACATCTGCAAGTTCAGCCAGGCGCTGGTCAGCCGCTTCCTGTCGGGCATGGTGGTTCGGGTCGAGCGTCCCGACCGCACGACCCGCGTCGAGCTCGTGCGTCGCCTCTCCCGCGAGCGCGGCCTTGAACTGACGGGCGCCGCCGAGGAGGCCGTCGCAGGCCGCTTCGCCGGCTCGATCCGCGAGATCGAAGGCGCGGTCACCCGTCTCGGCGCCCTGATCGAACTCGACGGCATGCGCGGCCAGATCGGCCCAGGCACCGTCGAGCGCTTCCTCTTCCAGGACGACACCGCGATGGGCAGCGCTCCCATCCGCCTCGGCTCGATCGTCGAGGCCGTGTGCGACCGCCTGCGCGTCTCGCGCGAGGATCTCGTCGGCCGTGGCCGCCACCAGCGCACGGTCGTCGCCCGCGGCGTGGTCGCGCACCTCGCCCGCGAGCTCACCACCCACAGCTTCCCCGAGATCGCCCGCGCGCTCGGACGCCCGAACCACTCGGCCGTGCACACCGCCGCCAAGCGCCTGAAGTCGATGCTCGAGGATGGCGAAGGAGCCGCGGCCGCCTGCGGCGCCATCGGCGAGCCCCTGCGCGAGGTGGTCGACCAGCTGAGGCACGACCTCAGCCGACCCGGCCGAACGCGCGCCGCCCAGGCCCGCTGAAGCCCGCGCGCCCTCGCGGCGTCAAGCCGACCATCCGATCTTCGCGACCCGATACACTCGAAGCATGCCGTTGGCCTTCGCGTCACTCCGCCCGCCGTTGCGCGCGTCGCTTCTCGCGTCGGCGCTCCTCTGCGCGTGCGCCGCGGCGCCTGTCCACGCACAGTACGGCCCCGTCGATCCGCTGGAATCGGCGGTGCGGGCGCTGAAGTCGAATGTGGGCTCCTCCAACGACGGCGAGCAGCTCGCAGCGCTCGGCGCGTTGCGCGAGCTGCGCGACCCGACGCTCACGCCGCTGCTCGAGGGCTATCTGCACGGCGACGACTGGTCGCTGCGCATCGGCAGCCTGCTCGGCCTCGCCGAACTCGGCGGCGGCGGACGCGTCGACATCGACAGGCTCGAGAAGCTTCCCACCGAGGCCGACCGCAAGGCCGCCATCGGCGCAGCGCTCTCGCTCGGCCTGCTCGACGCGGCGCGCATCGAGCGCGTGCTCGCGTGGGACGATGTCCCGAGCGCGCAGCGCGTGCTGCTTGCGTGCGAGCTTCGCAAGCTCGGCGGCACGCCCGATGCGGCGATGGTCGCGAAGCTCGCGGCGTCGAAGTCGCCCGAAGTCGCGGCCCTCGCCGCCGCGCTCCTCCTCGACATGAAGGCCGAGGGCGCGCAGGCCCTCGCCGACGGCGCACGCTCCGCCATCGCCGCGCTTCCTCCGGGCGGCATCTCGAACTCGGTCGCACAGGTCGCCGAGGCTTGCTCGACGCGCGAGCTCGCGGGCGCCGCGCCCTTCATCGCCTCGCTGTGCTCCCTCGATGGCCTCACCGACGACGCACGCCTGCGCAGCCTTGGCAGCCTGCTCGTGCTTTCGCCAGAGGCCGCCTACCCCGTCTTCGCGGCGTCGGTCGAGCGCGAGCGCACGCAGCCCGCGCTCATGCGCCATGCCGCGATCCTGCTCGCGTCGGGCGTGCGCGCGCCTGCCGCCGAGTGGAACCGCATCCGCAACGGCGAGCCGCTGCTCGAGACGATCGCGGATGCGGGCGCCCTGCTCGCCGAGGGCAACGACCGCGCCGCCTTCGCCAAGCTGCTCGGCACGATGCACCGCGTGACCTTCGTGGCGACCACCGACGGCGTGCAGCGCTCGGGCCCGAGCGCGCAGCGCGAGTTCGGCAGCGCGTGCCTCGCGCTTCTTCTCGAGCAGCGCAAGAAGCTCACGAACCAGCGGGAATCCGTGATGCGCGGCGTCGCCATGCTCGCGCGCGTCGCCCCCGAGGAACTTCGGCCCGCGCTTGAGAGCGCGGCCGACGAGGACGACCTCGTCGAGGCGCTGCTCCTCGCGCTCGCCTCCGCGGGCTCGCCCGAGGCAAGCGCCGTCGCCGACACGATGCGCGGCAAGACCTCGCGGCTCGGCGAGGGCCTGATCGCCGTCATGCGCGCGCGTTCACGGGACACGATCGACACCGCCGATCTTCAGATGCTCGCCACCGTCGCGGGCGGCGGCGCCACCGCCGACCGTGCGGTGCAGGTGCAGGCCGCATGGCTCTGGCTGCGCCACTCGGGCAAGACCGCCGACGCCGTCGCCGCCCTCACCGCCGCGAAGGAACCCGCCCGATGAGCGAACCGATCCGACTGAGCAGAAGCGCCCCCACCCGCCACGAGTGGGAGCCGATGCAGGAACTGCTGCAGCGCCACCGCCACGACCACCTGCGACTCGAGGGGCTCGTCGAGGATCGCGTCGCCGACATCGTGAAGCGGCCCTTCTCGGTGGCGTTCTCGACGACGGGCGCCGCGGTCACCGCGGCGATCCGCGCGCTTGGCGTCGAGCGGCGCAATGTGCTGCTGCCTGCGTTCTGCCCCGCGCCCCTCGCATGGTCGACGCGTTCGTGGGCGAACCCCCAGCTCGCCGACATCGACCCGAAGACGCTGAACCTCAGCGTGCCGCACGCCGCGGAGCTCCTCAACGCGTTCCAGCGGCGCGAGGACGCGTCGCCGGGCGACGCATCGTCGATCCGCGCCGTCCTTGCCTGCACCACCCATGGAAACGCCGCGGGGCTTGCGGAACTCGCCGCGCTCGCCTCGCGCAACGAGATTCCGCTGCTCGAGTTCGTGGGCGGCGGGCTCGGCGGCACGCTCGGCGCCGACCCCGTGGGCCGCTTCGGCCGCATCTCGGTGATCGCGCTGGGCGAGAACGAGTCGACCATCGGCTCGGGCGGCGCGGTCTGCGTGACCAACGACGACAACCTTGCGAGCAGCCTGCGACTGCAGCGCGGCGACGGCTGCGCCGACCCGCGCAGCGAGTGGGAACGCCTCGGCGGCATCCGCCGGTTCGAGGCGCCGGGCCTCGACGCGCGCATGAGCGCGCTGCAGGCGGCGCTCGCCGCGGTGCGTCTCGAGTCATTCACCGAACTCTGCGACCGCCTCGACGCCGTCTTCCACTCGTACCTGCGCCGGCTTGCGACGCACCCCGACCTCGTGCTCCCCGCGCCGTGCTCCGACGGCACCGTGCGCTGGTCGCATTTCGCGATTCGCCTGTCGGAGCGCTTCACGCGCGAGGACCGCGATGCGATCGTGCAGGGCCTGCTGCGCCACGACATCGCGGCGACCGTGCACATGCACGCGCTTCACCTCGAGCCAGGCTGGCACGGCGGCACGCCGACCAGCGCCCACCCCATCGCCGAGCGCTGCTCGAGCCGGATGATCGAGCTGCCGTTCTCGGCGCTCGTCGGCGAACGCGACATCGACCTCGTCTGCCAGACGCTGCAGGTGATGATCGAGCGCGCGTCGATCATGCGGTCGTGACAGGCGCGCGGCATCCGCGCAGCCTGCGTCACTCCCACTCGATCGTCGCGGGCGGCTTCGACGAGATGTCGTACACCACGCGGTTCACGCCCTTGACCTCGTTGATGATGCGGTTCGAGATCAGCGCAAGCACATCGTACGGAATGCGCGACCAGTCGGCCGTCATGAAGTCCTGCGTGTCGACCGAGCGAATCGCCACCGTCGAGTCGTAGGTGCGGCCATCGCCCATCACGCCGACCGACTTCACGGGCAGCAGCACCGCGAAGACCTGGCTCGTCGAGCGGTACAGGTTCGCCGACACGATCTCCTCGAGCAGGATGCGGTCGCACTCGCGCAGCACATCGAGCTTCTCGCGCGTGATGTCGCCGATGACGCGCACCGCGAGGCCGGGGCCCGGGAACGGATGGCGCCACACGATCTGCTGCGGCAGCCCGAGCACCTCGCCGAGCGCGCGCACCTCGTCCTTGAAGAGCAGCCGCATCGGCTCGACCAGCTCGAACCCGAGCTGCTCGGGCAGGCCGCCCACATTGTGGTGCAGCTTGATGTTCGCGCTTGTGCCCGCGTGGCCGTGGCCCGACTCGATCACATCGGGGTAGAGCGTCCCCTGCGCGAGAAACTTCACATCGCCGTCGATCGACTTCGCGGCCTCCTTGAACACATCGATGAAGCGATGGCCGATGCGGCGGCGCTTCTCCTGCGGCTCGACGATGCCCTCGAGGTCGCCGAGGAACTCGCGGCTCGCGTCCACCACGCGCAGGTCCACATCGAAATGGTCACGGAAGGTCGTCTCGACAAGCTCGCGCTCGTTCTTCCGCAAGAGGCCGTTGTCCACGAAGATGCACACGAGCTGGCGGCCGATCGCCTTCGCGAGCAGCGCCGCCACCACCGAGCTGTCGACGCCGCCCGAAAGCCCGCAGATCACCTTCGAATCGCCGATGCGGGCGCGGATGCGCGCGCACTCCTGGTCGACGAAGTCGCTCATCTTCCACGAACCCGTGCAGCCGCACGCCTTGAACAGGAAGTTCGACAGCATGTCGCCGCCCTGCGGCGTGTGCGTGACCTCGGGGTGGAACTGGACGCCATAGAAGCGCCGCGCGCGGTCGCGCACCGCGGCGAACGGGCAGGTGCCCGTGCTCGCGATCACCTCGAAGCCCGTGGGCACCTTGGTGACCTGGTCGCCGTGGCTCATCCACACGGTCGCATGCGCGTCGACGCCCGCGAAGAGGTCGCCGCCGTCCTTCACATCGATCTTCGCGCGGCCGAACTCGCGGTGGTTCGCGCTCTCGACCTTGCCACCGAGCAGGTGGCTCATCAGCTGCATGCCGTAGCAGATGCCGAGCACGGGGATGCCGAGTGTGAAGATGGCGGGGTCGCAGGTCGGCGCCCCCTGCTCGAACACGCTCGCGGGGCCACCCGAGAAGATCACGCCCTTCGGCGCCATGCGGCGGATCTCCTCCGCCGTGATCCGGGGGCTGACGAGCAGGCTGAAGACGCCCGCCTCACGCACGCGACGCGCGATGAGCTGGGCCGTCTGGCTGCCAAAGTCAAGGATGAGGACCGTTTCGGTTCCTGGTGGTGGCTTCTCGAGCATGGGAAGGGGCGGAATGTAGCACCCCACCGCGCGGCCTTCACGGCGCGCGGAAACCGCCTGAACCCCGCCCTGGGCGGCCCCGTCAGTCGTCTTCGGGCATCACGCGCGGAATCGGCGATCCGGCGCCCGAAAGCCCCGCATCCTGCTCCTTGCGCTCGCCGAGGGCCTTGTTCAGGTGCCGCGAGAACCCGCGGGTCGATGGGCCGCGCTCGGCGTCCTCGGCGGCCTCGCGGTCGGTCTTGGAGTCGATCGCGTGCGGGTCTTCGCGCGGGCCGAGCGCCGCGGCGAGCGCGACTTCCTCGATCCAGCGCCAGCCGAGCGCGGCCATGCCGAACAGCACGACCACCTCGAAGGCGATCTGCCAGATGGAGACACCCTCTTCACCCGACGCGAACAGTGTCTGGGTCACGCCGCCCGAAAGCGCCAGCGCGCCGTACAGCGCGAGCGCGATCACGGTGGCGCCGCAACGGTTGCTCGAACCGCGCGCGACGATGATCAGCGAGCCAAGCGCCAGCGCGGCCAGCGCGGCGACCGCGAGCGTCGCGGGAACTTCGAGCGCGCGCGCGGCAAAGCCTGCCCATTCCTCGGTGGTCGAGATCGCGGGCGCGCCCGTTCCCGCTTCGGCGCCGTCAAAGACCTTCTGGGGAGGCCGCGCGAGGATGGCGGACTGATGGGCGATCTTCGCAATCAGGCCGAGCGACCAGACGGCCGTCGCGGTGGCGATGACCCTCGTGAACGACCTGGCAAGCCCTTGGGAACTCGACATGCGCCAAGGGTCGGCCGATTCGCGGGCGATCATTGAAAAGAGCGGTCGAGATCACGAGAAATCGCCCTGAACCTGCCTCGGGGCGCCTCAG
>JAJTGK010000052.1 GCA_021297815.1 Planctomycetaceae bacterium
AGGCGACTTCGGCCCGCCCCGCGGGCCCGAGGGCACAGACCGCGACGCCCCGCCGCCGCCGCGCAGCGCGCCTGGCGCCGTGGCAGGCCCGCAGGATGCGCGGCCTCCGCAGGATGCTCCGCGCGCAGGTCGCGGGGCAGGCGGCGCGATGACCGAGCTCGACCCGCTCGTCGGCCTCGACGACCTCACGAAGCCGCTCCGCAGCAGGCTCCTCGCCGTGCCCGCGCTGCGCGCGAAGTACCTCGAGTTCGTGCGGCAGCTCGGCGGCGAGATGTCGTGGGAGCGCATGGGGCCCGTCGTGGCCGCGAACCGCGCGTTGCTCGGTGATTTCGTGCGCGAGGACACCCGCAAGCCCTTCACCACCGAGGCGTGGGAGCGCGACACCTCGCCCGAGCCCACAGGCAGCCTGCGCAGCTTCTTCGAGAAGCGCGCGAAGTATCTTTCCGAGTACCGGCCCGCCCCGCAGGGCGACGCCTCGAAGCCAAGCACCGCGCCCTGACGCCCCCGAAGGTCCGAACACCATGCCCGACTGGCTGAAGAGCGCCACGCAGAACGACACCCCCGCGGTCCTCCAGGAGTCCGCGCTGCATCTCCTCGGCGCGCTCATGCTCGGCGCGCTCGTCGCGATGATCTACCGCTGGACGCGCGGGCGCGGCGCCGACCCGCGGTTCGTGGCCACGCTCGTCCTCCTCACGGTGCTCCTCTGCGTCACGACCATCGTGGTCGGCGACAATGTCGCGCGCGCATTCAGCATCGTGGGCGCGCTTTCGATCGTGCGCTTCCGCACCGTGGTCGAGGACACGCGCGACACGGCGTTCGTCATCTGCGCCGTGGTCATGGGCCTGGCGGCAGGCGCGGGCTACCTCGGGGTGCCGCTCCTTGCGCTCGTCGTGGTCGCGGTCACCGCGCAGATCTTCGGCTCGAAGACCGACCGCTCCCCCGCCACCGCGCCCGCGAACTTCAGGCTGAATGTGCGCGTCGCGCCCGAGTTCGCGCAGCGCGAGTCGCTGCAGCGCGAGATCGCCGCGGCATCGATGCACCCCGTGCTCGTCGGCATCGAGTCGGTGCGCAGCGGCACCGCCGTCGAGCGGAGCTACGACATCGAGCTCTCGGGCGAGGCGGGCGCCGACGCGCTCATCGCGCGGCTTTCGTCGATCGACGGTGTGGTCGCCGTCGAGGTCGTGCGGCGCGGCCGCTGACTCCCTGCGTGAAAACGACAGCCGCCGCCCCGATGGGAGCGGCGGCTGCGTGCGGTTATGCGAGTCTCAGCTCCAGTTCGAGAGGAGCACGGCCATGTCGTTCGCGTCGGTGTTCTGGTCGCCGTTGATGTCGCCGTTCGGCGTGCCCCAGGCGCTCAGCATCACCGCAAGGTCGCTGCCGTTCACCTTGCCGTCGCCGTTCAGGTCGCCTGCGACCGCGAGCAGCTCGTCGTGCAGGCAGTCGATGTAGAGCTGCTGCCCGCCGATCGCGACCGAGTCGAAGGCGCCTTCGATCACGATCTGGCCGCAGTCGTCGCCGAAGCCGCCGTAGGGCACGCTGATGGTCGCCGAGCCGACCGTCATGCCGTCGAAGTCGATGAAGTCCTCGCCGAAGAGCAGCATGCCGTCGATCTCGAGGTTCACGAAGCCGCCGCTCGCCTCGTAGAACTTCAGCGTGAAGCGCTGGTAGCTCGCGGCGGTCGAGGGCTTGAACTGCACGCGGGCGTTGTTGACCTCGACCTCGTTGCCCGAGCCGCAGGCGAAGTTGCTCGTGCGAATGCGCACGACATTGAAGGTCGGGCCCGTCCACGGGTGGATGAACTGCAGCGCGCTGGCGATCGAGTCGGGGCCCGCGGCCGTCGACGAGCCGAGCGGCAGCGTGGCGAGCGGCACGAGGTCCTCGAACCCGTAGTCGCACTCGTCGGCAGGCGCGTCGGTGTGGTCGATCCAGAACTCCTGACCGCCGACGACGAGCTGGTGGACGATGCCGAGCACCGCGAGCGTGCCGCAGTCTCCGCCGGTTCCGCCCGAGAGCACGCGGATCGTGCAGCCGCCGACCGTCGCGCCGTCGATGTCGAGGAAGTCGGCGAAGTTGCGGAAGTCGCCGTTCACCGCGAGGTTGATGTTGCCGCCGTACTCGCCGAAGGCGAGGAACACATTCGACTGCGACCCGATCGAGCCTGCGAAGTCGAGTTGGGCGTTGATGTTGTTCAGGATCAACTTGTGGTTGTCGTTGCAGCCTGGGGTGGGGCCGACGACCTCGGCGTAGCCGCCGCAAGTGCCGCCCGCGGGCGGCGTGAACTGGAAGCAGCCGAAGTTGACCTTCACGCCGTGCGACATGGTGGACATGCCTGCCGTCCACGACGCGCCGATGGGCTTGTCTTCCCACGCGGGGGCCTGGGCGTGCGCGGAAGCCGCTGCGCCGGCAGCGAGGAGGACGAGTGCGGCGCGGTTCAGGTTCTTGAGGCTCATGGCGGGGCTCCTTTCGGCAGGCCCCGCGCGCGTTCCGCTGCTCCCGACTTTGGGGAGCAACCGTGCGGCGCCTCGCGGGGCGGCCTTCGGCGCTCTCAGCGGCGCCGCGCCCCGCGACCCGTAGCGGCCGCGCAAGAATCCCCAGATTTCAGGTGTTCTTCCAGCCCGTGGGCCGGATGCCGTAGGTGAAGGTGCCGTCGGCGAAGAGGTCGATGAGCGCGTAGCACGGCTCGCAGTAGGTCTTCGTGGGCTTCCACCAGCCGCCGCAGACGGCGCCGCTGCAGCAGTAGGTCACGCCGTCAGCCTCGCAGCGGTCGATGAGGTGGGTGTGCCCCGAGAGGACGAGCTTCACCTGGCCCGACTTGCGGAAGATGCCGTGCAGCGTGTTCGAATCGAGATGGACATAGTCGCCCGTGACGACCGTCTCGCGCTCGCGCACGACATTCTCGCCGCGGATGACGGGCGTGATGGTCACGATGGGCACATGCGACACGACGACGGTCGGCAGCGTCGTCGCGGCGAGATCGGCCTCGAGCCACGCGCGCTGCTCGGGGGTCAGGAAGCAGAGGTACTTGCACTCGTCCTTCGGGTCGGGCTCGACCGAACTCAGCACGATGAAGTGCCATCCGTTGCGGTCGAAGCTGCGCCAGCGCTGCGCGAGCTTCAGCTCGGCGAGCGCGCGTGCGTAGCCGAAGTCGGGCTCGTCGCCCTTGAGCTCGGCCTTCGAGCGGCAGAAGCCGAAGATGTCGTGGTTGCCGAGGCAGTGCTCGACGGGCACGGCGCAGTGGTCGGCGAACAGCTTGTGCAACAGCGCCCACTCGCGGTCGACCTGCGCGCGCTTGTTGGCGTACGAGTCCATGATGAGGTCGCCGCCCGTGAGGATCATCTCGACGCGGTCGGCGGCGGCCGCGGCGAAGGCTGCCTTCATGCCAGGCTCGCTCTGGCGGTCGGGCGTGATGTGCAGGTCGGTGAAGTGCGCGAAGCGCAGGGCGCGCGCGGGGCGCGGCGTGGAGGAGTCGTCGTCGGCGGCGGCGCGGGAGGGAAGGCCGAAGGCGCCGCCGAGCGCAGCGAGGCCTGAAAGCGCGGCGAAGGAACGGCGGTCGATCTGGTTCATGCCCGCAGCCTACGGAGTTCCGCAGGCGCTGCAAGCCGCGCGGCGCGCCCGTGATCAATCTTCACGGCGGCGGCGTGCGACGAGAACGGCGCGCGGCAAGGGCGTCGAACTCCGCGCGCGTCACGCGCCCGTCGCCGTCGGCATCGGCCGCATCGAAGGCCCGCGCGACCAGTTCACCGCCCTCTCCGCGCTCGATGGCGCCGTCGCCGTCTTCATCGAGGAACGCGAACTGCGACGCGCGATCGCGCAGCCGCGCCCGTGCGCCCTCGCCGATCGCCGCGCCGCCCTCGACGAGCTCGTACTCGATGTAGCCGATCAGCATCTCGTCGGTCGACTGCTGGCCCCAGCGCACGCGCGCGGCGGGGTCGGGGTTCGCGGGGTTCGCGCTCGAGTTGTCGAACACGGCCTCGATGCCGAGCACCGTGCCGCGCGGCACCACGGGCGGCTGCGCGTAGTCGTAGGAGAGCTGCCAGTTGAAGTCGTAGCGCGGGACCTCGAGCATGGTCTCGCGCACGCCGTTCGACTCGCGGTAGGCGCGGAAACTCTTCCCGCGCAGATGCATGTGCGGCATCCACGAGAGCAGCCGCGCGTCGGCGGGCACGGTGATGGCCGCGCCCTCGCGGTGGCTTGCGGCCCCTGGGGCGATGTCGAGCTTCGGGTCGAAGATGCCCGCGGTGCGCACCTCGTGCTTGGGCGCTGCGTCGGCGAACACGAGGCCGATGCGCGTGCGGTCGGAGGTCGCCTTGCCGTTGGGCGTGTAGTGCAGCTGGAAGAGGAGATCGCTGCCCTTCGGCAGGCGCTTCGCGCGCGAATCGTCGTACTGCCGCATGCCGCCACCTGGCACATACGCCGCGAAGAAGCCGCGCGCCTCGTCGGCCGCACCGCGCGCGCCTGGCGGAACGGCGAAGACGAGCACATGGTGCACCACATCGCGCGCCGTCGGCGCGACTTCCCACGCGCGAACCCAGCGGTCCTCGGTGAAGCCCGTCTTCACGCGCACATTGATGTACGGCATCGTGCCCGACGCCTTCACGGCGACGGCCTCGGGGAGCTCGAACACCGCGTCGGGCGTGTCGATGCGCCACTCGGGCGCAGGCCCGCGCGGCGGAGGAGCCTTCGAGAGGTCGCCGATCGGCCGCGCCTCGGACTCGAGCCATGCGAGGAGCGCCGACTTCTCTCCTTCGGAAAGCGACGCGTCGTTCGAGAAGCGATGCGCGGGCGACGCGGGCGGCGCCGCGAACCACGGCGGCATGGTGCCGTCGCGCACCACGCGCGCGATGGTCTTCGCACGCCGCGCAAGATCGTCGGCCGTCTCGAGCGCGAACGGCGCGACGCCCCCCGCTCGATGGCATTCGCCGCATGCGCGAGAGACGATCGGCGCGACCTCGGTCGCGTACTCGGGCACGCGCCCTTCGGCCATCGCATCGGACACCACGGTGCCGAGAAGCAGCGATGCGAGCGCACGGAGGATGGTCGAGGTCGAGGCTGCCATGGCGCTGGGAAACGCCCAGTTTGCAGCACGAATTGCCCTGACGGGCCGCCCTTCCAGCCAAAAACGCAATCGCCGACCTCAAGTCCCCCCAGCGGCTTGACGATTCAGGCGCGGGCGGTATCCTCTCCGTCCCACATCCCATTCCCCTATAGCTCAATGGTAGAGCGGGCGGCTGTTAACCGCCAGGTTGCTGGTTCGAGTCCAGCTGGGGGAGTTCAAACGGTCGGCCTCTCGCGAGGCCGACCGTCTTGTTTATAGGCTGACCCGAGAGAAACCCCCTGCGGGCGCGCTGTGGCGGCGGCTGCGCGCTCTCGCGTTTGTGGAGAGATCCCAAGGGTCACATCGAAACGGTGGGGAAACGGCGGTTTTGCCGCGTCAGTACAGGCGGTCGAACGATGTCCCGTTGAACCGGAACACGCCCTTGCCACCGACCCAGAGGTCGCCCGCGCGGTCCCGGTAGATCGCCATGACATCCTTCGTGGTCAGGCCGTCGCGTTCGCCGAACTGGCGCAGCGTGCGCCCGTCGTAGCGCCACGCGCCTCCACCGACGGTGCCGATCCAGATGCAACCCTCGCGGTCCTCGCCGATCGAGAACACGCGCAGCAGCGACTGGTCGGCATCCGCCGCGTCGGCGCACAGCTCCGCCAGCAGCGCCGTCCGTGCGCCATCGACCATGACCACGCCGACGCCGTTGTTCCCGATCCACAGCCGACCCGAGCTGTCCTCGAACACGCAGCGCACATGCGGTGCGCCCTCCTCCTTCCGCAGCCCCATGCGATCGCCGTCGATCATCGTGAGCGTCCGCCCGTCGAACCCGAACACCGCCTCGTAGGTCGCGAGCCACACGCGCCCGCCCTGTCCCCTGCAGATTCCGGTGAGGGAGTAGCCGTCGTCGGCCGCGCGCTCGCGCGGCAGCGGGAAGGTCAGGTAGGTGAAGCCCTCGCCGTCGAAGCGGTAGACGCCCGGCGCGAGCTCGAACTGGTTGAAGCCAACGACCCCGTCGCTCTTGAACCAGAGATCACTCGGGTCGAGCGTCCACGCATGCGTCGCGTCGTAGCGGCGGGCGGTGCTCGCGGCGACCGCGCCTGTGGAGTAGCTGCTGATGCCGACGCCGTTGTCGAACCAGATCGTTCCACGCGCATCCTCCTGGATCGAGCGCACCTGGTTGTCGCTCAGGCCGTCCGCGGTGGTGAAGCACTGGAATCGCTCGCCGTCGAACCGGCAGACACCCTCGAAATGGCTGCCGAACCAGTAGTTCCCGCTGCGGTCCTGCAGGATCGCGCGCACGCCGCCGTTGTACATCCCGTTCTGCCCGGCTTCATAGGTGAAGGGCAGTCGCTGCGGCTGGGGGCGCGTCGGAACTGCAGGAGGTTCCGCAGTACAGCGGCAAAGCATCGCGAACAGAACGAGAAGGCAACCGCGTGATACCCACTTCATGAGAGCTCTCCGACCGATCAGGATCGGCCGCTGGCGCGCGAGGTGCGCGCGCGTCAACCGGACGGCTCGGAACCGTTGACTGCACAGCCACCATGGAGATTCGATCCGTGCGGGCTCGATTCGATCGCCCTCGATGTCATTGGAGCTTCTGGACCGCAGCGTGGAAGGCATGGCGCGTCGTAGCGAGATACACGGGGCTGCAGCGATATCCACCCACCCACTCTAGTCACACTTCTGAAAGCGAGCGTGCTTCCGCCATCGTCGCGGCGCAAGGTGACTGTGAGCCGCTTCGGCCCTCGCCGCGTGCGCGCGAGCATGAGCACGAGGGAGTGAGCCAGCAGAAGTGAGCCGCGGAGAACACGGCGAGCGTGGGCCGCCGTTTCGATCGGGATCCCGCTCCCGAGTTGCAAGGGAATCGGCTGTCACCCCCTTTGGCGCTCAGAACGCCATCGAAAGTTCGAAGCCGTTTCGCTGGGCGAGCTTCCAGGGCCGCGTCGAATTCGACGCGGCCCTGTCCGTTTGCGGATCAGGGCGGCGAGGTAGCGAGAATCCGCGCACTCTGCGCGGGAAACTGCGGAGCGCGCGAAGGGTTCCTCAGGGCGAGAGCGCACCCCAGGCCCTCGCGCTGGCCAACGGGGCTGGACGAATCGGCGACCGGGCCGTCGGCTGGGGATGAGACTCTTGGTGGCCGGGCAAGCGTTTGGCGGCTGGATTCGACCGGCCGCTGAGCCATCCCCGGACGCCTGGTGGTTTACGCGCGCGGCCCAAACGGTTCCATGGGCCGTGGCCGCGACTCGTTGCGGTATCTCTGGGCCTTCGAAAGTCTACTCGTCGCACCGTCCCCCGCTCACCCAAGGAACACCCCCGGCGTCGTGAGACCCGGGGGTTGCTGTTTCCGATCTTGGGTGCGCGGGTAAGCCGGGTCAGTGACGAACTGCTCTCGACTTGGGGCAGTGCGCCTCGAGCTCGATCTCGATCATGAACTCCGGCAGCGCGAGGCCTTTGACTTCGAGCCAAGTACCGGTTGGAAACCGAGCGCCGTACACGCTCGCGCGATACTCGGCGAGCTCGAGGAACGACCGCATGTTCGTGGTGTAGATGTTCTCGACCACCACATCCGCGAAGGTGCATCCGTAGTGCTTGAGCACCTTGTCCAGATCGGCGTAGCAGTTCTGCATCTGCTGTCGGAGGTCGCCAACCGCAGTCGGCTGGCCCTGATCGTCCATGCTGACGGCACCGGAAATCATGAGCCGGTCGCCGACGCGGATGGCGTGGACATAGCCGTACTGGTCCTCGACCTGCGGTCGCAGCTTGAATACCTCGTGATCGTGACCGGGCGACGATGCGTTGTGGGCACACCCCGCGAGCAAGAGGGGCGCAACGAGGATGTACGAAACGAGCCGGCCGAAGCGGTGAAGCATGTGAGTCTCCTTCGCATCGGGGCAGTGACCATCTCAATCAGCGCCCCGTGCCGACGCAGCGTACCGCGGCTTGCTCGACCGACAGCGCTGTGCCCGCGGTGGCCCGCGACATTGGCGAGGGCACCGACTCGGGAATTCACCGGATGTCCGAGCCGCTGGACGGAGCGTTCGCGGAGCGCCGCGATGCCGATCGCCGCGCCACCGCATGCTTTCTGCTTGAGTCTCCTCGGGTCACGAGACTCTGGGATTGTCGATTTCTGGCGATGATCGCGCCGGGAGCGTGCGCCACGCCCATGAACACGAGGTGCAGGTACGAGTTGAATGCCGACCTTCGGAGACCCCACGATGAGCGCCGGCACCTGGCCTTCCACCTGCCACTTGCTCCATCACGAAATGGGGAACTTGCCCGGCACGATCACGCGATGCGAGAGAGGCATTTCACGGAGCCAGCGGAGTTCGACCGGATGATGGACACGCTGCGGGTCATCAAGCGTCGCATCGAAGCTGCTTCATGACTCGGAGCGCATCATCTCACTCGGCCGTCGTTTGACGCCGTTCTGCTCAGGGAGCACGAGGCTCAGGATTCGCATGAAGTTGCTCCCAGCCACCGAACGGACCCACGGCCGCCCTTTGTGAGCGGGCACCCGGCGGTGCGCGTATCCTTGGGGTCCGGGCCGAGCAGGGCCAACTCCGCATGACGCCCACTCCTGAAACCCCGATCATTCTCATCACCGGCTCGACGGGCTACATCGGCGGGCGCCTGGCGCCGCGGCTCGTCGAGCGCGGCTACCGCATCCGCTGCCTGGTGCGCAGCGAGGCGAAGCTGCGGGCGCGGCCATGGGCCCAGAGCCCGAGCGTGGAGGTCGTCACCGGTGACATCGGCGACCCGGCCGTGCTCGCGCGCGCGATGCAGGGGTGCACGGCGGCCTACTACCTGGTGCACTCGATGGAGGCATCCACGCCGGACTACCGCGCGCACGACCGCGTGCTGGCCGAGTCGTTCGGCCGCGCGGCGAAGGACGCATCCGTCGGGCGCATCATCTATCTCGGCGGCCTCGGAGAGACGGGAGAGGGCCTGAGCCAGCACCTGGCCTCGCGGCGCGAGGTCGAGAAGGCGCTCCGGGCAGCCGGTGTTCCCGTCACGGTGCTGCGGGCGGCCATGATCATCGGGTCGGGGTCGGCATCCTTCGAGATCCTGCGCTACCTGGTGGAGCGGCTTCCGATCATGATCACTCCGCGCTGGGTGAGCACCGAGTCGCAGCCGATCGCCGTGCGCGACGTGCTGCACTACCTGATCACGGCGCTCGAGACGCCGGCGACGGCAGGCAAGACGCTCGACATCGGTGGCCCCGAGGTGAAGTCCTACGCCGACATCATGCGCGACATGGCGGCCGCGCTCCACCTGCGCCGGCGCGTGGTGATCCCGGTGCCCGTCCTGACGCCGCGGCTCAGTTCCCTCTGGATCCATGTGGTGACACCGCTCCACGCGAGCATCGCGCGCCCGCTCGCGGAAGGGCTGCGCAACCGCGTCGTCTGCCGGAGCGAGGAGACCCATGCGCTGATGCCCCACCGCTGCCTCACCATCCGCGAGGCCATGGACGCGGCGCTGGCGAAGGCGAAGTCGGGCGAGGTGGAGACCGCGTGGAGCGACGCCGGCGTGCTGCCGGGCGACCCCGTGTGGGCCGGCGGCACGGTGTTCACCGACCGCCGCGAGACGCAGACGCACGCCTCGCGCGACGCCGTCTGGGGGTCCGTCTGTTCGCTCGGCGGACGCACGGGCTACTACGCCGCCGACTGGCTGTGGCGGGTGCGCGGGGCGATGGACCGTCTCGCGGGCGGACCGGGCCTGCGCCGCGGACGGCGCAGCGAGGGCGCGCTGCGCCTTGGCGACGCGCTCGACTTCTGGCGCGTCACCGCGATCGATCCTCCGAACCGCCTCGAGCTGCGCGCGGAGATGAAGCTGCCGGGCGTGGCGACGCTCGAGTTCGAGCTGGCGCCGCGGTCCTCGGGCGCACCGGGCACCACACTGGTCATGACCGCCCGCTTCCGACCGCACGGACTGCTCGGCATCGCCTACTGGTATGCCGTGCTGCCGCTTCATGGCATCGTCTTCCGCGGGATGCTGCGCGGGCTGACGCGGTCGGCCGAGGCCGGCGCCAGTGCACGGACCTGAACCCGCGCGCGGGCACGAAATCAGTTCCGCGTGCCGCTCGCCGCGAGTTCGTCGGCGAACGCCTCCGCGCCACAGACCTTCCTCATCGACTCCAGGACGAACGGCGAGCCGGAGTCGCCTCTGATGATTTCGTTGGCTGACACGAAGCGGAACGAAACGCCGCCATCGTGGCGATTCTCCGCTGCCAGCCAAGGCGCAGGGAGTTCGAAGGTGCGGTCGCGGAGCGCGAGGAGCAGACCCTGCACGGTGTTGTGGCCGTCCTGCGCGCCGAGTTCCGACGGCGGGTCGGTCGAGAAAGGCCGAGCCGCGTGTTCATCGCCGCGGGTCGCGGATCCATCGATCCTCGCGCGCGCGGGGCGGACCTTGCCTGCCGCAGAGTCGAAGGTTCACGCCGCGCGTCAACCGATGATCGTGCGCCGCATCCTGACATAGTCCCACACCACGAAGCGGTCGAGTTCCTCGCCGCCTGCGAAGAGCACGCGGCCGCCCGTCGACTCGGCCATCCTGTGGGCGAACTGGATGTCGTCCTCCGACTGCGACCAGCTCGGGAGCAGGAAGATGTTGATCACGATCCCCTCCTGCTTGCAGCGCATCGCCTCGCGCATGGTCTCGCGTTCGGTGCGTGGGTCGGGCGGGTACAGCATGTAGAGGTCGCTGCCTTCGAAGTGCGCGGTGGGCAGACCGTCGGTCAGCAGGAACACCTGGCGGTTCGGCGTGTCCTGCGCCGACAGCACCTGACGCGCGAGGGCGAGCGAACGCTGGATGTTCGTGAAGTGGAGCGGCAGGTCGCGCTCGCCGATCTCGGGGTCGGACATGTCGGCGCGCAGGCGCACGACAGGGTCGTTGATCGACACCATCTTCGGCAGCATCTCGACGATCTCGCCCGCGGGCCTGAGCTTCGCGACCGTGTACATCTCGATCGCCTGCAGGAAGTCGCCTGGATACTCGCTGCGAATCAGGCCGTCGAGCGCGAGCGCCATCTTCTTACAGGCGATGTACTGGCCGCCGTAGCGCATCGAGCCCGACATGTCGAGGATGAGCGCGGTGGCGCACTTCGGGGCGCGGCGCGTGCGGTGCACCTCGAGGTCTTCGGCCGCGGGTCGCGCGCGGCCCGTGCGCGCGACGGCGTTGAGGATCGACTGCGGGACATCGAGGTTCGCGGGCGAGTCGCCGAACTCGTAGGCGCGGGTCGACGGAAGCTCGACCGCGCCATCGCGCGAATCGACGCCCTCGTGGCGGCCGCGACGGGCGTCGGCGAGGCCGCTGAAGATCGTCGCGAGGAGATGCTTCTGGTAGGTGCGCAGCGCGCGCGGCGACACCTTGTAGCCGTCGCGCGAGCGCTCGAGCCCTGCTTCCTCGGCCATCTTGCGGAGGAGCTCGTTCACCTGCCGCTGCAGGCGGTCGAGGTCGGCGAGCTGCTCCTCGCTCGCGTACTCGCGCAGCGCGTCCATGTCGATGATCGCGGGCTTCGCGTTCTTCAGCGCCTCGTCGATCTGCCTGAGGAGACGGTCGATCTTCTCGAGCTCCTCCTTCACGGCGAGCGCGGTCGGCACATCCATCTTCTCGCGGCCCGTGAACGGGTACTTCGAATGGAGCTGCTCGACCGCGAACTGGTCGCGCAGGCGCGCGATGGCGCGCATGAGCGTGTGCGAGAGCGGCGTGCCGTCGGGCACGCGGCGATGGAGGCGCTCGAGCTCGGCGAGCTGGCGGCGGTCGAGCGCCGCGTCGAGCGCGGGCTTGACCTTGGGCGCGAGCGCGTCGGGCACCTCGATCTTGCCGCGGGCGGCGTCGAAGGCGTCGCTCGCGAGGTCGCGCGCGTGCGAGGTCTCGTAGCGTTCGAGGATCTTCCGCTTGCGCTCCTCGAGCATCGCCTTGAGCGCGTCGAGGCTCGGGCCGAGGCCGCGGATCTGCGACGGGTCGAGGCGGATCGCGTCGGCGAGCTCACGGTCGGTGAAGCGCCTGCGCGAGCCGTACATGAGCATGTGGTCGAGCATCGCGTCGGCCGCGTCGCCCGAGCGCGGCTTGGTCGGCGGCGGAAACTCGAGCGGGTCGTAGCCGAGGTAGGCGTGGACCACGCCACCGTAGCGGCTCATGGCGCCTGCACCTCGTAGGAGACGCGTCCGTGCTTCTCGACGCGCGAGATGCGCTCGGTCGCCCAGAGGCCTGCGAGCACGAACTCGACGCAGCTGGCGCGCACGGCGGGGTCTTCGGACGCATTGACCTCGAAGGCCTTGTTCCAGGCCTCGGGCACGGTGGCGAGGACGCGCGCGTAGTGCGCCGAGGGAAGCATGTCGCCGACCTCGATGCGCACGCCCTTCGCGAAGACCTCCGCGACGGCGCCAAGGCCGTGCGCGTCGACATACTCGTCGAAGACCTTCGCGATCGCCTCGGCGACGATCGCGTCGATCGCCTGCGCCTCGGTGAGCTGGTGCGACCCCATCAGGTCGAGCTCGAGCTTGCCGAGGGCGCTCGCCTTCAGGTGCGCGAGGTCGCTGATCCGCGGCACCGCGGGCCGCTCGCCGAGCGCGATCGCGCGGCGCCGCGCGTTCGCGACCATCGTGCGGTAGTTCGCGATCGCGAAGCGCGCCGAGACGCCGCTCGCCTGGTCGACGAAGCGCGAGGCGCGCGCGGCGCGCGAGATCTCCTCGACGAGCGCCTCCATGAAGGGCGGCACGACGACCGGATGTTCGCCGCCGAGGTCGAGGCCCGACTCCTGGCGCGTGATCGCGATCCCGAGCTCGCGCTCGCGCGGGTAGTGCGTCTGGATCGTCGAGCCGATGCGGTCCTTGAGCTGCGGAATCACCTTGCCCGAGCGGTTGTAGGTGCTCGGGTTGGCGCTGAAGAGGACGAGGATGTCGAGGTCGAAGCGCACGGGATAGCCGCGGATCTGGACATCGCGCTCCTCGAGGACATTGAAGAGGCCGACCTGCACGAGTTCGTCGAGGTCGGGGAGCTCGTTCATCGCGAAGATGCCACGGTGCTGCCGCGGGACGAGGCCGAAGTGGAGCGCGTCCTCGGCCGACATCGAGGTGCCGCCGATCAGCTTCGCAGGGTCGATCTCGCCGATCACATCGGCGAACTTGGTGCCTGGTGCGAGGCGCTCGCCGTAGCGCTCGTCGCGGTGCCACCATGCGATGGGCAACGCCTCGGGCGGCGTCGATGCGACGAGTTCGCGCGCGGCGCGCGTGATCGGGCGCTCGGGGTCCTCGTGCACGGGCGAGCCCGCGATGTCGAGATACGGCAGCCACTCGTCGAGGTAGCGCGGCAGGAGCCGCATGAGACGGCTCTTTCCCTGCCCCTTCTCGCCGAGGAAGAGCATGTCGTGCCCCGCGAGGATCGCGTTCGCGATCTCGGGGATCACGGTGTCGTCGTAACCGACGATGCCTGGGAAGAGCTCCTCGCGCGCCGCGAGCGCGCGGGTGAAGTTCTCGCGCAGCTCGTCCTTCACGCTGCGGCTGCGCCAGCCCGACGCGCGGAGCTCGGCGAGCGTCGCGATCGCGGGCGGCCGCGACGGCGTCGTCGTGGTTGTCGTCGTCGGGTTCTTGGCGGAGGCCGGCGGGCGGGTGGTCGCAGTCATGGGGTCATCTTCGCAGGCGAGAGGGTTCGGGAGTCACGCACCGACACGATCCTGAAGACCTTGCGACGGATTCCGAGGTCTCGCCCCGCGCGGGCGATCCCGAAAACTCCTTCAACTGGCCGCAGGTCGCAAGAGCTCCAAGGAGCGGTCCCCCTTTCCGCCGATCGCTCGAGCGGGGCTCGGCTCCCGGTGCGCTGATGCGCGACGAGCGAGCCGTGCTTCTGCAGGAAGTCCATCGTTGGGATTCGTGCGGAGACCAGCCTCTCTGATCTCCTTACCCCTCCATGGCGCCACATCACCTCGACGACCGCGGCAGAGAAGCATCACGGCTTGCCGCAGCGCTGGCGAGCGATGGCAGGTTCGACCTTGCCAGCCTTTCGCGCACGCGGATCCATCGCATTCGCAAGTCCCGAGCTTTCACTCGGTGGCCGCGGCATGCAGCCTCGGCGCGCGATGCACGCGGGGTTGAAGCAATCGTTGGAGCGGCGAAGAACTCCTGGCCCGACGCGACGCAGGCCACGCCCGTGAGCATCGGACCGCCAGGGGCGCAGGGCAAGAAGCCGTAGGAACTTAGCGGGACGGTTGCTCGATGCCTGGGACAGGATGAATCTGGTCCGTTCTTCGGGTGATCCGCAGTCACCGATCGTGGCGGCCTGAGGCGGCGCGGGGAACGCCCGTGGCCCGCGTACAGGGTTCGGGGGCGCGTACGGCTGGTCGGTATCTTGTGAAATGTTTTCGTATCACAATTTCGGTATCCTTCCCACGATGCCCCGTCCCCCTATCCATGTCATCACGCGCACCGACGACTGGGCCGTCCTGATGGCCCCGGTGCGTTTCGAGATCGTGGAGGCGATGCGCAGCCTCGCTCCATGCTCGGTCGGCGAGATCGCGCAGGCGCTCGACCGTCCGGCGGACACGCTCTACCCACACCTGCGCCAACTCCTCAGGATCGGCGTGGCGGTGGAGGCGGGACAACGAGCTGGCCGCACCCGCCCAGGCAAGGTGTACGACCTGGTGGCCGACGACTTCCGACCACGCTTCCGCGGGGCCGGGGCGGCGGCCACGGCGAAGACGATCGACCGATCGATGCGCAGCATGACAAGCATCGTGGCACGGGCCTCGCGCAAGGCGGCGGCCGCAGGCGGGTTCACGCACGATCACGAGTTCCAGAATGTGATCGGCAAGCTCGAGAACGCGTGGCTGACTCCGAACGAAATGAAGCACCTCCACGGTCGCCTGCTCTCCCTGAAGCGGTACCTCGACGCGCGCAAGGGTCGCCGTGCGGGGTCGCTCTACCTCGCCGCGTTCTTCGTCGTCCCCGTCGTCCGCTCACGCGGCGCGCGCCCGAAACGCGCGTGAGTCGCATCGCTCCACCGCTTTCCCGAGTCCCCGTCCATGCTCAACGCCACCATCACCATCGCATCCGCCATGCTCGCCGTTGTCATCAACGCAGGGATGCAGTCGCCGCCCGATCAACCACTCCCCCGTCGTGCAGGCCCGCTGGGCCTGCGTCTCGGAAGCGCTGCGACCGGGCCAGTCACCATCGAATCCATCCAGCCAGGATCGCCCGCCGCAAAGGCCGGCTTGGAAAGCTCCTGGACGCTGCAGTCCGTGAACGGCAAGGAAGTCCGCAGCCGCGAGGAACTGCGCGAAGCCATGCGCACCGTGAAGGCGGGCGAAACGGTGCGGCTGGCCGTGCAGCGAGGAGGCGATCCTGTGAAGATCGTCGAGGTCACCGCCGAGGCCGCGTCCGAGGCGCTCGTCGGCAGCAGCGTCACCTACGGCAGCGTGCGCGTGCCCGACGGCTACCGCCTGCGGACCATCGTCACCGAGCCGAAGGACTCGCCGCTCGCGAAGGACGGCAAGGCGCCGGCGTTCTTGTATGTGTCGGGGATCATCTGCGACACGGTCGACCGGCCCATGCAGCCTGAGGCCGTGGACACCCGCATCGTGCATGCCATGGCCGAGGCCGGCTTCGTCACGATGCGTGTCGACAAGCCGGGCGTCGGAGACAGCGAGGGTCCTCCGTGCAGCGAAATCGACCTCGAGACTGAACTCGCGGGATACGCGGCCGCATTGAAGCAGCTGTCGGAGATGCCAGGCGTCGACCCTACGCGCATCTACCTGTTCGGGCACTCGATGGGCGGAGTGCTGGCGCCGTATCTGGCGAAGGCGGTGCCGGTTCGCGGCAGCATCGTGTACGGCACGCTGGTGCGCACCTGGTTCGAGTATCAGCTCGAGAATGTGCGTCGGCAGGCCGCCATGCAGCCAGGGATCTCCGAGGCCGATGTCACCGATGCCGTCCTGGCCGAGGCGAGGTCGAGCGCGACGGTCCTGATCGAGAAGAAGACCCTCGGCGATGTGTGGGCGCGCTGGCCGGAACTGAGGCAGCCGACGCAGGGCACGATGCTCGACGAGAACCACATGTCCACTCGGAGCATGGCGTTCTTCCACCAGCTGCAGGACCTGAATCTGGCGCGCGCATGGGCGGAGTCGACGGGCGCGGTGCTCGCCGTGTACGGCGAGTACGACTGGGTGACTTCAGAGGTCGACCACAGGAAGATCGTCGACATCGTGAATGCACGCACGCGTGGAGGTGGCACGCTCCTTCTTCGGCCCCGCGCGGATCACGCGTTCACCCTGCATCCGAACCTGAACTCAAGCGTCACCGCGATGGGCGGCGGCGAGTTCGACCGGGAACTCCCTGAGGAGATCCTGAAGTGGATCGCCTCAGTCGAGGGGCGTGCCGCCGCACCCGAGGGTCAGACGCAGGCGCAGGCAGGCGGGCCGCCCAACGAGCTTCTCGCGTGGGAGCGCCTGCCCACGGAGGCGTACCCGGGGAAGCAGGACGACATCTTCTTCGTGTCGGAGCGCGTGGGTTGGTATGGCAACGGCGCGGGCAAGTTGTTCAAGACCGAGGACGGCGGCGACTCGTGGACGAAGGTCTGGGAGAAGACAGGCACCTTCGTGCGCTGCCTCGCGTTCGTGGACGAGAAGGTCGGCGTGCTCGGGAATGTCGGGCCAGGCTACTTCCCAGGGGTCACTGATCCCGTGGCTGTCTATCGCACCGAGGATGGGGGCGCCACCTGGAGCGCGGTCACGGCGATCGACGGTCCACCCGTCGTGGGGCTGTGCGCGTTTGACATCGTGCAGGTGCCCTTCGTCAACGCGGGTCATCTCGACCACAGGCCGCGCATCGTGGGCGTCGGCCGCGTCGGCGGCCCCGCGGCGTACATCTGGTCCGACGACCTCGGCAAGACCTGGAGGCAGGGCAAGATTCCCGAACTCGGCGCCATGGCGTTCGATGTGAAGTTCATCGACGAGACGCGGGGATTCATCGCGTCGGCGACGAGCGCGGATGTGGCGCAGTCGCATGCGCTCATCCTGGCCACCGACGACGGCGGCGCGACCTGGAACGAGGTCTACCGCTCGAGCCGCCCCTGGGAACTCACCTGGAAGTTCTCGTTCCCCGATGCGGACACGGGATACTGCACGATCCAGTCGTACGACCCCGATCCGAAGTCGTCGAAGCGGTTCGTGGCGAAGACGACCGACGGTGGCCGAAGCTGGCACGAGGTTCTGCTGGTCGACGACCACGCCGTGCGCGAGTTCGGCGTCGCGTTCATCGACGGGAGCACGGGCTTCGTCGGCGCCGTGCCAAATGGCTTCATGACCGCGGACGGCGGCGCGACTTGGCGGAAGGTATCGTTCGGGAACGCCGTCAACAAGATCCGGCTGCTCGAGTCCGAGTCGGGCACGATCGGCTTCGCGATCGGAACGATGGTCCATCGACTTCGGCTGCCGAAGTCAGGGACATAGGAGCGCCGCGGACGCGCGACGCGCAGACACCATCAGCGGAGCACCGACTCGATGCATGCCACTTCCGCCCCCGCTCGCCGCCTTGCGACCTACTGGAAGATCGAGGCGGGCAACATCGTGTTCCTCCCCGCCGTCGCCATCTACATCGTGCACCGCTCGGCTGGAACGATCTCGGCCGCTCTGGTGCTGTCGTGCCTCGCCTGCTCGTTCCTTCTCGTGATCGGCACCATCGTGCTGCGGATGATGCTTCGAAAGGCACGAGGCGAGGCGGGTGCGACCACGGCCCGGATCCCCCTGCTCCTTCGACTGCGCTGGCCGGCGCTCGCGCTCTGCGTGGCTGCGGCGGTCGCGCTCGGCATGGAGTGCTTCGATGCAGGACCGCAGCTTTCCGCGCAGTTCCTGGCGCCCGCAGCGCTGCTTCTCCTCGCGGTGCTTGAGTACATCAACTACTACCACATCCAGCTGCAGCACTTCGACCACGCGCCCGACTGGCGACGGCTCATGTCGGGCCAAGGATTCCGACCATCGCATCTCGCGCGGGAGATCGAGCGGTGGAAGCGCACGCAGCGCCCCCGCGCATGAGTCGGTTGCGCGGACAGTCGGCGGCGGCACCCAAGCGATGCCCCGACTGCGACGGGCACCGATCCGCGAGTTCATCGCACCTCGGCGAGGAACATTCGTGCGCGGCCGATCGCCCTCGGCCGTCGTGCCGATCCGCACCCCGCGCTCCACGATGGGGAAGGAATCGGCCTTCGCCCGCCGTCGCGCCCAGCACGCCTCTCGAGGATCGAAGCCGTTTCGCTCCGCGAGCTGCAGCTCATGCATTCACACGCATGCATTCACACGCATGCACTCGCACGCGGGCCGATCGGCTGCACGGGACGCCGACCGCTCCCTCGGGCGACGGCGAGTGAGCCTCGCCACGGCAGGCGCCCCGCCATGCCCTGATCACCGAGCGCGTTCGGGCGACATGCGCAGCACTTTCACGAGGAACGCCCACATGTCGGTCGTCTCGTCGATCGCCTTCGACACGGGCTTTCCCGCGCCGTGACCCGCGGCGGTCTCGATGCGGATGAGGACGGGCGTCTCGCCCGCGTGGCATTCCTGGAGGCGCGCGGCGAACTTGAACGAGTGGCCCGGCACGACGCGGTCGTCGGTGTCGGCGGTCGTGACCATGGTCGCGGGGTACTTCGTGCCCGCGGCGAGCCTGTGGTACGGCGAGTACGCGTAGAGCGCCTTGAATTCCGCGGGGTCGTCCGAGGATCCGAACTCGTCGGTCCAGTAGCGGCCCGCCGTGAATCGCTGGAAGCGCAGCATGTCCATCACGCCGACCGCGGGCAATGCGGCGCCGAAGAGATCGGGGCGCTGCGTCACGACCGCGCCGACGAGAAGGCCGCCGTTCGAGCCGCCCAGCACGGCCAGCTTGTCGGGGCGCGTCCACTTCTCGGCGATCAGGTGCTCGGCGGCCGCGATGAAATCGTCGAAGACATTCTGCTTGCGCGACTTCTTGCCCGCCTCGTGCCAGTCGAGGCCGTACTCGCCGCCGCCGCGGAGGTTCGCCACCGCGAGCACGCCGCCGAGGTCGAGCCACGAGGCGAAGTCGGGCGAGAACCACGGCGTCTCGGAGAGGCCGAAGCCGCCGTAGCCGTAGAGGAGCGTCGGCTGCGCGCCGTCGCGCGGGGCATCCTTGCGGTGCACGATGAACATCGGCACGCGCGTGCCGTCCTTCGATGCGTAGAACACCTGCTCGACCGCGTAGCGCGACGCATCGAAGTCGATCTCGGTCCTGCGGAGCACGGTCGACGCGCCCGTGGCGAGGTCGAGGCGGTAGATCGTCGCGGGCTGGTTGAACGACTCGAAGTTGTAGAAGGTCTCGGTGTCGCGGCGGCGCCCGCCGAAGCCGCCCGCCGAACCGATGCCGGGCAGGTCGACCTCGCGCACGCGCGAGCCGTCGGCGCGCAGCATGCGCACGAGCGGCTTCACATCCTTCAGGTATTGCGCAAAGAAGTAGTCCCCCACCAGGCTGGCGTTCTCGAGCACCTCGGCCTGCTGCGGAACGAGTTCGCGCAGCGAGCCGAGGCCTTC